>CACAAB010000004.1 GCA_902530325.1 uncultured SAR116 cluster alpha proteobacterium | reverse complement strand
CCGTCCTTTGTTCCGTTTTTATAACTTCCTTTATATTTCAATTGTCCATTATAATAGAAAGCAACCCAAGATCCTAATTTTTTCCCATTTTCAAACTTACCTTTGTAGCTAATTTTACCATTTTCAAATAGACGTATCCACGGACCTTCTTCAAGATCATTTTTGTATTGACCTTTTTCTATTAAGTGACCCTTATTGTTGTAAGTAGTCCAGGCACCATTTTTTCTTCCTTTTTTATAATTAGATACCGAAAATAATTGTCCATTACTATAATATCTTACCCATATACCTTCTTTCTTTCCATCTTGGATCTGACCTTTAATGTTTCCATTTATTTTTCCACTGAAAGGAACTTTGGTATTTTTTTTATAATAAATTCCTTTTTCCCAAATTAAATCACCCATTGTCTCACTATTAACAGAACGTACAACAAAAAAGACTAGAAATGTAAAAACAATCATCCAAATGAATTTTATATAAACTGAAATCATTACTTAAATCCATTCATCATTAGGAGCTGTTAAATCTCCTTTTACGTTACCAGTATTTAATATTCCTTTAGGTTCTACCAACATCACATGACACTCGTATTCAGCCGTTGGTTTGTGATCCACTCCTTTAGGTACTACTATCATTTCACCTTCATTTACTTCTATGATATCTGTATCAAATTCTATTTTCATACTACCTTTGATTACAATAAAAACTTCATCTGTGTCTGAATGATGATGTTTAATAAATTCCCCTTTTATTTTAATTAGTTTGAATTGATAATTATTCATCTCAGATATTACTTTTGGAGACCAGTAGTCATCAAATTTGTCAAATTTAGAATATAAATTTATAACTTTTTTCATGATAGTAATTTAAACAAACTTTAAAATAGAGGTAAACATTATTTGATATTTTTTTATTAAAATTTTAAAAAACTTATTTCTTTCCTTGATTTTAGCAAACCTATTGAAACAAACTTTCCAGATTTTGATTTAAAAGTTCTTCTAAAAATTTTACTACACTCAAATGCACATTTGGCACATAGAAAAAAATAATCACTATCATTTTTATCGTAGCTACATTTGAACAACTTTTTAGAAGGGGAATTACATCTTGAACAATAAAAATTTTATTATTTCATAATATATAATTGTTTGTTTTAGATTTAATTTTTTTCTTCATTTCCAAAAATATAGTGAGATCCGACAGAGCCTATCATAATTGCTATTATTAATTCTGTATAACCATTTAAAATCAAGGTTTGAATAAGCAACCAAGGGATGATTATTAGAGCACTTATTGGAAATATAATTAATAGTTTAATTTTCAAATCAATGTGTTTGTTAAATAATTTTATTTGTTGAAAAATCCATTTTAACAAACCAAAAATTAATACGCCTAAAATTATAAACATACAAAATATAAATATTTTAAAAATTATATCTTCCATAGTATTTGTTATTTTAATTCATAAAATGGAAGTTCTAATTTTTTTAACAATAATCTACACTTAATAAAAGATTTTATATTTTGAAATTGAGATCTAAAGTTTTTGCCATTTATATTTTTAAAATATCTTATGCAATTCCCACAAAGGTAGATCCAATTTTTTTCAGAAAAGTGTTTTTTACAGCTCCAAATTATTTTATGTGGATCAAAACACTCTTTACAAAAACTATTCAACTTAAACATTGTTTATAAGCTCCACTGATTAATCCAGTATGACATCGTTGGGAAAAAAACAAAAAGTACAAATAAAATTATCAAAATTATGCCCAACCTACTCATTACTATTCCTAAAATTTTAAATAATATAAAACTTTAACATATCTGAATTAAACTAAAATACTTAATTACAATTTTTATTGGTGTTAAAGATTGAGATTAGCCATTTTTTACATCCTTTCCTATCTTTAGGTTTAGCAATAAACTCCTGACCTCTCCCGACAATATCAACTGTATTTTCTCCCCATCTGTCTAGATTACTATGATATGTCATTCCACAACCATTATGATTTGGGTTTAACCATTTAGGACAAATCCATCTTGATTTTTTTATAAAAGGATCAAAGCTCAAATTAGTCAATTGAGTAGCTTTAAAAATTCCAAATCCTGGAAAATTTCTTAAACCAAAGCCTTCTAATTTTGATTTTGCAATATACAAGGTATTATTTTTTGGCCATTTTCCAATTGTGTGTGGATGTGAATTTGAGTTTGGGTTCTCATTTAAATACCAACTTGGATTATCTCCCAGTTTAATTATTTCACCAACCTGAAACCAACCAAAAATTCTATAGTGACCAGGGTCTCTTTTATCAAATAAAATTTGATTTTTTATTTTCTTAGTTTCTCTAAACCATCCCCAAAAAAGAAATAAATCACCAATTCCAACCTTATTATTTTCTAAATGTGTCTGTGCAGCACCAGCTTGTCCAAACAAACCAGTTAATAAATTTGGATCATTGTGGCAAGTGTCTGTAGGTCTAATTTTGTTTTTAGACAATTGCTTTACTTCATTTCCTAAATTTAGATGATTGTATGTAGTTAATGTGTTTTTTTTATAGGGTATTGGAAGGCTTTGAAGATTTTTCTCTATTTTTATACTTGGAATTCCACCAGCAGTACTATCGAAACCTTTTCTACTAAAAATAATCTTCATAATTCATAAAATAACTAAAATAGTTATGAAACGTAAACACTTATGATTAAAATGAATGTGGTGAGCTCGAGAGGATTCGAACCCCTGACCCCTAAATTTGTAGTCTAGTGTTCCATCCATTTGACCCCTTTAAACCCATATTTTCTTACAGATTTATTATTTAATTATTATATATTTTACTGTGTGACTGTGTCAAATCTGTGTCAAAATCTGAGGGTATTTAATTATTACTTAGGAAAAAAGAAAGCAGAACTGAATTTTATTTTCCATTTATCATCTTCTTTAATAAAAATATAAAATGAACTTATTTCTTCAAGTGGTTCATTTTTATCCTTAACTCTCAATGCCTCTTTTAAAACTAAATGTGCTTTTTCTTCATTAATTTCTACAACATCAATACTAAGTGCAATTGTATCTTTATAACCTCTGTTTTTTAATTCATCTAGGTTAGAGTGAAACTCGTTAAGTTCTTTTATTTCACCATCGTGAAATCTATAGTTGGGAAAACTTAAATAGTTTTCAACTTCTTTTGTATCTCCTTTTATAAATGCCTTAACATAACTATCATACGCATCCAAAACCTCCTGCTTAAGAATTAACTTATTCATTCTCTAATTCCTCTAGATTATCACCTCTAATTAAATCCAAAACTCTAATTTTTCCAATTTTTGTGATAAGTTCTCTTATTGTTATTCCTTCAGCAGGAATTTTTGGTGGGGTAAGATACTCAGATATTGGTTCAATGGATAAAAATCTTTTTCTTTCTTGAGGATATTTTCTTGAATGAAAAACAGGAATAGTATCAGACTCTAAACAAGCAAATTCTCCCGGATAATCTTGTAAATTAAGGACTGCTAATGGTGGTATTTGAACGTTAAAGTTCTGCTTACAATAATCAGGTTGAATCATAAATACATTATTTTGATAGTTTACGTGGTCAACTGCAAAACAAGAATAGCAATTTTTACAATATATCCTTGTCGAACTTGCATCGCCTCTTAGTTGGGTTACAACCATATTATCAATACCAATATAACTCTTTATATCTGAACGGAAATATACAGAATAGAGTATATCTTTAGGTTTTTTGCCTCCATTTATTTCTGCCCATCGCAATGCCTGTCTACAATCTTCACATGCACACATTACTGAATATTTAGGCAAGGGATCATTTAAAAACAATTCACATGAACCACAAGAACAAGAAATTTTATTTTTTTTATCCATAATAATAGTCTAATCAAAATAGTAACTAAAGGTAAAGAGCAATTGATATTTCTCTCTGGATACAATCCTAGTTTATAGATTAAGATTTGGTTGTCAGTTTAGAGAGATGTTTTAGATTTGATACTTATTACATTTATAGATTATGATTAAATTATTAAACAAAATTGTAACTATTTCAAAATTGGTGCTGTATACAAATGAACAAATTATTTTTTTATATTGCCATGACATTAAACATAATCATGTTTATCTTTTTTCTATTGATTATATCATTAGGGATAAGTGACGAACTTGCTAGTGACATGGTTGAGAAAACAAGATTATTTTTTGCATTTGGAAAACTTGATCCTTATCTACTATCAGTATTTGGAATATTGTTACCATTTTTAAATATGTATTTTTTGTTTAAAAGTACTAGAAAATTAAAGGAAGAATAATTTTAACGATGAGTTATTTTTGTAATAAATGTGAATACCCATTCAAAACTTTATGGAGATGTAAATATGGACATCATAAAGAGTGGGTGTCTATTTGTTATAACTGTATTAGAGATATCAGAAGTGTAAGGATTAGATTTATCAGTCAGATAGAAAATATCAAAAGAATTATAAGATGTAGATTAAAACTTTCTAATTTAGAATTACCCCTATATAATATAACTTTATAGTCGTAACTATTAACATGGGAGTTCTGTAATGAATGAATTGTCAGATAAAATAGATACTTGTTGCAAAGATACTTGCTGTGCAGATGGTTGTTGTAGTGATGGTTGCAACACTGGTGAGTGTAGTAGTAGTTGTTGCAGTGATGGATGTTGTAGTGAGTCAGTAAACTGCTGCACTGAGTAAAATAGTTTATTTCTTCTTACTCTTCCAAGTGCCACCATATTGATAACTTTCTACAAATACAGTTTTGACTTCTTGCAGACATTTTCCACAGACAAACACCCAATCCTTAAGTTCTTTATATCTACATCGATAAAGGACCTCGTTCTGATATTTGCACTTAAAACAATCCTTAGTTCTGACTCTCATGGTTCTTATATGGTGTCGTTTTAGAGTAAACCAAAAAAGATAAGTAAAATAAAAAGAGAGTCCGAAGACTCTCTTATATCTTAAGGGAGGAAAATTACTTTTATAATTCATGCAATTTTCGTACCTTTTATTTAAGATATTTTATATTTGTTTAAATAGAGACAAGAACATTTTAAATGGGAAAAGGACTTAAAACATTTTATAAAGTTGTGAGTATAGAAACCCTTTGCTGGGTTTTGTTAATTCTTGTAACTTTATATTTTTTCTAAAAATGAATCACATAAGAAAATCTAATCCAAATAAAAATCAACAACAAAAAAATAATAAAGTAACAACCATACTTAATATACTTTTGAATTTTTTGGAGTAGGGGTAAATTTATCAATATTAATTTATTATAGGGTTGAGATACATAGCAGGATTTATATTAAAAAATATATAACCTTTTAATAAGACTAAAAAACCTGCAACTCCCAAAAAAATCTTAAAATCTCTACTCATAATATTTAACTACCTCTGAAATCTTAAATTATAAAAAAGTGATAAACTAACAATCCTACTAAAACACCCTTGATGAATGATATCCAGGCAACTCCATGATCTGAAACACCAAGTTTTTCTTTCCACCAATCTATTTGTTTTTTTTCCCAGTTAATATAATTTTGTATCATATTTTCACCTCTAATTAGTATACATTTCACTGCCTTACTGTGTCAAATCTGTGCCAAAACTGAGTATTCACTGAGGTGTATTTAATATCTATTCTTTTAAGTAATTGATATTAAAAGAAAGAGAATTGGTGCGCTCGAGAGGATTCGAACCCCTGACCCCTAGATTCGTAGTCTAGTGCTCTATCCAGCTGAGCTACGAGCGCACTTTATGAAATATTCATAATAGTTATCTACATAAATAGTTATAATCAAGTAAGAAAATAAAAATTATATTTTTGTTAATTTTAGTATAGAAAATAATAACTTTACGTTTATATATAATACATGAGTAATACAAATACATATGATAAATCTTTTCCAGTGTCTTGGGAAGAGATTCATCGAAATAGCAAAGCTTTAGCTTGGCGTTTATCGGAACTGAAGCCTTACAAAGGAATAATTGCTGTTACAAGAGGAGGGCTGGTACCTGCGGCCATAGTAGCAAGAGAATTAGATATCAGATTAATCGATACCTTTTGTGTTTTATCTTATAGTCAAAAAACTAAGGGTGATATAAAAGTTTTGAAAGAATCTAGTGTAGTTGATAATGGTGAAGGTTGGCTAATAGTTGATGACCTTGTAGATACTGGTGAAACTATTAAAGCTATAAGATCAAGTTTACCTAATGCCCATTATGCAACAGTATATGCTAAGCCAAGTGGTAGGGAACAGGTTGATACATTTATAACAGAAGTTTCTCAAGATACATGGATATATTTTCCATGGGATATGGAAATGAAGCCAGCCCCTACAATTTCTGAGCGTACACAAAAATAATCATATTGACTAACTGATACAAAGCGTCTAAAACATTTAAATTAATTCGAGAGGCTGTATTTACTACAGGAAAACAATGAAACGTACATTTCAACCTAGTAATTTAGTAAGAAAAAGAAGACATGGATATAGATCCAGGATGTCTACTGTTGGTGGAAGAAATGTAATTCGTAGTAGAAGAGCAAAAGGAAGAAAAAAGCTCTCAGCTTAAATTTTCTTAATTATTTCTATATCTTGTTTGTTAAGTAAATAGCTTATGAGATGGTAAAATGAAACTTGTAACTTTAAAGAAGAGAAGAGACTTTGTTTTATCAAATAAGTATGGGCAAAAAACCCATAACAAATATTTCATTTTACAAGAGTATTTAAATCCTAATATTTCTGATAAAGGGCTAACATTTGGTTTCACAGCAACTAAAAGAATTGGTAATGCAGTAAAAAGAAATAGGGCAAAAAGAAGGATGAGGGCATTAATCTCAAGCTTGTTAAAAGAAGATAATATTTTGTTTAAAGAAAAATATAGTTATGTTTTAATAGCAAAACAGTCAATTTTGAAGGCTTCCTTTTTCGAGATGCAAAATAAATTGAAACAATATTTGAGTATATTATGATGAAAAGATTATTAACATCTTCCTCAATTACCTTAATTGATGCCTATAAATATGTTATTTCACCTTTATTAGGAAATAATTGTAGATACTTACCCACTTGTTCTGAATACACAAAAGATTCGATAATCAAGTTTGGTTTAAAAAAAGGGATTTGGTTAGGTTTTAAAAGAATTACTAAATGTCATCCATGGGGCAAAAGTGGACATGATCCTATAAAATGAATTATTTAATTCATTTCTTTTAATAAAAGGTACTTTAGGTTAAACAAATATAAAAAATAAGATGTGTAATATTAGATATAAATTGAGCGAGAAAAAATGAATCCAGAAACAAGAAATTTAGTTGCAGCAATTTGCTTATCTATGGCTGTGCTCATAGGCTATCAAATATTATTTGTTGACCCCAAAAAAGATTTATATCAACAAGAAAAAATCACAAAAGAAAATAATGATACCTCAAACATTCCTTTACCTGAAAATGTAGGAAATGGAATTATTACATCAGACAATACTGAGCCAACTGTTCAAAATAAAACAGTTCCAAGAATTGCAATGGAAAGTAAAGAGGTATCTGGTTCCATCTCATTAAGGGGTGCAAGAATCGACGATGTTACTTTAACACAGTATCGAGAAACGCTCGAGCCAGAGAGCGATATGATTAAATTATTATTAAAGTCTAATGATAGGACACCATATTTTATTGAATTTGGATGGAGCAGTCCTGATGGGGTTAAAGTTCCTAATGGAAAAACGTTATGGCAGTCGTCAAGTAATCTTTTAACCCCTGAAAAAACTGTTATTTTAAAGTGGAATAATGGTGAAGGAATTAATTTTTATCAAGATATAAGTATCGACGATACTTTTATGATTACTGTTAACCAAAGGGTAGAAAACAACTCTGCTAAGTCAGTTACTTTATATCCATATGGTTTAATTAGAAGAGCTGGCGAACCAGAAACAATTGATTTTTTTGTATTGCATGAGGGTCCACTTGGGGTTTTTGATAAAACATTATCTGAACAAAGTTATGGTGATTTAACAGAGGCTGGCAAAAAGGGTATTAATATAAAACCAGATGAATCAGGTGGTTGGATTGGATTGACTGACAAATATTGGATGACAGCTCTATTACCTGACCAAAATCAGAAATATAACTTTACTTTTAGAAAATTAAGTTCAAATGGTGGACAATATCAAACTGATTTCTTGGGAAATGCTGTAATTATTTCCGCGAACTCTAAAGGTGAGTTTTTATCAAGAACATTTGCAGGTGCAAAAAGACTAGCTTTATTTGATGAATATGAACAAAAATTTAACATTCAACATTTTGATTTGGCTATTGATTTTGGTTGGTTTTATTTTTTAACGAAACCTTTCTTTTATGCTTTATCTTGGGCAAATGATTATTTAGGTAATTTTGGATTAGCAATTTTAGCTATAACAGTAATTGTTAAATTATTATTTTTTCCATTAGCAAATAAATCTTACAAGAGCATGGCTAAAATGAGAGTGCTAACACCTCAGATTCAAAAATTGAGAGAAAGAGTTGGTGACGATCGACAAAAATTAAACCAAGAAATGATGAATCTTTATAAAAAAGAAAAAGTGAATCCTGCGGCAGGATGTTTGCCAATTTTAGTTCAGATTCCTGTGTTCTTTGCTCTATACAAGGTTTTATTTGTTTCAATTGAAATGAGACAAACACCTTTTTTTGGATGGATTAAAGATTTATCTGTACAAGATCCGACCAGTATATTTAATCTATTTGGTTTGCTTCCCTATAGCACATCATTTTTACCAGACTTTTTAAATATTGGTATTTGGCCGTTGTTGATGGGTGTAACTATGTTTTTACAACAAAGACTAAACCCAACTCCACCGGACCCTATACAGGCAAAAATATTTGCGTGGATGCCAGTTGCGTTTACATTTTTATTAGCAACTTTTCCTGCTGGTTTAGTTATATACTGGACATGGAATAATCTGCTTTCAATATGTCAGCAGTGGGTAATTATGAATAAGATGAATAAAGAGTCAAAATAAGTAGGTTGAATTCTTGTTATATGATGATCTTGAAATTGAAAAAGCTAGAAAAATATTTTCAGGGGAATGTAAATTTATAGCTGCAGCTCTTGATATCAATGTCATACCTCCACAAGAAGGTAATGAGGTAGCATTTGCAGGAAGATCTAATGTTGGTAAAAGTTCACTTGTTAATGCCCTGACAAATAGAAAAACCTTAGCTAGAACTAGCCAAACACCAGGAAGAACTAGGCAATTGATATTTTTTGACCTTGTTCATCAAAGCAGTAGGCTTAGACTAGTTGATCTACCGGGTTACGGTTATGCAAAAGCACCAAAGAAAGATATACAATCATGGAAATCTCTTACTTTAAAATATTTAAAAGGTAGACCAACACTAAGAACTGTTTGTCTGTTAATTGATAGTAGGCGAGGAATTGGAGACTTAGATAAAACTATAATGAAAGAACTTGATACAGCAGCGGTAAGTTGGGTTTTAGTTCTTACAAAAATTGATAAATTGAGTGATGAAGAAATTATAAAAGTGAAAGATAATTCAAATAAAATTATTTCTAAATATACTGCTGCTTTTCCAGAAATAATGGTTACTTCAAGTCTCAAAAATAATGGTATTGGAATGCTGAGAACATATTTAGCAAGCTTTGCATAAAAAAAGATAAAATAATAATTAAATTCAAAAATATATGATAATGATAATAGTATAAATTTTAGACGGTTAAAGCATTGAAAAAAAATATAGATCAAATTCAATCTGAATGGCTAAAAAAAGCTGATTTACTTACAGAAACTCTACCTTTTATGAAACGTTATGCAAACAAGGTTATTGTTGTAAAGTTTGGTGGAAACGCAATGGGTAAAAAGGAATATGTAAACAGTTTTGCAAAAGATATTGCTTTATTGCAACAAGTAGGGATGCTTCCTGTTGTGGTTCATGGAGGTGGGCCACAAATAGGTGAAATGTTATCTAAACTTCAAATAAAAACTGAGTTTATAAATGGACTTCGAATAACAGATGCAGCAACAATTGATGTTGTTGAAATGGTTCTTAGTGGAGTTACTAATAAGGCAATAGTTTCATCGATTGCTAATTCAGGAGCAAAATCAGTTGGTATTTCTGGTAAAGATGGAAATTTAATAACTGCTAAAAGACTAATTAAAGTTGATGACAATTCTGACTCTAATGTAGAAAAAGCAATTGATCTTGGTTATGTAGGTGAACCAGAAAAAATTGATCCTCAAGTTATTCATGCTTTAATTAATGAAAAAATGATACCTGTAATCGCTCCTGTTGGGATTGGAACAGATGGTTTAACTTATAATATAAATGCCGATACAGCCGCTGGTTCTATTTCAGCAGCGATGAAAGCCTCTAGAATGATAATGTTAACTGATGTTGCTGGAGTTCTTGACCAAAACGGCAAGTTAATTCCAGAATTGACAATTTCAGAAGCACAAGAATTAATAAAAAATAAAATTGTTGTTGGTGGCATGATCCCAAAAATTAAAACTTGTATTGATGCAGTTTTAGGTGGTGCAGAGGCATCTGTAATTATGGATGGAAGAATGCCTCATTCTCTATTGTTAGAACTTTTTACAGAACATGGTGTAGGAACTATCATTAGAAAAAGTTCTAATTAGTTAAAATTTTTATGAAATCATTTTTAAATAATATAGATATAATAGATTTTAATGAAAAATATGATCATTGGATTTTTGATTTAGATAACACAATTTATGATTTTAATTTAGGTTTGTTTAGACGTGTTTCATCGAGAATGACCGAATATATTAAAGAATTTTTTGACTTAAATGAGGTTGATGCTCTTAGTCTGCAAAGAGATATGTACAAAAAATATGGTCTAACATTGAGAGGATTAATGATTGAAAAAAAAATTAACCCAGAGCCATTTCTTGAATTTGTACATGATGTAGACTTTAGTGAATTAAATGAAGATGTCACCCTTAAAACACTACTAGGTAAAATTAAAGGTAAGAAATCAATTTATACTAATGCAACATTTAAACATGCAAAAAATATATTAAAATCAATGGGAATATTTCAAGAATTTGAAATTATTTTTGACATCAAAGACGCAAATTATATAGCCAAGCCAGATCCAAACTCATATCATATGATGAAAAAAAAACTTAATCTTAATGATAAGAATATTTCAAAAAGCATTTTTTTCGAAGATACAGCTAAAAATTTAAAGCCCGCAAGGGAATTAGGAATGAGTACCGTATGGATTGAAAATGATTTTAACAGAAAAGAAGCTGATAGTTTAAGAGAGTATATTAATTTCACTGGATCAGATATAAAAACTATTTTAAGTAATATGTTAAAATTTTAAAAGATAATTTGTTTTAATTTAATTGAAGGGAAGATAATGAAAATAGAAAATATGAAATCAGTAATAGAAAGAGTTTTCGATAATAATGAAGATATTAACCCAAATACTACTGGTGAAATTAGAGATTCTATTGAAACTGCGTTAGATTACTTAGATCAAGGAAAATTAAGAGTTGCTGAGCCGCTGGGAAATAGTAAATGGCACGTAAATCAATGGTTAAAAAAAGCTGTTTTATTATCATTTAAGATAAATGATATGGACGTAATTTCTGGAGGACCAAAAAGTCAAAATACTGGTCCAGCAAATTGGTGGGACAAAATTCCTTCTAAGTTTTCAGGATGGAGTAAAGAAGAGTTCAAAAAAGCTAGTTTTAGAGCAGTCCCTGGAAGTGTGGTAAGACATTCTGCTTATATTGCACCTAGTGTTGTACTAATGCCATCATTTGTAAATATTGGTGCTTATGTTGATAGTGGGAGTATGATTGATACGTGGGCAACTGTTGGATCTTGCGCACAAATTGGTAAAAATGTTCATATTTCAGGTGGTGCAGGTATTGGGGGTGTTTTAGAACCTATTCAAGCAGGACCAGTCATCATTGAAGATAATTGTTTTGTTGGAGCAAGATCTGAAGTAGCAGAAGGAGTTGTTGTTGAAACAGGAGCAGTATTATCAATGGGAGTGTTTGTTGGCGCATCTACAAAAGTAATTGACAGAAATACAGGTGAAGTTTCTATAGGTAGGGTGCCTGCATATTCTGTTGTAGTTCCAGGTTCTCTTCCTGGAAAAGCATTGCCAGATGGTTCCCAGGGACCAAGTTTATATTGTGCTGTAATTGTAAAAAAAGTTGATGCTCAGACACGTTCAAAGACATCAGTAAACGAATTATTAAGAGATTAGTTAAGGCCTTTAATGTCTAATATTTTAAACCCAGTCGATTTAACTTCTGCTTTAATCAAGTGTAGAAGTATAACTCCAATATCTGCAGGTTCTATAGACTTAATTATTTCATATTTAGAACCTATGGGTTTTACTTGTACAAAAATCGACTTTGGACAAGGTGATGAAAAGGTTGAAAACTTATATGCAAGATTTGGTTCCTTAGAACCAAATATTTGCTTTGCAGGTCATGTGGATGTTGTTCCTACTGGTGATGAAAAAAGTTGGTCAATAAATCCTTTTGGTGGTGAAATTAAAGAAGGAAAAATATGGGGAAGAGGTGCTGCAGATATGAAATCTGGAATAGCTGCCTTTATAGCTGCTGTTTCAGAGTTTATGGAAATGAATAATAATCTTCAAGATTATGGTAGTATATCCTTAATAATTACTAGTGATGAAGAAGGAAAGGCAATAAACGGCACAAAAAAGGTAGTTGAATGGCTTATAAACAAGTCCGAAAAAATTTCTGGTTGTATTGTTGGTGAGCCAACTAATGTAAACCAAATTGGTGACACAATTAAAATTGGAAGGAGAGGCAGCTTTACTGGTTCTTTGACAGTGAAAGGTATTCAAGGTCATGTTGGTTATCCTGATTTAGCAGAAAACCCAATAAATTCACTTTTAAAAATGTTAGAACCTTTTTCAAAAATATATTTAGATAAAGGAACTAATGAATTCCAGCCTAGTTCTGTAATGGTTACTACAATTGATGTGAATAATGATGCAAGTAATGTTATTCCTGGGGAGGTGAAGGCAAAGTTTAATATAAGATTTAATACCCTACATTCTGTTGCTTCTCTAAATTCTATGCTAGAGAACCATTTTGAGTCTATTACTAAAAACTATGAGTTTGATTATTTTTGTAATGCTGAACCTTTCCTTACAAGTGATGAAGAACTCAAATCAACACTTCAAAATGCAATTACAAAAGTTGTAAATGTTAATCCCGAAAAATCTACTACTGGCGGTACATCAGATGCAAGATTTATAACAAAATTATGTCCTGTAATAGAGTTTGGTTTAGTAGGAAAAACAATGCATAAGATAGACGAAAATGTTGAAATTGATGATATCATGAAGTTAACAAATATTTATAATAAATTCCTACATAATTATTTCAGAGTTGAAAAAAATGATTAAATCACCACCAAATCCTTTTGTTATAAAAGATGGATTTTTATCTGCTTTTCAATTCATGTCTAAAAAAGGTAATTCAAGTCAATTATTCAACTTAAATTTAAATGGTTTTTGGGATAGCTGTTGGATAGTTTTTTTTGTAAACGCAGTTGTATCAATACTAGCCTCCTATGGAATTAAAGCGAATATTGATGGTGATATTCAAAGTGGAATATTACCTAGATTACTTTTAATTACAATTATAGACATTTGTTTATTCTCAATCTTAGTCAATACAATTTTTGAAAAGATTGGGAAGGGTGATAAGTTCTACAAATTTATTATACCATTTAACTGGATACAATCTTTTCAGGCAATTTTGATGTTAAGTTTTGCTGTATTAGGTTTGGTTTTACCACCATCAATTTTTGTGTTTTTTGGTATTATGGTTGTAATTTGGGTTACGTTTTCTTTATGGCGCATTGGAAAAGAAGAAGTTGGTTTGACTGGTTGGGGAGCTACTGGCATGATTTTTTTATCAGTTATTATTGAAGCAAGTTTAGGAATGTTTTCACGCTCACTTTCAATGACAATTTGATTTAATTATACTAATTGCCGTCATAAATTATTGGCCACTTGTCATCAAGTAAATTACTTGGATATTCTACTTTTTCAAGATATAGACCTTCTGCTGGAGCAGTGGGCCCTGCGAGATTTCTGTCTTTACCTTCAAGAATGTTTTTTATATTATTAGGTTCTAACGTTTCGTCACCTACTTTGTAAATTGTTCCTACAATAATTCTTACTTGACTATGTAAAAAACTTTTTGCAGATACATTCATTATAATTTCATCACCCACACATGATAGTGATATTTTGTCTAATGTTCTAATGGGAGATTTGGCTTGACAGTTTATAGTTCTAAAACTTGTAAAATCATGCTTCCCAATTAAGTGTTTAGCTCCTTCTTCCATTAATTGAATATTTAACTTTTTCCTTGAATGCCAAACTTTTCCTTTTTCAATACCAGGTGGTGCAGCACGACATAAAATTCTATACTTATAATGACGTTTCGTTGCGCTGAACCTGGCGTTAAACTTTGGTTCAACTTTTTTAGTAGAAACTACTCTGATATTAGATTTCATTAAATGTGAGTTGAAAGCAGAGATTATATAAAATGGATGTTTAATTGTTAGTCTATGATTTTTTGGAAGATTTATATGAGCTACTTGTCCTAGGGCATGAACTCCAGCATCAGTTCTACCAGAACCTTGAATTTCAAATTTTTGATTAAAAATATTTTTAGCAGCTTCTTCTAAACTGCCTTGAACAGAAATTCCTTCATTTTGTTTTTGCCAGCCAACTAAGTTATTGCCATCATACTCAATTAGTAAAGCAAATTTAACAGTCTCGTTAACTTCCAAATTTTTCACCAATACTTATTTTAGTTCCATTTAGAAAATCTTTGACAGACATAACGTTTTTCCCAGATTTTTGTAAGTATATAACCTCTAAAGTTGATTTGTTTCCGCATGCTACAATTATTTTGTTATTACATTCAATTATTGTACCTGGTTCTGATTGATGACTATCTTTACAAAGTTTGGTTTCAACAATTTTAATTTTAACACCAGATAAAAATGTATAAGCGATTGGAAAAGGATTAAAAGCTCTTACTTTATTTAAAATATTAATCGAGGGCAAACTCCAATTTATAATAGCCTCATCTTTAATAATTTTCTCTGCATATTTAACACCATCATCTTTTTGCTTAATTGGCACAACTTTCCCGTTAATATAATCTTTTATAGTCTTCACAAGCATTTTGGCTGTCAAATTAGATAGTTTATCATGTATAGTTTTAGAAGTATCATTAGTATGAATATTTATTGATTTTGAAGATAGTATTGGTCCAGTATCCATACCTTTTTCCATTAACATTATAGATGAACCAGTTGTATGATCACCGGCCTCTATAGCTCTTTGTATTGGAGCAGCACCACGCCACCTTGGTAAAAGGCTAGCATGACCGTTAATGCAACCAAATTTGGGTGTTAACAAGAACTTTTCAGGTAGAAGTAAACCATACGCAACAACTACAACTAAATCTGGTTTCAGTTTTTTAAATTGAAGAAACACATCATCCTGTTTTAAAGTTAAAGGGGTTATGGTTTTTAAATTTAATTTTTTTGCAGTTTTTTCAACTGGTGAAAGTTTTGTTTTCATACCTCTTCCACTAGGGCGAGCAGGTTGTGAATAAACAGCGACTATATTATAATCTTTTTCAATAAATTTAAGACTTTGTACAGCAAAATCTGGAGTTCCCATAAATATTATATTCAACTAACCCTCGTTTTATTAACATTTTAATTTTTAGAATATTCTTTGATAGCTTTTTTAAGAATTATTTCTCTTTTTAATTTTGATAGGTGATCAATAAAAAGAATACCATTTAAATGATCTATTTCATGTTGAATGCAAGTTGCTAACAATCCCTCAGCATCAATGATTTTATCTTTTTTATTTTCATCTGTATACTTTACTTTTAAAGATGATGGTCTTTTGATTTTTGCATTATATCCAGGTATGGACAAACAACCCTCTTCCCTTTCTTCAAAATTTTCACCTAAACTGATTATTTCTGGGTTAATCATTTTAATTGGAAAAGGTTCAATTTGTTCATCCGTTATTTTTTTATTATATTCTTCTTCTGATAGATTTTGAGTTTCAAACTTTGTTTTTCCACAATCCATTACAATTAATCTCTTATCAATTGCAATTTGTGTGGCGGCTAAACCAATACCATTTGCGTGATACATAGTTTCCATCATGTCATCTAGAATAGTTAAAATATTTTCATCAATAACAGTTACAGGTTTAGCAGTAATTTTCAAAAAAGGATTAGGTACTTTAATTATTTCTCTTAGGCTCATTTAGCAAAATCCTTATGTATTTTATGCTAGTTAATTTAAAAACAATTTGTAATACTATATCAACTTAATATGGGGACAAAATGGATTTAAAATATTTAACTATATTTATCATTTCTTTAGTTATACTCTCAATCATAATTTTTTTAATATGTAAATTATATTTTGAAAATAAAAATAATGATCAAGTAATACCTTTAAATTATGAATTGACTCAAATTACTGAATTAAAAGGAGCAGTTTCTCAATTAAGCAGTAGCATTGAAGAAAGATTGGGTAACTTTGGTACTTCTATTGGGAACAGTCTGACACAACAAACTCATAATACACAAAAGTCTCTAACGGAGATGCATGAGAGATTGGCAATTATTGATAAAGCCCAAGAAAATATTCATTCATTGTCAAACCAGGTAAATGACTTACAAAATATTTTATCTAACAAACAACTTAGAGGAGCATTTGGTGAGGTTCAACTTGAAAATATAGTTAAAGATGCATTACCTCAGAATGCATACCAATTTCAATATACGCTACTATCTAACACCAGAGTTGACTGCATTGTAAAAATGCCGCAACCACCTGGTTCAATTTGTATAGATTCAAAATTTCCATTAGAGGATTATAAAAAATTTGCAAATTCTTCAAATGAACAAGAAAAAAAAGATAATTTAAAATCATTTCACAATGCAGTTCAAAAACATATTAAAGACATTGCTGACAAATATATTTCACCAGGTGAAACAGCAGATTCTGCCATTATGTTTCTTCCTAGTGAATCAATCTATTCTGAAATTAATATAAGATTTCCAAGATTAGTTAATGAAAGTAGAAATAAGAAAGTTTATATGGCAGGACCTGATAATTTAATGCTTCTTTTGCATACGGTTAGGGCAATTTTAAGAGATGCTACAATGAGTCAAACAGCAGGAAAAATACAAATTGAGGTAGATAAGTTAACTATTGATTTGAATTTGTTAGCTGAGAGAATTTTAAAACTTGATAAGCATTTTGACTTAGCAAGAAAAGACTTGGATGAAATAAAAATTTCACACAGAAAAATTGAAAACAGAGGCAATGTGATAACTTCTATTGATGTGAGTGACAAAAAAAAAATAGGTGAATAAATTATAATTTATTTCTAGCTTTTAAAGCTTGTGCAATTGTCCCATCGTCTAGAAAGTCTAACTCCCCACCAACTGGTAATCCATGCGCTAATCTTGTAATGTTAATATTAAATTTACTTAGTATTTCAGCTAAATAATGTGCAGTTGTTTGTCCGTCAAGCGTAGCTGAGATTGCAATAATGATCTCTGTAATAGATTTGTCTTCTAATCTTTTTTTTAAAGACGTAATATTTAGTTGGTCTGGATTTATACCATCTATTGCAGAAAGCACACCACCTAATATATGATATCTTCCATTGTAAACATTGGATCTTTCTAAGGCCCATAAATCTGCTACGGTTTCAACTACGCATAACAAGTTTTGGTTTCTAGAAGAATCTTTACAAATTTGACAAATTTCGCTTTCATCTAAATTACCACATTCTATGCAATTCTTTATGTTGTTAGCTACTGTACTCATATCTTCAATAAGTGGTAATAGTAATTTATCTTTATCTTTTAATAAGTGCAAAACAACCCTTCTCGAGGATCTAGGACCTAAACCTGGAAGCTTAGAAACTTTTTTAATTAGTTTTTCCAAATATTGTTCAGACATTTTAGTTTTTCCAAATATAATTTAATTTGATTTTTTATCTTCAATTGAAGTTATCTCAGCCTTAGGAAAATGTTTAAATAATTCTGCAAAATGAGGATTTGTTTTTATTTTTTCTTTCTGCTGATTCAATTCAATATTTTGTTTTTCAACTATAGTTTTTTCTCCATCTTCCTCAGAGTGAGTAACGCTCCATTTGTTATTTGTTATTCTTTCTAAAGTGGAGGATAAGTTTTTTAGAATTTCTGTATCAGATTTAAATTTTAATCTTACCTTTATACGTTTTTCTTCAAAAGATATTAGATGGACATTATTAATTAATTGAGCATGAAGTAGTGATTCTCGGTTTTTTAAAAGTAATTCCAAGACACCTTCAAAAGTATCTGGATTTTTAAAACTTTCTGATTTTTCTTCATCATTATTAATAACACTTTCTTTAAAAAACTTGTCTTGAGAATTTGAAAATTTGGAGATTTTAGTTTGTTCATTTTCTGATTGTGTATTTGTTTGCTCTGATATTTTTTCTAAAAGTTGACTTGGATCTGGAAGTGATGATCCATAACATAATTTTATTATTGCCATTGAACCTGCTTGTTCTTCATTAGGTGCATATTTTAACTCTTCAAAACTCTTAATTAAAATCTGCCATATTCTTACAAGCTTTGGTAACCCATGTGTAGAAATTTCAGAAATTTTTTTTTCTATGGTCTCAGTCATATTAATGTCTGATTTAATTACATTGATTTTTGATGCTAAGTGATTAATTTCTAAAAGGTTTGAGATGATTTGAAGTGGTTGCACACCATTTTGTAAAATATCATCATAAACTTTTAGAGCTTCGCTACATTGATTTGTTAGACATAGCTCAAACAGTTTAATATTTTTTTCATAACCGTTCAGTCCTAGCATGTTTAAGACTATTTTTTCCTTAATATCATCTCGACATAAAGATGCTGCTTGATCGAGCAACGATAAAGCATCTCTTACAGATCCCTCACTTGCTTTGCAGATATGTGATATAGAATCATTTTCATAAGAAATATTTTCATTTTGACAAATGCTTTTTAAATGATTTGACAATGTTTTTAAATCAATTCTTTGGAGATCAAATTTTTGACATCTTGAAATTATTGTTGCTGGTATTTTTTTTATTTCAGTCGTTGCAAAAATAAATTTCACATTTTGCGGTGGTTCTTCTAATGTTTTCAGAAGAGCATTAAATGCAGCGTTAGATAACATATGAACTTCATCTATAATGTAAATCTTGTATCTTGCATTGTTAGGTGAATATACAACTGAGTCAATTATTTCTCTAATGCCGTCAACGCCTGTTCTACTAGCGGCATCAACTTCAATAACATCAAGAAAATTTCCATTATTTATGGATTGGCACGGTGAACAATTATTACAAATTTCAAAAGAGGGATCTTTTTTGCTGCCATCTCCAATACAATTTAAGGCTTTAGCGATTATTCTTGCTGTAGTTGTTTTGCCTACCCCTCTTATCCCAGTTAAGAGAAATGCGTGTGCTAATCTGCCTTTGTTAAGGGCATTATTAAAAGTTTTTACTAGGGTGTCTTGTCCAATTAATTCATTAAAATCATTGGGTCTATATTTACGAGCTAAAACTCTATAATTGTTTTGTTCATTAATATTATTTATTTGATATCTCGTTTTTAATCACTAAAACGAAGGGCCTCACAACCCGCTATCATTGTTACGGCTGCTTCCTTTCGGACCTGACCGGATTGGCAAGAATTACGTCCGTGTGACCCTTCAATCATATATATGTTATAAATAACAATAATATGCAAGAATTTCTGTGTTTTTTTGAATTAGTTTTTCTTAGCTCTAGAGTAAGTTCCAATAATTTTAACTGAATTAGTTTCGCTATAGAAATACATCTCTTCAAGAGCGTTTTGCATAGGTTTTGTATCTGGATGACCTTCTGCATCAACATAAAATCTTGCTGCGTTCATCTCCTTACCACCAATATAGCTTTCAAGTTTAGTAAGATTTATTCCGTTAGTAGCAAATCCACCTAATACTTTATATAATGCAGCAGGAACAGATCTAACCTCAAAAATTATAGTTGTCACGGGAATTGGTGTGTCTACAGACGGTGTTTGAGGATCTCTAGCCATTATCAAAAATCTAGTTGTATTATGTTCTGCGTCTTCAATATTATTTTTTAATATTTTTAGGTTATAGATTTTTGCTGCCATGTTTGAAGCTATTGCGGCAATTTTAGGATCTTTCAATCTTGAAACTTCTTCTGCTGCTCCAGCAGTATCTATATGTTGAATTGGAATAAGACCTTGCTTTTTTATAAATTTTCTACATTGAGCAAGTCCCTGTGCATGACTTTTAATATATTTCAGATCTTCTAGTTTAGAAGTTTTATGTCCTAACAATTGATGGTTTACCCTCTGAAAATGTTCGCCAACTATAAATAATCCACTTTCTGGTATTAAATGATGAATGTCTGCAACCCTTCCTGCTAATGAGTTTTCAACAGGAACCATTGCATAATCACTTTCCCCATTTTTAGTTGAGTTAAGCATGTCTTCAAATGAAGTACATGGAAGAGTTTCAGATTTAGGAAAATAAGCTTCACATGCCATATTTGAATATGCGCCAGGCATACCTTGAAAAGCAATTATAATTTTACTTTTATCATTCATTTTTTATCTCTATATAGTTTGTCTTATTTAATTATATGAATAACTAAGCTAAGTCTTTAAAATAATTTTCTGCTTTATTCAAATCTAATCTAGTATCCACTCCAATAGGATGCTCAGAAGTAATAATTGTGTGTATCTGTATTCCTGATTCAAGTGCGCGAAGTTGTTCAAGTTTTTCTGACTTTTCTAGTGGAGAAGGTTTTAATTTCACAAATTTTTCTAAAACACTTCTTCGCCAAGCATAAATGCCTATATGATGCCAAATATTTTTACTTCCGGTTGGAATACAAGCTCTACTGAAATATAATGCCCTTCCAACATCATTTATTTTTGGGTTATCTTTTTTGAAAGCCGATGCTACTTTGACTACTGATGGGTCGTCAAACTCGTCAGGAGAAGCTTTGACAATGACTGTTGTAATTTCTTTTAATGGATCATTAGCTACCTGAGCTAACTTTTGAATTAAATTTCCTGAAATATTTGGAAGATCACCTTGCAGATGGATTATATTCTTATATTTTTTTTCAGGATCAAATTTTTCAAGAGCCTCCAATATTCTATCTGATCCACTTTCATGGTGATGAGAAGTCATTAAAGCAGTTCCGCCAAATTCATTCACAGTTTCTAAAATTAATTTATCATCAGTTGCTACAACTATTGGAACATTTAATTTTGCATTTTTTGCACAGTTATATGCATGTATTATTAAAGGGATGCCATTTATTTTTAGCAGAGGTTTGTTTGGTAATCTTGAAGAACCCAACCTAGCAGGTATCATAATTATGGTATCAGTATATTTCAATTTTAAAGCTCCATGAATCATCTTTAATTTTTTTAAGATTTCTTGGAAATAATTTATTACCCTTTTTAACTTTTATACTTGAAGAAAGCATTTCTTGCATGTAAATAATTATTTATTAAAATTTTTATTTGTGGATTAATTTATGGACGCATTGAGGTTTAATAAAATAGCAGCAGCATTATTGTCAGGTGTTTTGTTGATAATGATCTTTGGAAAGATTGGTAACTTACTTGTTAGTCCTGATACCGAAGTATCAAATGCATATCCAATAGAAGTCCCTGAAAAAGCTGAAACTAAAATAAAAGAAACTAAAGAAATAGTAGTTGAACCAATACTTGCTCTTTTGGCTAGTGCTGACATAGAGAGTGGTCAGAAAATTTCTAAAAAATGTGTTGCTTGCCACGGATTTGATGCTGGAGGAGCTAATAAAGTTGGACCTAATCTCTATAACATCGTTAACAAGGATCAAGGTAAAGCAGACTATGCTTATTCAAAAACTTTAGCATCATTATCTGGAAAATGGACCTACGAAGAGCTTAATAAGTTCTTATATAAACCAAAGCTGTTTTATAAAGGGACTAAAATGAATTATGCAGGTTTATCAAAAACAAAAGATAGAGCTGATCTTATCGCGTGGTTAAGAACAAAGAGCGATAATCCTGTTGCCTTACCATAGATAAAATATAAATGAAGAAATATCCCCTTTGAAAAGGTTGCTTGAATGAACGAAGCTGAATTTATTGAAATTTCGGATTTTATGAATTTATTAGCTGATCGTTCAAAAGTTATAACTTTAGAAGGTTTTAGCTCAAATCTAACTTTAAAAGTTAAAGATGATGGAAGTCCTGTAACTGACTATGATATAAATGCTGAAAAGATAATAAGAGAGACAATTTCAGCCAAATTTCCTAATCATAATATATTTGCTGAAGAGATGGGGCTTGCATCAAATAATTCAGATTATACTTGGATTATAGATCCAATAGATGGAACACGAAGTTATATTATTGGAAGGCCTTTATGGGGCACATTAATATCTCTTGCATTTAAAGGGGAGCCTATCATTGGTATGGCTGATTTTCCTGCCTTGAATGAAAGATGGATTGGCTATAAAAATAGGTGTTTACTTAATAATTCATCTTTTATAACAGATTATAAATCTATCACCAGCATATCTGAAGCAACAGTTGCCTCTACAGGTCTACATTTGTTTTCTGATATTGGTAAACAAAAATATGAAACTTTGATAAAAAAATCTAAGTATCATGTATGGTCAGGAGATTGTCATAATTATTGTTTGGTAATTAAAGGAGGTTTGGATTTAGTAATTGAAGAGGGTCTTTCTTCATATGATATCTTACCATTGATACCGATATTAAAAGCAAAAAACATTATTGTATCTGACTGGAAATCTAACGAAATTAATTTAAGAAATGATTTACTAAGTAAGTACTCTGTGGTTGTTGCAAAAGACAAGAATATTTATGACACAGCAATTAAAATTTTGAATTAATTTAAAGTTTACTTTTTGAACAATATTTCATAATCATATTTACTATAGTCCTTAATCCCATAGCCTCTCCACCCACAGGAAATCCTGGTCGTGATGATGTATTCCAAGCCATTAAATCAATATGTGCCCAATTTGTATTTTTATTAATAAATCTATTTAGAAATAATGCTGCTGTTATTGCACCACCTGTTCCTGATGATCCTGTACTACTTATTGCATTATTATTTTTATCAAGTTGTTTACTATAAGGGTTGAATAAAGGTAATCTCCACATTGGGTCAATTTGTTTTACACCTTCATTTATAATATCTTCACCTAATTTATCATTATTTGTAAATAATGCAGGTAATTCTGTGCCTAAAGCCACTCTTGCGGCACCAGTTAATGTTGCAAAATCTATAATAAAATCACTTTTTACTTTGCTCTCCTGACAATAAGTGAGTGCGTCGGCAAGTAATAATCTACCTTCAGCATCAGTATTACCGATTTCAACTGGTGTTTGGTTTCTTGAAAAAACAATATCTAATGGTCTCATAGACTTCTCGGAGACTGAATTCTCAGCAAGTGGTAATATTACTCTTATATTAATAGGACAATTTATGGACATTAATGCATAAGCTATGCCCAGAACTACTGCACTACCACCCATATCTTTTTTCATTAACAACATACTATTGGATGGTTTTATATCTAAACCACCACTATCAAATGTAACTCCCTTACCAACTAAAACAATGTTAGGGTAATTATTTTTTTTATTTTTATTCCATTGAAGGTCAATGAGCACAGGTTTGTTTTCGGAAGATCTACCAACAAAATCTACTAAGGGAAAATTCTTTTCTAGTTGTTTGTCTTTGTATGTTAAAATTTTAGGCGAAAATTTTTTAAATGATTTTTTAATTACTTTTTCGTAGTTAAAAGGTGTTAGCATATTTGGTGGCAGATTTATCAAATCTCTTGCTAGAAAAATACCTCGAATTTCTGCAAAGCAGTTTTCTAATGAATTTTTTGAAACTTCCTTTATACATTCAGATAAGCATAATGCCTGCTTTTTATGAGAATTTTTGTTTATTTTTTTTATGGAAAAATTATAGAACGCTAACCCCCAACCTAAAATAAAGTTTAACTTGTCAAAATTGTCAAATTCGTCAACAAACTGAACACTCCATTTTCTCTTTGGAAGTTTTTGTGATAGATAAGCTGCTTGGTCAATTAAGCTTTCTTTTGGTTCAAGGGATTTTTTAACTATTGCAATTGCTCCACCAAGAGCAAATTGTTCATCTGGGAAAAATCCGAAATGCTGTAAGTCTAGCGCAAAACTTGATTTTAAAAATTTTTTTTGTTTTTCTGATATTAAGTTATTTGAATTTAAGCTTTTTATATCTTTGAAAAGATAAAGAGGAATTGATTTTACTTTTTTATTTTCACAAAATCCATCTAGAATCTCATTAAAATTATATACCATTATTTAATTACCTTGTACTAAGATTAAAATTATAACATTACTATCAAAATATGATATTTCTAAATTAATGTAAAAGTTGAAGAAATGAAAAATATTTTAGAATTTTCAGAATTTTTTAAAAAATTAAAAAAATTAGATTTTTTAATTTTAGGTTCATTGATTATTTTAATAATTTTAGCTCTTTTTTCTGGGCAATACTCAA
Source organism: uncultured SAR116 cluster alpha proteobacterium (assembly GCA_902530325.1). Taxonomy (GTDB): domain Bacteria; phylum Pseudomonadota; class Alphaproteobacteria; order Puniceispirillales; family Marisalimonadaceae; genus Marisalimonas. Next base: position 47,699 of record CACAAB010000004.1, on the reverse strand, counting down.
TACCTCCTATAGATCGGGATGAAGCCCGTTTTGCTCAAGCTAGTAGTCAAATGATTCAAAGTGGTGATTACGTAAATATAAAATTTCAAGATGAAATTAGGGCAAAGAAACCAATCGGTATCTATTGGCTTCAAGCAATTTCAGCAAAAATATTTGGTCAGGAAAATATTGGGTCGTATAGAATACCATCTTTATTAAGCTCTATTATAACATTAGTTTTTGTTGGTTTGATAACTAGATTGATTTTCCCGCTTTATCAAACCCTTATAGTAACATTACTATTTGCATCATCAATTGTATTTATGGGAGAAGCTCATTTAGCCAAAACTGACGCTACTCTTTTGTGTTTAATCTGTGTTCAGCAATATTTTTTACTTAAAATAATTTTGGATAGAGATAATACTTACAAAGTTAAATACCTTTACCCAACAATAGTATGGCTAGCTTTTTCCTTTGGAATTTTGGTAAAAGGTCCTCTTTCAATAGCTATACTGTTTCCTACAGTTATCGCCTTTTCTATAATTCACAAATCTATAAATCTTATAAAATCTTTAAGACCCATTTTAGGTTTTTTAATTTGTTCTTTAGTCATTCTGCCATGGTTTTTTGCAATTGATGAAGAAACAAACGGAATGTTTTTACAAAAAGCTTTTGAAGAGGACTTTTTTAGTAAATTGAAGAGTGGTCAAGAAGGTCATGGTGCTTGGCCTGGAACTCATTTGTTGACATTATCAATTTCAATCTGGCCTATTGCAACTTTCTTACCTTGTTTAATTTTATTTTGTATACAAAACAAAGCTAATATGATTATAAGATTTTTAATCTGTTGGATTTTACCTTTTTGGATTGTTATTGAAATAATTCCAACAAAACTTTTCCATTATGCGCTTCCAGTTTTGCCAGCAATTGCAATTCTTGCTATAGGTGGAATATTCCAGTTCAAGTCAAATATTAAAAAAATTAAAAATGTTATACTTCAAAAAATTACCTATTTTTCTTGCGTTTTATTTAGCTTTGGAGGAATTATTTTAAGCGGAGGTATCTTTTACATATCTTCTAATTTTAATATTGAAAATGATATTATTTTAACATTTCTCACAATATTACTTGTCTTAATTGGAATTGTAATTTTTATTTTGTCCCTTACTTTGATTTTTAATTTCAAAATTTTATATCTAGATATTAGTAAAAATTTTTCTAATATTTTATTGGTAATAATTGCTCTTGGGTCAATTTTCAACATTATTAATTACAATTTTATTTTACCTAAACTAGACTATTTATATCCAAGTAAAACAATTATAAATAAATTAGCAAAAGTTAAGACTGATGCCATTGCATCCTCAGGTTACCATGAACCAAGTCTTGTTTTTTTATTAAATGGAAATGTTTTATTATCTAATCCGCACGAAGTTGGTATTTTTATGGCAGAGGGCAAAAACAATACAGCGTTAATAGAAAAAAGTGATCTAAAACAATTCTTAGAAACAACAAACGACCTAAATTTAAAATTAAAAGAAATATCTATAGTAAAAGGTTTTAATATAGCTAAAGGAAGACATGTAGAAATATACATTTTTCAAAATCAATTGTTTGACCTTGCTAACTAAAATAGCTATTGATTGCTATACATTCAATTATTGCAATATTAAATATGTCTAAAACAACTGAAATATCTGTGGTTATTCCTGTTAAAAATGAAGCAGGAAATATTAGTAGTCTAATAAATGAAATTCAACAGTCTTTAAAAAAGTTCGATTATGAAATAATATATGTAAATGATGGATCAGACGACGAAACTGAATTAGAATTAAGAAATAATTTGAAAAATAATAAAAAGTTAAGGGTTATTAGTCATAAAAATAGTCATGGTCAATCTGCAGCTCTAAGAACTGGTATCCAAGTATCAAATTCAACACTAATAGCAACTCTGGATGGAGACGGTCAAAATGATCCATCAGATCTTCCAAAAATGATTGATACTATCAAAAGCCATAAAGATAAGTTAATATTAATTGGTGGAGTTAGAGTAAATCGTAAAGATAGTATTACTAGGTTATGGGCATCATCTTTTGCGAAATATTGTAGATTTATTTTGCTAAAGGATACTCACCCAGATTCAGGTTGTGGTATCAAAGTATTTCATAAAGAGTTATATCTAAGGTTACCTTATTTTGACCATATGCATAGATATTTATCAACTCTTGTTATACGGGAGGGAGCCAAGGTTTTAGAATTCAATGTTAAGCATAGGAAAAGAGTAGCAGGGACTTCAAATTATACTAATTTTGGAAGACTAATAGTTGGGCTTTTTGATGTGCTAGGCGTAATCTGGCTAAGAAATAGAATGCCAAAAAATACTTCTTTTAAAGAGATTTTAAAATAATTAGGAATTTGTAATGAATTTTATATCATTCTTATCAAACCAGATAGAAAAAGGTGCAATTTTTTTTAATGAGTTAATAATTGTCATTCTACCATTTATGGAGCCTTATTTATTAAATCATCCAGAAGCAATTATGATTATTATTGGTTTTGGAGGACAGGCACTGTTTGCAACACGTTTTATTATTCAATGGATAAGCAGTGAAAATGCTGGCAGGTCAATTATACCCATAGCTTTCTGGTATTTTTCAATTTCAGGTGGACTGGTTTTATTAACTTATGCAATTTGGAGACAAGATCCTGTTATAATTGCCGGACAGTCGGTTGGAGTGTTTATATACGCTAGAAATTTATTTTTTATATACAGAGAAAAAAAACTAGAAAATAAATCTTGAAGAATTCTTTGTTATATTTATTTAATAATATATTTATAAAAATTCATTTTTAATTGGTCTGGCAAGTAAGTTTTTTATGATATCATTGACATCAGCTTTTTTGTTTATAATTTTATAAATGGCTCCTACGATTGGTAGCTCTACATTAAGATCATTAGATAAAGCAATAGCAGCATCTAGAGCGTTTAATCCTTCTACTAAACTTGTTGAGGGCCGATAGTTATTTTTAATAATATCCATGCCGTATGCCATGTTTCTAGAATGTGGTCCACCACATGTTAAGCTTATATCACCAATTCCAGCAAGACCAAAGGCTGTTTTATGATCTCCACCAACTTTTTTAATTAATTCGCATGTTTCTGAAATGCCTCTAGTAATAAGCGCAGCTTTAGCATTATCACCTAATTCTAAGCCTTCAACAATACCAGCACCAATAGCAATTATATTTTTTATTGCACCAGCAATAGACGCTCCGATTGGATCATTGCTAGGATAAAGCCTTAAATTGGAATTGTGAAATAGTTCGCAAATAGAAGTGGCTATATCAATATCTTTATTGGCTACTATTGCTGCTGCAGGCTTTTTATTAGCAATTTCGTCAGCAAAAGTGGGTCCGGTTAGTATAGAAAGTAATATGTTATGAAATTTATTTTCTACAATTTCATTAAACGTTTTTCCTTTTTTTGTTGCAAAACCTTTTGAAGTAATAATTACATTAATTTTGTTTTTAGAAAAAGAGGAGATTTCTTCGATAGCCAATAAAACTCTTTTGCTTTCCGTGGTAATAAAAATTAAATCACTATCTTTTATGGCTTTTTCTATATTTGTAGTTGCTCGTATCAAAGGACTTAATTTTAAATTAGGGAATCTTTCTGATTTACTATTATTTATTTGTGTTTCTCTAGTTTTATCAGATACTAATATTGTAGAATTATTATTTAATGAGGAAAGGGTTATTGCTAATGCCTGTCCCCACGCACCACCTCCATAAAAACATATATTTGAATAAATTGACATTTACGCTTTTGCTCCACTTTTCCCAATATTATGATGTATAGGGTTTATTAAATGTGCGTTGGGATCTAATGGCCATCTTGGCCTTGGCTTAAAGTTTAAATCACTTTCACCTTCATTATTATACTTTTCGTAGCCTGCCCACGCAATCATAGCACCATTATCTGTGCACAAATTTAATGGAGGTGCAAAAAAGACACTATTTGTTTCTAAACAAAGTTTTTTTAATTCTTTTCTAATATATAAATTTGAAGCAACACCTCCTGACACAACAAGTTGAATATTAGGTAAGTTACCAAGTATTTCCCTAAATTTTGTAATTCCTAATCTTGTTCTATCAATTAAACAATCTGTTATAGATTTTTGAATGCTCGCTGATAAATCACTTATTATCTTTTTGTTTAATTTATTTTTCATTACTATCTGATTAAAAGCTGTTTTTAGGCCTGAAAAAGAAAAATTTGGATTTTTAGATTTATGCATTGGTCTTGGTAAATAAAAACTGGTTGGATCACCATCTTTAGACATTTTTTCTATCATGGGCCCGCCTGGAAAACCAATCCCAAGTATTTTTGCAGCCTTATCAAAAGTTTCTCCAGCTGCATCGTCTAGTGTTGAACTTATTCTTGTATATTTCCCATATTCAATTACAGCAATTATTTGAGTATGGCCTCCAGAAACTAAAAGCAGAAGATAAGGATATTCAATATTATCTGTTAAACGAGCTGTTAATGCATGTCCTTCTAAATGATTGACAGCAACGTAAGGTTTTTCAAGAGACATAGCTAAAGATTTAGCAAATACAGTACCTACAATTACGCCACCAATTAATCCTGGTCCTCCCGTAGCTGCAATTAAGTCAATTTCTTTTAAATCTAGCTTTGATTCTTCTAATGCTCTATTAATTGCATGATCTAAGTTAGATAGATGGTCTCTAGCTGCTATTTCAGGTACAACGCCACCATAATTATTTAAATTTGAGTTTTGATTGACTACAACATTAGACAAAATATCTTTTTTTGAAGTAACCACGCCAATTGCTGTATCATCACAACTTGTTTCAATACCAAGTATTTTTATATCATTAGAACCACGCATAAAATTCCTAAGTAAATTAAAATTTTACTATAAATTAAATTTAAAACTAAGTAATGCAATATAAATTAATATTGTATGTTTTACGATTTACTATAAGTGTATAGAAACATTCAAGAATTAATAAATAACTTGATAATATAAAAGATTAATAAATTAAAATGACACTTAAAATAAGAATTGCTACTCGAAAATCAGAACTCGCTTTACGACAAGTGGATATTGTTAAAAATTATTTTGGAAAAGATATTGAAACTGAAACTATTAAAATTACCACATCAGGAGACAAAATTTTAAATAAATCTTTGTCTGAAATTGGGGGTAAAGGTCTTTTTATTAAGGAATTAGAACATTTTATTTTATGTGGGCTTGCAGATATTGCTGTTCACTCAATGAAAGATATGGAAACAGATATTGCAAAAAATACTGAAATCTCAGCTGTTCTTCCAAGAGGTGATAGAAGTGATGTTTTGTTAGGAAATTATGATTCAATCGATAATTTGCCAGATAAAGCAATTGTGGGAACAAGTTCTGTAAGAAGAGCTGCTTTTGCTAAATATTATAGGCCTGATTTAAACATAAAGATTCTGAGAGGTAATGTTGAAACTCGAATTGAAAAGCTAAACTCTGGATTATATGATGCAATTATATTAGCCAAAGCAGGTTTGGATAGGTTAAATATTAAAGTTGGTAACATAATTCCAAATGAAATTATTCCTCCAGCATCTTCTCAAGGGGTTATTGCAATTCAATCTACTACAAATGGTAATAATAAATATCAAAAACAATTAAAGATGCTCTTAAATAAAATTAACGATGAAAGGGCTTTTTTTGAAACTTTAGCTGAAAGAAGCCTATTAAAAACTTTGGATGGCTCTTGTAGATCTCCAATTTCAGCAAGCGCACATTTTACCAATAGTAAAGAATTGATATTGTATGGAGCAATTGCAACTCTAGATGGTACGAAAGTAATTAGATCTAAAATTAAAGGATCGATTAGAGACGCAATTAATTTAGGTAAAGAGTTAGGAAATAAAATTAAAGCGCAAACTAATGGTGAATTTTTATTTAAATAATTTCATTAAAAAAGGAGTTGATGGATTAAAAAATCAAAAACAATAACTTTTGTGCTTCGAGAAAAAAAAGATGCTGAAAATAATTCACAATATCTAAATGATAATGGGTTTTTTTCAAAACCGTTTCCTATAACAACATTAAAATATGAAGATTTTAAAAGCTTAAATATTTATAAAAATGATTTTAATTATATTATTATAACAAGTCCAAAAGCATTAAAAATTCTTGAAAAGATAATTTCAGACACAATAGGCAATTTCACTAAGGACATTAGAATTTTTTCTGTAGGATTTGAAACCACATATCAATTGAAAAAATTATCTTATACTAATATTTTACAAGCAAATAATAGTTCTCAATCTTTACATAACTTAATTGTAATTAATACTAAAAAAGAAGATTATGGTTTATGGATTGCTGCTAAAAATAGAAGTGTTGAACTTGAAAAAAATTTATTAAATAACAAAAGAAAAATAGAAATTATCGAAGGTTATAGCACCCATCCAATTTTAGAATTACCAAAGCCTTTGCAGACGGATTTAATTAAATATGATTTCTTAAATTTAGTCATATTTTCATCAAGAAATGTATCAATTGCAAAACAAATTTTAGAAAATTACAATTTATTCAACATTGTTAAAAATAAAGCAACTTTATATGTTAATAGTGAAAATGTTGCTAAAAAAGCAGAGAGTATAGGTTGGAGAAATATAAAAATTATCAAGAAAAATTTTACTAAAGAATTTTTAGATAATATAATGAAATTACCTTAGTAAACAGGACCATAACGATGATAAAAGCCAAAACTCATAAAGCTAAGAGTGATAAAGAAACAATCATCGATATGGAGCCAGTAAATGAAACACCAAAAACAATTATTTTAAAAAATCCTCTTTTTTTAATACCAATTATAACCGTCTTTTCGTTTATTATAATTTTAATTTGGTTAACAGTATATTATTTACCTAGTCATATTGAAGAACATTCAAATAAAATCATTCAACTAAATAACGAGATTGAGATTTTAAAAGAAAAAGAAAATATTAAAATTAATGAAATTACTACAGAAATTAAATTACTTAAAAATAAGCTTAATAAACTTGATTTTAATAATAGCGAAACAATAAACCTCGAAATTAAAAATCAAGGTAATTCTTTGGTATTTATAAAAAAAGAGCTAGAAAAAATCTCAAATAAAATTAAAATTTTAGAAAACAAAAATGAAACGGCTAATAAAGAAATTGAGCTGAAAAATAATGCTGCTCAAGTTAAAAGCTCTTATGAGCCCAAAAAGTTTTCACAAAATATAGAGAAATCTCAAAAAGAACTTATAAAAGAAGCTAAAATTATTATAGAAAAACTTCTCTCAAAAAAAGACTTTGGTTCATCTTCCAATTACGATGAAGTTCTAAGTGAACAAACCTATTTGAATAAATTGAAAAATTATTTTGCAGGTTTTTTTAAACTCAGAAAATTTGCAGATAACACCACTCCTAGGGGATTAATTACAATGGCAGAAGAAGAACTTAAAAACAAAAATTTTTATAATTTTTTAAATATTATAAAGACACTTCCTAAGAATTGGAAAGAAACTATAGAAGCCTCAATAAATAGATTTGAAAGAGCATTAAATCAAAATTAAATAAAGAGTGAATAAGTGATTTTTAAAATCTTAAAACTAATTATATTCATTTCCATCATATGGTATTTATCAGAGTTTTTTTCTGAGCATCCAGGTGTAACATCTATAAATTGGATGGAGTGGGGAATCGAAATACCCACAGACAGGTTTATTCTAATCATTATTTTATTTTCTGTAATTTTAATCTTTATTGACAGGGTTTGGCTAGCTTTTTTGAACTTACCAAAAGCAACATTTAGACGATTTGAAGCTAACAATAATAAAAAAGTTGAACAAAAATTAGTGAAGGCATTTTTACTAGCAAGTCATGGAGAATTTGAAACTGCAGCAAAAGAGGCTGCTTTAGTATCAAAAAATACTAAGGATAAAAATTTGGGTAAATTATTAAATACACACATTAATGTTTTTAACAAATTAAATAAAAACTCTGATGAAAATGAAGAATTATCAAAAAATTATTTTAAACAGCTTACTGATGAACCATCTACAGCATTTGTTGGTCATTTAGCACTTATGAGACAAGCAATATTTGATAATAAAGATTTAAATGAAATTATTAATGAAGGTCTAAAGGCTCTTAAATTTGAACCTAAGTCAAAACAGATTTTAGAAGTTTTATTATTTTCATATGCAAAGCTCAAAGATTTTTCAAATTCTCTTGTATATCTCAATAAATTAAAAAAAATGAATTATATGGAAGATAATATATACAAAAATATATCTGCAGATTTAAATTACTTGAAAGGATTAGAATATTTGGAGGATGAAAAAAGGAGTCTTGCCACCAATTATTTAAAAGAAGCTTTTAAACAAAAACCAAGTCATATTGAAGCTTCTATAAAGTTGTCAGGCGTGCTTAAAGGTATTGGTTCAAAAGCTAAGTCAATTGACCAATTAGAAAAAACTTTTTTATTAACTGCTAATCCTTATGTTTTAGAAGAACTATCAAAAAAATGGAATTTAAAAACATCAGGATCTCGTGTTTCAAAAGCGATTAATCTTTTGAATAAAAAATCTTCCCAAGAAATTAAAAATGATCTTAAAATAGAAGTGGCATGTTACGCTATTTCAGAGGAAATTTGGGGAGAGGCTGAAAAACTATTAAAAGATATTCCCGAGGATAAACTTACAACCAAAGCATATCAAGCGTTGGCTGATATAGCTGGATCTCAAAATAATCCGGAAGTAGTAAAGAATTATCTTGAAAAGGCAGCTACCGCTAAAGAAGGATATAATTATTTTTGTTATTCCTGTGGTAATAAAAATTATAGTTGGGAATTACATTGCCCAAAATGTGATCAATTAAGTACTATTGATTGGATGAAAATAGAAAATAATCAAAATTTTGATGTTTTAAAAATATCTTCAGATAATGGGCCTAATAGGTTATCAAATAAAATACTTAATTGATATACCAGCTAAATAAATAGAAAAAACAATTAAAATAAACCCAAAGAATAAAAAAATTATTTTTTGATTAAGGATAATGTAGTTTTTTAATTTTGGAAGGTTAACTGAGTATGAAACTAAAATATACCAGACTGTGTCAATTATTCCTGCTAATAATCCAATCCAAACTTTGTTATAGTCATTAAAGTCATTATTTATAAACTGACTAAAAATAGATGTAAAAAAAATTAGAATTTTAGGGTTTATTAAAGATGTTGTAAGTCCCAAAAAAAAACTATCTGTAACTTTTTTTAATATTATATAATTTTTGTTTATGTTTTTTTCATTTGATTTTAAAAACATCATTTTATAACTAAAAAATATAAGAAATATTGCACCCAACAATTGAATTAATGGTATTATTGAGGGTAAATTTTTATCAATTAAACTTATAGTGTAAATAGAGATTAGGGCATAAATAAATATACCAAGCCCATGCGCTAATGAAGCAATGATTCCTGATAAAAAGCCTCTAGTATTATTTATGTAAATTATTACTAAAACACTTGGTCCAGGTGTTGTTGCACCTGCTACACAAATAAGTGCAATAGACAGCCATTCATAAATACCCATATTTAAAATTAAACCTTAAACTAAACTTTAAACTAAATTTTCAAACTTATTTTGTCTTAGTCCTTCATAAACTGTTATTGCCACGGAGTTACTTAGATTGAGACTTCTACTATTCTTAATCATGGGTATCCTAAGCTTATTTGTAACTTTTATTTTATCTAAAATATTATCAGGTAATCCGCTGGTTTCACTTCCAAATAAGAAGCAGTCATTTCTTTTAAATTTTATTTTAGTAAAAGTTTTTTTAGCAAATTTGGTGAATGCATAAATTTCATTACACTTAATTGAATTTAAACATAAATCAAAACTATCATGTAAAAAAAAATCTGCATCTTTTTTATAATCTAGGCCGGCTCTTTTAAGTGAATTATTACTTAGATTAAAACCTAATGGTCTAATCAAATGTAATTGAGTGCCAGTATTTGCTGATAACCTCATAATATTACCTGTATTAGGTGGGATTTCAGGATTATATAAAATTATATGAAACATTAAAATTTTCTAACTTAGTTTAATTTAGAGAACCATCTAGAATATATTTTAGGATTCTTACAACTTGATATTGATCTTTTGCAACAGCAGATGCCGCTGCATCTACTTCTTTCAATGCATGTTGATGTTCGTCATTATGTATTACAATGATAGATTTGTTTAAAGCTGCAGCAAAGCCAGCATCAAAAGCTGCATTCCATTGTTTATATTTTTCTCCAAATTTAACAATAACAATATCAGCATCTTTAATTGCTTTTCTTGTTTTTATAGAGTTAATATTAGCACCTTTACTGTCTTTCCAGAAATTTTTTTCTTCTTGTCCTAATATTTCGACTCCACAATTATCAGACGCGTCATGATTTGTTATTGGAGAGGAAAAAGAAATATTTAAATTTTCAATTTTGCATAAATTGATTATTTCTTCACGCCAATCAGTGTGAATTTCTCCTGAAAGATAAATGTTCAACATGTTAAGCTCCCTTCTTGAGATTGTTAGATAATAGTTTTGGTGCATGCTTCATGGTAATAGCTAAAGAAATGCTTGCAAACATAGCTAATATACACATTCCTAATAAAATAGAATTATAATTATGTCCAAAATCTAATAGCATACCTACTATTGCTGGTCCTAATGAAGTCCCAAACACCATTGTTGATGTTGATAAAGATCTAACAGATCCCAAATTTTTTGTTCCGTAGTAATTTGGCCAAAAAGTTCCCCCGATTGTCATTGCTAATCCTTGGGTCATTCCTAGAAAGGCAAGTCCAATCATTGCATGAAGATATGTGTTACCAAAAGAAAATATTAATAAACCTAAGGACATTGGTAGTAAGTAGAATGGTAAAATTTTTTCAACACCAAATTTGTCTAGGATCCAACCAGAGCATAACGTAGTTAAAATGGACATTGAAGTATAGAATGGAAATAGGGCAGTAAATGAAATTAAAGACCAATCTTTAATGTCTGTTAAGTGAACCATATTAAAAAAGAAGGCAGTAGAAAAAATTGGAGGAATTAAAAAAGGTAATATCACAGCCCAAAACACCCAATGGTTAAGAGCCTCTTTTCTGGTCCAATGCTTATTCTGCATACCTAATTGATTAGAAATGTTCTCTTGTTTACTGTTAGGAATTCTTTCATTGGACAATAACTTCAATATTACAGGTAATAAGAATAACAATATAATCATTCCAACAACCCAACTATTTCTCCAGCCAATAATTGTAAACAAACTCACAAATACTACTGGGAATATTGCTTCGCCAATTGAAAATCCCATTATTGATAAAGATAAAGCTTTACCTTTGTTTTTCCCATACCATTTACCTATAGCTACAGCAGGTATGTGTATTAGCATTCCTTGACCAAAAAATCTGAGACCAAAAATTATTAATGGAAGAAGCCAAACAATCTCAATAAAGTTCATACATAAGCAAAGGAGGCTTAAGCAAATGATTACAATTTTTATGTTTGATGTAATTTTATATTTATCAACGTACCCCCCAAAAATTAACATAGCCACAGCAGAAACTAATGTTCCCCCAGAGTAGATGGCGCCCCAATCGCCATGAGATAAATCAAATGCTTGTCTAATTTCGCCAGCAAATAATGAAATAAAAAAAGTTTGTCCAAAACAGGAACTAAAATACAAAAGAGCTGTTGCTAACAACCACCTAGCATTTTTAATTATAAAATTCATAAGGTACCAATCTAATCGTTAAGTGGATTTTATGATACTTAAATAATGTTTAGGCAATAGTTTAAATTTTTAATTCACCAATTTCATGATTTTCTATATCAAGAAATGTATCAGTAGGATTTCCAATTCTTCCATATCCATTCCAAACTTTAAACCCTAGTAATTCTTTTTGATAGTCATTTAAATTTGAAAAAACATCTTTTTTTATACCTAAGGTAAAATTTTCTTGAGGTCTAAATTGTGGGCCACAAAAAGTTATTAATAATGCAAGCCTATTATCCTTTGTAATATTTGCACCTGTTCCGTGCCATACCCTACCATCCGTAATAATAGCACAACCAGGGGGGCCTTCAGCAGATATAACTTCTATATCTTTATCTAAAACTTTATCTGGATGACGTCCAAATAAATGAGATCCTGGGACAATACGTGTACCCCCATTTTCTTTACTCATTCCATTTAGCATTATTAAAACATTAGTTACAGCTGGCCTTGAAATAAGTTCGTTATTGTTACTAATATTTTCATTGATTTTGATATTAAATTTATTTCTTTTAATAGATCCTGGAGGCAAAAAATTATCATTTCTATTTACTGGGTCTGGAAACCACCATTGATCAGTATGAAGATCCATTGCAACGCCACCTGGCTTAGCAATATTTGCTCCAAAACTTGAAACTAGAAATTCATCTCCAACAATTTCCTTTACGCATTCTACATAGTTGTGTTTTGCTAAAATATCTAAAAATACTTTGCCTTTATTAGGCAACATCCATACTCGTTGGTTGACTCCACGAGCATCAGTATTTTTATGGAATTCACCCCATTTCTTTTTTTCACTGCCATCCTCGTATGCCAGATTTAATTCTTTTTCTGCATTAGCCTGTTCAATTAATCTTTCCATAGCCCTGTTATTAAGATCTGGTGGAATAGCGTTTTTAAGTAAACAATACCCCCATTTTTTTAAGTCATTTTTGGCAACTTCTATTGATTCTGTCGGCTTTGGATAATTAATATTCATTTTGATCCTCTTAATCTTATTTTATAAGGTTTAGATTAATTAGGGCTTCCCTCACTTTTTCTTTCTGATTATCGGTTGCAGGAGAGGTTGGTCTTCTGGCAAAACCACTTTCAAGACCTTGTAAACTTTGAGCATATTTACAAAGAGATGGCATATTATCTAAGCCAATTGCATCCCATAAAGGCATTAGTTTTTCATGAAGATCCTTCGCAGTTTCCCAATCTTGTTTAATAACAGCATTCCATAATTTGACAGAAGGACCTGGAGCGGCAGTTAAAATTGCTGCAATTGATCCCGGTGCTCCCAATTTGTATGATAAGTAAAGAAGAGCATCGACAGCACTAAAAATCATATTTTTAGGCTTTGCTCTTCTAATAAGGTCAGCAAAAAGTTTCATATCACCAGCGCTTTGTTTTACACCTAAAACTCCTGGAACTTCATCCATAATTCTTAATAGTAAATCAGGTGATAAATAACACCAAGGTACAACATTATAAATTAATATTGGTATTTGGCATTCATCATGTATCTCACTAAAATGTCTTACCATTGCATCATCATCAGGCCTAAATAAATAACTTGGTGGTGTTATTTGAAGAGCTTCAACATTAAGAGACTTTACTGACTTACCTCTTTCAATCACTTCAGATGTCGAATTAGCAATAATACCAGCAACTAAAGGTACCCTGCCATTTAAAGATGAAGCAGTTTCTGTCATTAGGGATAAATACTCATCTCTGCTTAAAGCATGACCTTCACCTGTACTACCGCCAGCAGCTAAACCATGAACACCATTTTCAATTAACCAGTCTACTTGTGGCTTTATCAAAGTAAGATCAATTTCTCCATTTGGCTTAAATGGAGTTGTAAAGGGTGCAATAATTCCTTTTAATGCTGTCATGGTTATCTCCTTAAAAAATTTCACTAGATTTTTTATTATAAATAAACTTTATTAAAAATATAAAGCTAAAAGAACAAAACAAATCAGTATGGGAAAAAATAAATCAATGATAATTGATAAAGAAACTGATATTTTTTTAAAAAATCGTATTAAAAGTAATTCAAAATTACATCACTTATTAGATCCTGTAGAATTAAGAACTGAACGTTTGAGGCAGTTAAGGGAAGATAATTTAACACCTCCAAAAATTAATAATTCAGAAAATTTAAAAATAAAAAACCGATTTAATAAAGATGTTAAATTAAGATTTTATTTTCCAAATAATTTTAATAAAAAAACTAAAATTCCAATTATAGTATTTTTTCACGGAGGTGGTTTCGTTATGGGGGATTTGGATACTCATGACTTTACCTGCAGATCAATTTGTTTAGAGTCTCAAATGATTGTTGTGGCTGTGGATTATAGTTTGTCTCCAGAATATAAGTTCCCCTATGCAGTAGAAGAGGTTAAGGATGTTTTAAATAGCCTTGTAAATTTTGAAAACAAATTTTTTATTGATCTTGAAAATATTTTCGTATGTGGGGATAGCGCTGGCGGTAATTTAGCAACTGTTTTGGCTATTAACTCAAGAGACAAAAAAGTAATTCCGATAAGAGGCCAAATATTGGTATATCCTTGTGTTGATCTAACGTTAACAATGAGATCTATGGATATTTTCCTAGAAGGTATGACGTTAACTTTTGATACAATGGACTATTTTGTTAAACATTATCTTAATTCAAGTAATGATGCAGTTAACTGGGAAGCTTCACCGCTTTTTGCCATGGACTTATATAATCTCCCTGAAACATTTATATTTGCGGCTGGGTTAGATCCTTTGCTGGATGAAGGAATAGCTTACACAAATAGATTAAAAAGCTTTGGTAATAAAGTAACTTATAAATTATATCCCGGCCAGATACATGGTTTTTTGTCGAATTCTTTACATTTTCCTAAAGCTGCGGATTGTATTAAAGAAATAGGAAAGGCTGCTAACTCTATGATATTTAAAAAGAGAGTTTAAATGGAAAAAATCATCATTTTTGGTGGATGTGGATTTTTAGGAAGTTGGATAGTAAGAACCTTTTTAAAAAAGGGTTATAACGTTTCAATTTTTGACTTAAAAATCCAAAAAGAATTGCTCAGCTATGTTGTTGGTGAGGATATTAATAAAATTAAATTTATTGATGGTGATATAACAAATTATGATCAGGTCCAAGAAGCAACAAATAATATAGACCATGTTATAAATTTGGCTGGATTAATGACCCCAGACTGTAGTTCAAATCCTATTTTAGGCGCCAAAGTAAATCTCCTCGGCTCAATTAACGTTTTTGAAGCTTTGAAAAAAAATAATATTAAGTTTTTAGTATATGCAAGCAGTGCAGGTGTTTTTGGGCAAAAAGATCATTGTTACCCATTTCCAGAAACTCATTACGGTGCATATAAGTTAGCGGTTGAGGGGGTTGCAAGGGCGTATTTTAATGAATCTGGTATTTCAAGTGTTGGAATTAGGCCATATGTAATTTATGGGCCAGGAAGAGAAGTTGGGGGAACTGCAGGGGTAACCTTAGCCTGTAAAGCGGCAAAACAAGGATATAGTTATACTTTAAACTTTTCAGGCAAGGCAGGTTTTGTTTATGTTGAAGATGTTGCGGATTTAGTTGAAATGTCAATATCTAAAATTCCTTCAGGTGCATCAACTATTAACATAAATGGAATAACAGCTGACGTTAGCGATTTCATAAATTTAATTAAAAAAAACATACCATTGGCGAATATAGGAATCACAGGCAACCCATTAAGTGTAGTAGATGAAATAAGAGGAAATGAGCCTTCTAAAATATTTAAAAAATTTAAGTATACTTCTCTTAAAGATGGGATTAAAAGGACAATCGACTTTTATTGAAACCTAGAAAGAAAAAATAAATTATGCCTTTAAATATTTCTTCAAATGCAAAGGGCATATTATTTATAATTGCTGCTGTATCATGTTTGTCTGTAATGGACGGTATTACGAGATACTTAACAGATTATTATAATGTGATAGCAATTAATATGTTTAGATATTTCTTCCTATTTCTATTTGTAATATCATTTAATAGTATAGGGAATAAAAGTGTTATTCTTGTTTCAAAGAGCAAGTTTAAATTTATTCAAATTCTTCGAGGAATTATCCTAGCAGTTGAAATGTGTTTTGCGCATTATCTTTTTTTAAAAATTGGTCTTATAGAAACACATGCAATTTTTGCTAGCTGTCCATTGATGGTGGCAGCTCTATCAGTATTTTTTCTAAAAGAAAAAGTTGGTTGGAAGAGATGGGCTGCAATTTTAATTGGCTTTATGGGTATTATCATCATGCTTAGACCAGGATCAAAGGTTTTTGACCCACTATCTTTTATAGCGTTAGCTTGCGCATTTGCATTTGCAGTTTATCAGATTCTTACTAGATATGTTTCAAGTGAAGATAGCCCCGATACAAGTCTTTTTTATACTGGCATTACTGGATTTGTAATTTTAGCTACAATTGGTCCTTTTTTTTACACTCCAATAGAGAATTATCATTGGTTCTTTTTATTAGCAATTTGCATGTTAGGTGCAGGTGGACATTTTCTTATGATTAATGCTTTCAAACATAGTGAAGCTTCTATACTACAGCCATTTACATATTTACAATTGGTTTTTGTTTCAATTATTGGTGTACTAGTTTTTAATGAAAAATTAGAAAATGAAATAATTTTAGGTTCAGCAATAGTAGTTATAGCAGGTTTGTTTACTTTTTGGAGAGAATATATAAAAAGTCAAAAAAGTTATGGAGTTAAAAATGAGTAAACATAAATTTAATAATATTTTATTAACTGGAGCAGCTGGTGCTTTAGGTGAACAACTTAGAAAAACCTTGTCACAAAATTGCAATCTTTTAAAAATCACTGACAAAGAAAAATTACTTAAAAAGTTTGAGAATGAAGTAGTTATTCAAGCTGATCTCTCATCTTTAGAAGCAATGATAGATTTAACAAAAAATATTGATTGTGTAGTTCATATGGGTGGTCAAAGTATAGAAGGTTCTTGGGATAATGTTTTAAATTCAAACATTATAGGCATGTACAATCTATATGAGGCATGCAGAAAAAATAAAATTAAAAGAGTTATTTGGGCTAGTTCAGTTCATACAGTTGGTTTTTATCCAAGATCCGAAGTTATAGATAGTAAAGCAATGCCTAGACCAGATAGCAATTATGGTTTGTCAAAGGTCTTTGGAGAGTCCTTGGCTCAGTATTATTGGGACAAATACAAACTAGAAACCGTGTCTGTAAGAATTTACTCATGTGTTCCTGAGCCTAAAGATCATAGAATGCTCTCAACATGGTTAAGTTATGATGATTTGAGGAGTCTTATCATTGCGTGTATAAATTGTCCTAATGTACAACATTCTGTAATTTTTGGAGTATCAAATAACGATTCGGTGCTAATCGATAACAAATATGCCAAACACGTTGGTTATAAGCCAAAAGATAATGCAGAAGAATTCAGAAGTTTAATTGAAAAAAAAGATGGATTTATTGATTCTACAGATTCCTTAGTTACAACTCATGGTGGTTATTTTGCATCTTCAGGTCACTTTGATGATTAGATCAAGCATAAAATTTCAACCAAAATTGTAGTTTTTATAAAAAATTATTAATAATCAATAACTTGTAGGTATAACTTTCTTAATTTTAATTAACTAAAATAATAAGTTTTACTTTAATTGAATTTGTCTGAAATTTGATCAAAATATATTTTATAATTATATTAGAACATAATTTGGGCAATATTAAAATAAAGTCTGTCAAGCAAAAAAAAATAATTGAAATTTTATAAGTTTTTTCTTGCCTTTATTGAATTTATTAAGAAAAATACGAATCAGTTGAGAAACAAATGTTTCTTTTAATCTGGCTTTATTGAATTGTTTTATAACTTCATTACAGCCTATTACAATACTAGGGAGGAATTTCATGAAATTCAAATCAAGCCTATTTGTAGGCGCTGTAGCTTTAGCTGCAACTAGTTTAGTAGCTGTTTCAGCAAATGCTGACAAGCTACGTTGGAAAATGCAAAGCACGTGGGGTAGCCAGGTCGCAATTAATGGCGAAGCTGCTGTTTATTTTTCCAACAAAGTTAAGTCAATTTCAGGTGGCGACGTTCAGTTGAGATTTCACGAGCCAAACGCTCTTGTACCTTCATTAGAAGTTTGGGATGCTGTTAAGAATGGATCAGTAGATGCAGGTTATACAACTCCTGGATACCATGCTGGTAAAATCCCTGCAGTTTCATATTTCACAGCTGTTCCTTTTGGTCCAGGTGCTAGTGAGTACCATGGTTGGATGGAATATGGTGGAGGTCAGCAGTTAAAAGATAGAATTTATGGCGAGTATGGCCTTAAAGCTCTCAACTGCTTAACTCACGCTCCTGAGACATCAGGTTGGTTTAGAAAGAAAATCAACAATGTTGAAGAGTTGAAAGGCATGAAAATGCGTTTCTTCGGTCTTGGTGCTATGGTTATGAGTAAATTAGGTGTGTCAACACAGTTGCTTGCAGGTGGAGATATTTATCCAGCTCTAGAAAAAGGTGTTATTGATGCAACAGAATTTTCTATGCCTACACACGACTTAAGTTATGGTTTCTATCAGTTAGCAAAGTTTAACTATTTCCCAGGTTGGCACCAGCAAACATCAATTGGTGAGCTTCTAATGAGCACTAAGGGATGGGGTGGCCTAACTAAGACACAACAAGCAGTTATTAACACAGCATGTCGTGACACAATGTGGTGGGCTTTAGTTAGATCTGATGCTAAGCAGGTTCCTGCTATGGCAGAGCTTGAGAAAAAAGGGGTTACATTCGTAACATGGCCTGATTCAGAAATTTCTAAGTTCAAAAAAGCTTGGGAT
This sequence comes from uncultured SAR116 cluster alpha proteobacterium, assembly GCA_902530325.1. GTDB lineage: Bacteria > Pseudomonadota > Alphaproteobacteria > Puniceispirillales > Marisalimonadaceae > Marisalimonas. The sequence continues at coordinate 28,985 of CACAAB010000004.1, read as the reverse complement.
GCTGTTGTTGAAGAGAAATCAGCTTCTGACCCTCTTTTCAAAGAGATTACTGCTAGCTACAACAAGTTCAGAGAGGACTACAGCATTTGGTCATCAAGAGCTTATCTAAAAGCTAAAAAGTACTAATAATAACTCAATTTTGAGTACACTTGTTATTTCATGTAACAAGTGTACTTTTTTTTTATAAATAAATTGAAATTTTGTATTTAATAAGTTAATTAAAATTATTGGTGGTCTACTTTTCTGGGGGGAATAATGGCACTTACCGAACAAAATATGGAAGGTCTAATTTCAATTAGCGAAAAACTTCGTGAGATTGTAAATAGAGTAGGACGAGCTAGTACATGGCTATTAGTACCTTTGGTTATAATTACAATGTGGGATGTGGTTGCTAGAAAATTAGTTTGGATACAAATTTGGATGGTGGCTAATTTTGGCTCATTCTTTGAATCTACACTTATGCAAGAAATGGAATGGCACCTTCATACAGTAGTTTTCTGTTTGGTTTTGGGTTATGGATACACTCACAACAGGCATGTAAGAGTGGATTTTCTAAGAGAAAATTTTAACTTTCAATCAAAGGCAAAAGTTGAATTCTATGGAAATATATTCTTTATGCTACCATTCACACTTATTTGTGTATATTTTTCTTGGATTTATATGGTAGATTCATACATAATTAAGGAAGTATCTGCATCATTAGTTGGTTTAAGTAATAGATGGATTATAAAAACATTCTTGCCTATTGGATATTTCTTTTTATTCTTGGGTGGAATGTCAGTAATGATACAATTAATCGCTGTAATTTGGGGCGATAATAAAAAGAAACTTGATCTTATGGTACTTGATTATGATAAAAGTAAATAAGATTAAAAAATTATTTACTAAGATTTCTACGAGATAAACAATGTGGTTTTCAAAAGTTCCAGGCTATATTTTTGATAAACAAAAAACACCATACTTAACTGAAGCTAAGGAACTAAGTTTGGCCCAATCTCAGTATGAGTTGACTGCTTATGGAGTGTTTGTTGGCACTATTTATGGAATTATTGGGTTAGCCGCGATGTTATCAATATTTGAAGGTAATAATTGGATTTACTATATTTGGTTATTTGCTTCTGTTTCAGTAATATATTCGATATTTAGCGTTATACGAAATTATGAATTATTTTCATCTTATATAATTTCTTTAGCTCCGTCTGTTATAGTATTATTCTGCTTCTACGAAGCAATTTTAAAAAATTCATCTTTATTAACTATGACTATTTTTGTTTGTTTGCTTCTTCTCTCACTTAAATATGGCTGGAGAATTTCAAAGATAGTTGCTTGGCAAAGATATACTGGAGAATATGAAAATTATAATTTTAAAAAAGAGAAAGCATAGGTGCAGTTATGGATTTTGTTGATATTATCATAGAATATCTGCCAATTTTTATGTTCCTTACGATGGGTGTACTTTTGTTTATTGGATACCCTGTTGGTTTCATACTTGGTGGTGTAGCTATAACTTATGGATTTATAGGTTATCTATTTGGAGTTTTCAAAATTGCAGAGTTTTTTAACTTTGTTCCTCGAATGTGGGGGTTTTCTGCAGAAAATCTAATATTAGTAGCCATACCAAGCTTTGTTTTTATGGGAACCATGATGGAAAGAAGTGGTATTGCTAATGACTTATTGAGAACAACACAGATTTTACTTAGAAAAGTTCCTGGTGGATTGGCTATGTCTGTGACAGTTATGGGTACGGTTTTGGCAGCTATGACTGGTATCATTGGCGCTTCAGTTACTATGATGACAGCATTAGCATTACCTACAATGTTAAAAAATAAATATAGTCATGCACTTTCTACTGGAGTAATTGCTGCATCAGGTACTCTAGGAATACTTATTCCTCCAAGCATTATGTTGATTATTATGGCTGACATTATGCAGGTTTCAGTCGGAAACTTGTTTATGGGAGCAGTTATTCCTGGATTAACATTGGCTTTAATGTATTTAATATTTATTTTTGTATGGTGTTCTATTGACCGAAATGTTGCTCCAGCCCTAAAAGAAGGTGATTTGGAATATGAAAAGGGTAAATTACCCCAAATGGTCTTAAAGGCATTTTTACCCCCAGTTGCATTGATTGTCCTTATCAAGGGTTCAATTTTGCTTGGATGGGCAACACCTAGTGAAGCTGGTGCAGTTGGAGCCTTTGGTGCAACTATATTAGCTATAATTGGAAATAAATTCACTATACCTATGTTAAGGAGTGTTTTGCATTCTTCTGGTCTGACTATTTCTATGGTCTTTATGATCATTTTAAGTGCTACATGTTTCGCGTATGTGTTTAGATCGCTTGGTGGAGACTATATTGTGGAGGAGCTTATCGAAAAGGCTGGCCTTGGATCTTGGGGTTTATTATTTCTTTTAATGGGAATGACATTTTTACTTGGATTTTTCCTAGATTGGGTTGAAATTACTTTAATTATTCTTCCAATATTTGCTCCACTTGTGGTTCTGCTAGATTTTGGTGATCATGTTTCACAATTAACTGGCCTTGACGGTCGTAAAGAAACTATGGTGTGGTTTTTAGTCTTGATGGCGATTAACCTTCAAACTTCATTTCTTACACCACCATTTGGTTTTGCCCTATTTTACTTAAAGGGAGTTGCTCCTCCTGAAGTTGCTACATTAAGTATTTATAGAGGTGTTATACCTTTTGTTATTATACAGTTAATAGGTCTAGGCTTCGTTATATATCAACCAGAGATGGCGTTGTGGCTGCCACGATTAATATAGAAATTAACAAAAGCCGCATCTTGATGCGGTTTTTTTTAGGATAAATAAATGGATAAAATTGGGATCTGTGGTGCAGGTTTGATTGGAGCAAGCTGGGCAATAGGTTTTGCAAATGCTGGTTTTAAATGTTTTGTTTATGACGCAAATCAAAATAGTTTTGCAAAATTTAGGAAAACATCAAACAAATTAATTAAAGATTTACGTATAATTAATCCCGATATTAACGAAGTTAGGATAAATTCTAATATAAAACTTAACTGTAATATTGAAGAAATTTGCAATGACTCTTTGTTAGTCCAGGAAAGTGTTGTCGAAGATTTAGAGATTAAAAAAAAAATTTTTGTACAATTAGATAAACTAACATCAGAAAATACTATAATTGCCTCATCATCATCTTACCTTTTAATATCTAGAATTTCGGAACTGGTTAAACATAAGCATAGATGTATCAATGCTCATCCAGCGTTGCCGCCACATATTGTACCATTTGTTGAAGTTGCTGGTGGGAAAAATACAGATTCTAAAATTATTAAACAAGCTATCTCAATATATAAAAAAGCCAAATATGCAGCTATAATAGTAAATAAAGAGGCAGAAGGTTTTATTTTAAATAGATTGCAGGGTGCTCTTCTTAACGAAGCAGTTAGACTTCACGAAGGAGGGTTTGCTTCTATGGAAGATATCGATATAGCTTTAAAACATGCATTAGGTATAAGGTGGGCATTCATGGGTCCCTTTGAGATTATGGATTTAAATGCACCAGAGGGTATCAAAGATTCTTTTACTCGATATAGAAAGGGTATACAAAATTTAGCTAAGGAGCAAAACAGTGTTCCTGAATATTCTGAAGAATATTTAAATAAATTAGAAATGGATCAAAGAAAAAGATTATCTTATGATCAAAGGGATAATAGAGTAGAAAAAAGAAATAAAATGATTGCATTAATTAGAAAGCTTAAATCTGAATTAGGAGAGGATATTTAAATGGCTAAAAAAGTAATTATCAGCTGTGCAGTTACAGGAGCGATACATACACCTTCAATGTCAGAGTTTTTACCGGTGACAGCAGAAGAAGTTATTGAACATTCATTAGCAGCACATGAAGCTGGTGCTGCTGTCCTGCATTTGCATGCACGAGATGAGGATGATGGCCACCCAACTCAAGATCCGGAAGAATTTCAAAAATTTCTCCCAACCATTCACAACTCTTGTGATGCAGTGATAAACATTACAACTGGAGGTGGTCCACAAATGACAGTGGAAGAGAGAATGAAGCCTGCAATGCATTTTAAACCAGAACTTGCTTCTTTGAATATGGGATCAATGAATTTTGGACTTTTCCCAATGCTCAAAAGACATAATCAGTTAAAATATCCTTGGGAAAAAGAAATGCTTGAAAAAAGTAAGTATTCTCTTTTTAAAAATACTTTTGAAGATATTGAAAACATAATGACATTTGGTTATGAAAATGGAACTAAATTTGAGTTTGAATGTTATGATGTTGGTCACTTATATAATCTTCATTATTTTCATAGAGAAGGTATGTTAAAAGGTCCTTACTTTATTCAATTTGTTATGGGAATAATGGGTGGTATTGGTGCTGATGCTGACAATTTATTACATATGAAAAAAACAGCTGATAAATTATTTGGTGAAGTAGGTTATGAGTGGTCAGTTGTCGGTGCCGGAGCAACTCAAATGAGGATGAATGCAACTGGTGCTTCTCTAGGTTCTCACGTGCGTGTTGGTCTTGAAGATTCTCTATGGGACGGTCCAGGTAATTTAGCTAAGACAAATGCTGATCAAGTAAAAAGGGTAAGAGAAATCCTAGAAGGACTTTCACTGGAGATTGCTACACCTGATGAAGCAAGACAAATGTTAGGGCTTAAAGGAAAAAATAATACTAACATAAAATAGAAAGCTAATAATGAACTATGAAAGACTTCTTGAAGGTAAAAAAGCTCTTATAACAGCTGGAGCTGATGGGATTGGTTATGCAATAGCAAAAAGATTTGATAAAGCAGGAGCAAAAGTCTTTGTATGTGACATTAATTCTGGAGCTGTGAACAAAGTCAATGATGTTGATGATAATATTAAAGCAGTTGTATGTGACCTTAGACAAACCCAATTGATCTCATCTATGGTTGAAGAAGGGTTTGATTATCTAAAAGAAATTGACATTATAGTAAATAATGCTGGGATTGCAGGAGAGACTGCTGGTGTTGGTGAGCAAACACTAGGAGGTTGGCAAGAGTGTTTACAAGTTAATATTACTAGTCATTTTGAAACAATGAGACTAGTTGTTCCACGCATGAATAACGATGGATCAATTCTGTCGGTATCTTCTGTTGCTGGTAGAGTTGGCTTTGCTTACAGAATACCGTATGCAGCTACAAAATGGGCTGTTATAGGCATGGTTAAGAGTTTAGCAATTGAACTAGGACCTCGGGGTATAAGAGCAAATGCACTTTTACCAGGTATTGTTGAAGGCGAGAGACAAAATAGTGTTATTGAAGCAAAGGCTAAAGTTAAAAAAGTATCATTTGAAGTAATGAAAGACGAAATTTTATCCGGCGCATCATTAAATAGATTTGTTACACATGACGATTTAGCAGAGCAAGCACATTTTTTATGCAGCCCTCTTGGAAAAAATATTTCTGGTCAAGCTGTTAGTGTGTGTGGGAATATAGAAAAGACTGGTTAAAATTATTTAATTATCTCATCTAAAATTGGATAAATATAAGATTTAAATAATTCTGGGTTTTCTGACATAGGAAAATGACCTATTCCTGGTATTATAGTTGCCTTAGATCCCTTAATTCTTTTTGCTGTTTCTAGTGTCCGCTCAGGTGTACAAGAACAATCATATTCACCTGATAAAAGATATACTGGACATTTTGAAGTATCTATTAAATTTGAACGGTCGTCAAAGTCTCCGTCATGCCAATAAAAATAAAGATCTCCTTTGAAAACGCCGGGCCCTCCCTGCATATAATGCCATAAAGTTTCATGTTTAAAATTATTTGGACTCTGAGGTGCTATTTGTGAGGAAACAAATGCCGCTTGAACTAAACCACCATGAACATCTGGTCTATGAAGCCAATCTAGATCATAATAAGGTTCAAGTTTGTCAGAACCTTCAAGTGCAATCACAGCTTTAAAGTAATCACAATGTTCTAGGGCAAGATGTAAGACTACTCTTCCACCCATTGAACAACCCATTATAACTGGATCAATTAATTTATATTGCATACAAAAAGACATTATTATTTCTTTATAAAGATTTGTAGTTAGTCTGTAGTCTTTCAGTTCATAACCTTCCGGTGGGTTGGATTTCCCATGCCAAGGCAAATCAAAAACAATTACTCTATAATTATTTGTAATTCTTTTATCATTTAAAATATGTCGAAATTGTCTTCCATCAGACCCGGCTGTATGCAGACATAATAGAGGTGTCCCTTGTCCTGCTTCCTCAACATAAATTCTATAATTTTCCTTTTTTAAATTTAAATTAAAATATCTGCCAATAATATCCTCAAAGTTTAAATCAGTCATGTTTATCTCTATTAGAAGCTATTAGATCTTTAAAATATTGAAGGTTTTGTATAAATGGGGTTAGATCTCCATCTATATATATAAATTTTTTCGCAAGCATAGCAAAGATATCATGATAATCTCTAGGAGGTACTTTTAACCAATGTTTATTCCAACTATCCCTTTGTCCATAAATTTTAAAAGTTCCACTTTGTGTTAAAATTTCTCTTTCATTTATAGACAATACATTTCCACTAAGGATCTCAAATAAATAATCTTTGTCTCCAATACCAAATGTGAAAGTGATATTTAACCAACGACCATTTTCAATTAACCTTTTGTTGGAATTTATGTTGTTTATCCAATTTTCGATTGATAACATAACTATATTCTTTCTATTGCGTAAAATATAAATCTTTATAAATATTTTACAAAAGGAATCTTTGATATAAGTTTATACTATAGGGGGAGAAATGTTTAACATTAATAATTTTTTACATTTAGATGCTCTAAAACCAGCAGTGGAATGGAAAGGTTTTCCAAAGTATAATTTTGTAGGAGGGCATATTGATGATGATAGTATCCCAGTGCAATCTATAAAGGATTCTCTCAATAAAATAATATTAAAAGAGGGAAAAACCTTAGCTAAATATGGACTAGAAAGTGGTCCTCAGGGCTTTTTACCATTAAGAAAATTTATATCAAATCAGCTAAAAATTAGTTCAAAAATAAATTGCTCCGAAAGAGAGATATTAGTTCTTTCTGGATCATTGCAAGCTTTAGATCTTGTAAACCAGACATTTCTAAGAAAAGGAGATACAGTAATAATTGAAGAGGAAAATTATGGAGGAACTATTTCAAGGCTGAAAAGACTTGGTATAAATATGGTTGGAATACCTCTAGAAAAAGACGGAATGAATTTAAAAATCCTAGAGCAAGAGTTGAATGATCTTCTGAAAAAAGAAATAATCCCAAGATATATTTACACGATCCCAACAATTCAAAATCCAACAGGAACAGTAATGTCTGTTGCTAAAAGGAAGCAACTAATAAAATTATCAAAAAAATATCAAATACCTATTTTTGAAGATGATTGTTACGCAGATCTTCTTTTTGAAAAAGAAAGACCTCCTGCGATAAAGTCATTTGATAAGGAAGGATTTGTAACTTACTGTGGATCTTTTTCTAAATCAATTGCACCTGCACTTAGAGTTGGTTATTTAATTGCCAATTGGGAAGTTTTATCAAGAATATTACCTTATAAAACTGACGCAGGTAGCGGATCATTAGAACAAATGGCACTGGCAGAGTTTTGTAAGGAAAATTTTAATTCACATGTAAAAACACTAAAAATTAAATTGCAAAAAAAATCAGAGGCTATTTGTAATGCTTTGGATAAATATTTTGGATCTTCTGCTGAATATAAAAAACCAGATGGTGGAATTTTTGTTTGGGTTGATATGCATAAAAAAGTAGACACATTTCGTCTTTATGAATTGGCATTAAAAGATGGTGTGGCTATAAATCCAGGAAATGAATGGTCAATTAACAAAAGTGGTAGACATAAAATGAGACTTTGCTTCGGTAATCCCTCAATTAAAGAAATTGATGAGGGCATCAAACGTTTGGCTATAATATGTAGAAAAGAATTTGGAATACCCACAAAGATTGCGAATTTATAAATTTTTGTGTATATCCATTATATGTAAAATAGCTTCTGAAAAATTTTTAGGATCCTCCTGAGGTACATTATGGCCAATATTTAGAAGAATTTCATGTTTAATATGACTTGAAAATTTTTGTTTGATTTTTGCAATATCAGATAATCCAGTCACGCCGTCATTATCACCATCAATTGTTATCGCGGGGACAGAAATAACAGGCTGTTTAGATAATTTCTTTTCTATTTTTTCAAACCTTTTGTCTCCACATACTAGCCCAAATCGATGCCGGTAACTATGAATGACTACTTCTACAAAATCAGGATTCTCAAAAGCATTAGCACTTATATTATATAAATTATTATCAATATTCCAAGTTGGTGACCACATTTTCCATATATATTTTATAAAATCATGACGTTGATTTAAAAGACCATTTCGTCCCCTTTCACTATGGAAAAAATATTGATACCATAATTTTTGTTCAATTTCTGGTTTAACTGGTATTGAAGATTTTTCTATGTCTTGAATATTGTAACCGTTGCAGGAAACTAAACCTAAACACCTATTAGGATATAGGGCAGCAACTATGCAAGCTGCCCTACCGCCCCAATCATATCCCCCTAAAATTGCTTTATCTATTTTAAGTGCGTCCATAAGTTTCAACAAGTCAAATCCAAGTGCTGCTTGTTGACCTGAACGCAAGGTGTCATCTTGTAAAAAAATTGTGTGTCCATATCCTCTTAAGTAAGGAATGATTATTCTACATCTAGAAATTAATAAAGGCACTACTTCTTTGTAAGCGTGAATATCGTATGGGAAACCATGCAGAAGTATTACAGGTAAACCTTTTCTTGAACCCGCCTCAAAGTAGCTTACATTTAAATCTCCAGCATTTATATTTTTTAAATTCTTTATCAATTTTCAAACAACATAAATTATTAATAATTTATAGGTAAGGTATTTATCGTCTTAACTCTTCCCAGAGCAAAATTTGTTTCTATTGAAGCAATACCTTTAACCTTTGTGAGTTCTTCTCTCATAAAGATTTCATAGTTTTTTAAGTCAGTTGCAACAACTCTTAATAAATAATCTCTATTTCCAGTTACTAACCAACAATCCATAACAGCCTCTAAAGATGTTATTTCTTTTTCAAATGACTTTAAAATTTGATCAGTTTGATTCTCTAATCTCACAGATACAAAAGCAGTTACTGGATAACCATAAGCAATTTCATCAATAATAGCTGTGTAACCAGCTATTAAACCTTTTTGTTCTAAGGTTTTTACTCTTCTTAAGCAAGGAGAGGGTGATAAACCAACTTTTTCAGCTAACTCAAAATTAGTTAATTTTCCATTTTGCTGAAGAAAAAAAATAATTTTTTGATCTATTTTATCAATATTGCTCAAAAAAAACCTATTTTAATATAATATTTTACTAATAGGTTTAAATTAGCAGATAATATTAAATTTAGAAGTATTTTTATAATATTTAGTCATTCATTCTATTTGAAAGATGCTATAGTAAAAAAATGAATGATGTTGATATTTTAAAAAAAATTGAAAAGAAAGTGTTGTGGCTTGCTTGTTGGATGATCCATAATGCAAATCATATTAGAGAAAATCAAGATGGCCTTAAAGTTGGTGGTCATCAAGCAAGTTCTGCATCAATTGTCTCAATAATGACTGCTTTATATTTTAACATTTTAAGGCCAGAGGATAGAGTTGCAGTTAAACCTCATGCTAGTCCAGTATTTCACGCTATTCAGTATTTATCTGGATTACAAACTAAAGAAAAAATTGAAAATTTTAGAGGCTTTGGCGGAGCACAGTCATACCCATCTAGAACAAAAGACACAGACGATGTTGACATCTCAACTGGTTCAGTAGGTTTGGGTGTTGCAATGACAAGTTTTATTTCTCTAATTCAGGATTATGTTGCAAGAAAACAATTTTATAAAAACAAACCTTTAGGGCGAATGATTGCGTTAGTAGGTGACGCAGAGCTAGATGAGGGTAATGTTTATGAATGTCTTCAAGAAGGTTGGAAACATGACCTAAGAAATGTTTGGTGGATAATTGATTATAATCGGCAGTCACTTGATGGTGTTGTTCATGAAGGACTTTCAGAGCGACTAAGTTCTGTTTTTTCAGCATTTGATTGGAATCTTATTTTACTAAAATATGGAAAATTACAAGAAGAAGCATTTAAAGAACCTGGTGGAGATAAATTAAAAAAATGGATTGATGATTGTCCCAATCAATTATATTCAGCTTTAATATTTGAAGGAGGTGAAGCTTTTAAGAAAAGAGTCTTAGATGATATTGGCGATCAATCTGAGGTTTCAAAATTAATTAACAAAAGATCTAATTCTGATTTTTTAGAATTAATGTCAAATTTAGGTGGACACTGTATTTCAACTTTATGTGAATCATTTAATAATATAAAAGATGATAAACCTACTGCATTTATTGCCTACACAATTAAGGGTTGGGGTACTCCATTAGCGGGTCATAAAGACAATCATGCTGGTCTTATGACTAAAGCTCAAATGAACGATTTTAAATCTAAATTAGAAATAAATGATGGTGAGGAATGGAATAGTTTTTCTGATGAAAAAAGCGAATTAAACATTCACGAACATATCAAAAAACTTCCTTTTCAAAAAGTGGGACACAGAAAATTCAGAGGAAATAAAATAGTAATTGATGAACCTGTACTGATAAATGATAATAAAATATCAACACAAAGTGCGTTTGGAAAAATTCTAGACTCATATGCCAAAAACAATACTGAATTTACCCAAAGAATTGTAACTACATCACCCGATGTATCAGTCTCAACAAACCTTGGATCTTGGATAAACAGAAAAGGATTATTCAGTAGAAAAGATACTTCTGATATATTTAAAGATCGCAAAATACCATCAGCTCAAAAGTGGATTTTTTCTCCAGATGGACAGCACATAGAGCTTGGTATTGCTGAAATGAATTTATTTATAATGCTTGGATCTGCTGGTCTTTCTCATGAATTATTTAATGAAAGATTGTTCCCAATAGGGACTGTATATGACTCATTCATTGCAAGAGGATTAGATGCTTTGAATTATGCATGTTATCAAGATGCGAGATTTATAATTGTAGGAACTCCCTCTGGTGTTTCCCTAGCGCCAGAGGGTGGTGCACATCAATCTATAGGAACACCATTAACTGGGATTAGTCAGCCAGGCCTTTTAAGTTTTGAGCCAGCGTTTGCAGATGAATTGTCAATAATCTTGAATTATAGCTTTAATTATTTGCAGGATGAAAATGGTGGTTCTGTGTATATAAGGCTGAGTACAAGATCTATAGAACAACCGTATAGAGAATTAACAAACGATTTTAAAGATCAAGTTTTAAAAGGAGGATATTGGTTGAAGGAACCTGGATCGAATCCAGAAATTATATTAGCTTATCAAGGAGTTATTGCTACAGAGATAATAGAAGCAACAACAATTTTAGGTGAAAAATTTAGAGATATTGGAGTTTTAGCTATTACGAGTTCGGATAGAATGTTAGATGATTGGAAAAATAAACAATTATCTCCAAATCAAAATAATGACGAATCTCATGTTGAAAGTTTATTAAAAGAAATTCCAAGAGACACTAAAATTTTGACGGTGATTGATGGTCACCAACTAACATTATCTTGGTTAGGCTCTGTACTTGGTCATAAAGTAATACCACTTGGTGTTGATCGTTTTGGACAAACTGGTAACATAGAAGAACTTTTGACAGAGTTTACAATTGACTCTGGGAACATAAGTAACTTAGGCTTTAAATTGGCCTAAGTAATTTTTAATATTAAGATATACAGGACTTATATAGAAAGAAATAAAATGATAAGTAAGCCTGATAATTTAAGAAAGATTTTAAAAGAAAAACCTTTTATTCCAATACCGTCTTGTTTTGATGCTTTATCTGCAAAATTAATACAACAAGCAAATTTTGATGTAACTTTTATGTCAGGTTTTGCTGCGTCCGCTTCTAGGATAGGATCTCCAGATCTTGGGCTTATGACCTTCTCAGAAGTTTTTGACCAAGCAAATAATATTTGTAACGCAATTGATATACCGATGATAGTAGATGGAGACACTGGTTATGGAAATGCCATGAATGTTCGTAGAACATTGAAAGAATGTTCTAAGGCAGGTTGTGCTGGCATATTAATTGAAGATCAATTAGCGCCCAAGCGTTGTGGTCACACTCCAGGAAAGGATGTGGTTAATCGAGAAGAAGCATTTGATAGAATAAGGGCAGCTACTGATATGAGAAATGAAGGTTATGATATTTTAATTATGGCTAGAACAGATGCGAATCACACTCATGGTCTGAGTGAGGCAATATTAAGATCACAAAAATTTTATGAACTTGGGGCAGATATCATGTTTGTTGAGGCTCCGAAAAATAAAGAAGAAATGAGAACAATATGTAAAGAAATTCCTGGTGTTAAAATAGCTAACATTGTTGAGGGAGGTATAACACCAAATTTATCCATGAAAGAATTGACAGAAATTGGTTACAAACTTGCCGTTTATCCACTTACCGTTATGAGTTCAGCAATGAAAGCAATGACAAAGTCATTAAATTTGCTAATGAAAGATGAAGATAGGTCTGGGTTATTACTAGATTTTAGTGATTTAAGACAAAAAATTGGATTTGATGATTATTATGAAATATCAAGCAAGTACGAAACTTCAAAAAGAAGTTGATAATTTTTAGATGGGGAGAATTGTTTAATGAAGAGTTATCAGGTTGTTGAGTTTGGTGAACCTTTAGAATTAAGAGAATATGAAAATCCACAACCTAAAGGAGATGAAGTTCTTGTGAAGATTACAGCTTGCGGCGTTTGTCACAGTGATCTTCATTTAGCAGATGGTTATTTTGATTTAGGAGATGGAAAAAGAATAACTTTGGCTGACAGGGGCACAAAATTACCATTTACCCCAGGACACGAGATTACTGGAACTGTAGTAGCTTTAGGTGAGAATGTAAAAGATATTAAAATAGGTGATGCTGGAATAGTATTTCCATGGATTGGTTGTGGAAAATGTGTAGCTTGTTTAGGAAATAATGAAACATTATGCGAGGCTCCTAAATATTTAGGCGCTCGTCTTGATGGAGGTTATTCTGATCACATAATTGTACCTCACAGTAAATACATAGTTTCTTATGGTGATATGGATCCAGCGCAAGCAGCACCATACGCATGTTCAGGTCTAACTGCATTTAGTGCTCTAAAAAAAATTCCTACAATTTCAAAAGATGATTGGATTATTATTATTGGTGCAGGTGGTGTTGGTATAAATGGTATTTTATTATCTCCTGCAGTACACAAAGCAAAAATTTTAGTAATAGACAATGACCCAGAAAAGAGGGAAAAAGCCCTTGAAGCTGGTGCAAACGAAGCTTTTGCACCAGATGAAGAAACTGAAATTAGAAATAAAATTGGTATTGGTTCAGCAGCAGCCATAGACTTTGTTGGAAGACCAGAAACTACTGATTTTGGTCTGACATTAGTAAAAAAAGGTGGAATGGTAATTGTAGTAGGTTTGTACGGTGGTTCGCTAAAACTATCATTACCATTGGTACCAATGAGATCTATGACGCTTAGAGGTTCTTATGTAGGAGAGTTAAGAGAATTAAAAGAACTTGTTAATATTATAAAATCCGGCAAAATAAAATTAATACCTGTAAAAAAACAAGGTTTAGAAACAGCAAATCAAGCGATGTCTGATTTAAGATCGGGCAAAGTTAATGGAAGAATAGTTCTAATTCCGGATTAAAAATTTAGATTATAAAAAAAGAGATTGAATTATGAGTGAAAAGAAAAATATTGCTGGTGGTGACAATCATTCACATGATCATGCGCATTCACATTTACCATCTGATCCTGAATTAAGGGTAAAAGCTGTTGAGACTTTACTCTTAAACAAAGGATTAATAGACTCTAAAACTTTAGATGAATTGATTGATACTTATGAAAATCGAATAGGCCCCAAAAATGGTGCAAACGTGGTTGCTAAAGCCTGGGTAGATCCAGAATACAAAAAAAGACTTTTGATTGACGCTACTTCAGCAATTAGAGAACTAAGTTACCAAGGTAGACAAGGTGAGAATATGGTTGTAGTAGAAAACACACCTGAAATTCACAATGTAATAGTCTGTACATTATGTAGTTGTTATCCATGGCCAGTCCTTGGCATTCCACCAACTTGGTATAAAAGTGATGAATATAGATCTAGAACAGTTAGAGAACCAAGAAAAGTTCTTTTAGAATTTGGTTTACCACTAGATCCAAAAGTACAGATAAAGGTATGGGACTCAACTGCTGAAATAAGATATTTGGTATTACCAATGAGACCTGAAGGTACTGAAAATATGAATGAAAGTGAACTTGCAGAATTAGTTACTAGAAATTCAATGATAGGTACTGGATTACCAAAGGAAATAAAATGAGCAGACTGCACGACATGGGTGGTCGTTATGGTGACGGATTAATTCCTGTTCCAAGAGATGGTGAAAATGAAGTAACTAACTTTGAACCAACTTTCAAATATGAATGGCACGCAAAAGCATGGGCGATTACTCTTGCTGCTGGAGCTTTAGGAGAATGGAACCTAGATATTAGTCGTCATTATAGAGAATGTTTGCCACCAAAAGATTATGTAAATTTTTCTTATTATGAAAAATGGTTGGCAGCTCTTACTAATCTTTTAATTGATAAAGAACTTATTTCATTAAATGAATTGAAAGAATATGTTTCTGCTGTTGAAAATGGAACTTTAAAAAAATTTTCTGATAACGACATTAAACTCGATCAAAGAACTTGGTTAGCCAAAGATGTTCAGAAAACACTAGGTTGGGGAGGCCCTTCTGTCAGAGATATAGATATAATTCCTGTTTTTAATATAGGCGATAAAGTTATTACAGAAAATTATAGTCCAAATAAAGATATTAGTGGTGGACACACTCGTTTGCCGAAATACGCTATGGGAAGAGTTGGTGTAATTCATTCTTACAACAATAATCATGTTTTTCCTGATAAAAATGCTCATGGTTTGGGAGAAAATCCCTCACCATTGTATACTGTAGAGTTCAAATCATCAGAGCTATGGGGAGAATTAGCTGAAAGTCAGAATGATAGTGTCCTTTTAGATTTGTGGGAACCATACCTTAAACTTTTTCCACATTAAATTTAAAAAGATAAAAATGAAATCTAATTATAATTTACCTTTTAAAAATAAGTCCGAAGATCAAATTGTTTTCCAAAATCCTTGGCATAGTCAATTATTTGCGATTACAGTTCAAATGTCAGAGAAAGGAAATTTCAGCTGGAAAGAGTTTGTAGAAATTTTTGGAGAGTCCCTAAAAAAACAAAGATCACTCTCAAAAAACTTAGATGGTAGTAATGATTATTTTTCTTGTTGGTTAAATGCACTTGAAGAAATCCTCATTATAAAGAAAATAAGTAATAAAGATACTTTGATGCTATTAAAAGAAGACTGGACTCAAGCTTATTTGTCTACACCTCACGGCAAACCGGTAAATATTAAAAATAGGAGTGTTTAAATGTCAATTAAATGTAAAGCTGCAGTTATTAGAAATAATAAATTAACTGCCCCATATAAAGACTCTAAGCCACTATCTATCGAGGAAATCAATATATCACCTCCTCTAGAAAATGAGGTGCTTGTGAAGGTTATGGGTGCTGGTCTCTGTCATTCTGACTTGTCAGTTATAAATGGATCTAGAGTAATGCCCTTGCCATTAGTAATTGGCCATGAAGGTTCGGGTGAAGTGGTTGAGCTAGGAAGTGCTGTAAAAGACATAAAAGTTGGAGATCATGTTGCTTTTCAATTTTCACCTTCTTGTGGAAGATGTAGAAGATGTCTTGAAGGAAGACCTCAAGTATGTGAACTCGCAGCTGCAACAAAAGGTAAAGGTGATTTAATGTCAGGTGGAAGCAGATTGACAGATATGGAGGGCAATAGGCTTAATCACCATACTGGGATTTCATGTATGTCTCAATATAATGTAGTTGATAGAGGATCTGTAGTTGTAATTGATAAAGCCTTTAATATTGAAGACGCAGCTCTTTTTGGGTGTGCTGTTATGACTGGTGTCGGAGCTGTAATTAATACTGCTAGAATAAGACCTGGAGATTCAGTCGCAATTATTGGATTAGGAGGTGTAGGGCTAAATGGTATAATTGGTGCAAAACTAGCAGGAGCTGAAACTATAATTGCAGTTGATATTGATCCATCAAAATTTAGTAGAGCAGAAGAACTTGGTGCAACACATTGTTTTGATAGTAGAAACAATAATATGGTTGAAGAAATAAGGGATTTAACAAATGGTGGTGTTGACTATGCTATTGATCTAGCTGGTGTAATACAAGCCATGGATACCGCTTATCAAATAATTAGATATGGAGGTTCTGTGGTTACTGCTGGTTTATCACCAATAAATACTCAGTTTAGTTTTAACCATAGTGATTTAGTTGCACAAGAAAAATCAATTTTAGGAAGCTATATGGGTTCATGTGTTCCTGTAAGAGATGTACCTAGATTTCTAAATTTATATAAACAAGGACGTTTACCAGTTGATAAACTAATAGATGGGAAAATTACATTTGATAACTTGAATGAAGGTTTTGATAAATTGTCTAAGGGTAAAGTTGTTAGACAAATATTAGTTCCAAATACATAGCTTTTATATCATTTTCCAATTTTTATAAAATATACTTCTAGTATTTTTTAATAAAAAACCGACAGATTTTAAAATCAGCTTGATTATATTGTCTAAATGAGAAGGCCTAATAATATCAATAAAAGCACAAAATCTTAAATCATCTTCTTCGTTAAAGCTTTGATGTATTAATGTATCATCAAAAATAAACAATGGATCAGACTTCCACTTATGAATTCTACCATCAGCTTCAATAAAAGAACCTTCCTTTTTAACTTTATTAAAATTATACAAAATTCGATAAGTCATTCTTAGAGGACCAAAATGTCTAGACGTTGAAGTCTTTTCTCTAAAAAGTGAAACACCAATAGTTTTTATATAATTATATTCATTATTAAATTCTTCAATTGTATCATCCAATTCATATCCATACCATTTATAAAATAACATTGTTCTATTATCATTTGGATTTTCTTTAAATCTCTTTGTAATTTCTTTAGATTTTTTATCAAATAGCGAAATAACGTCATTGATTTCATTTTGATGACCTTGAGGAAGATCTTCAATTTTATAAGTATGAAGGTTTCTATGCGACAAAAGATCAGATAAAAGATTTAATGGTGATAGTAAAAAAGTTAAAAAACCTTTACCTATGAAATATTCTTTAATTAATTTTAGATCCATTGTTTTATGTCTAGAGATGTCAATTAATCCACATAAAATCCAGAATGGAAATATTGTCCATATTCCAATATTTATAAAAAGAAAAACTGTACTTAAAATTATAGGTATAAGTAAAATTAATTTAAAGATAATATCCATTAAAAACTTTATTTATAGTTAGTATTAATAAATATTTAATCTATAATTTTAAGGAATTTCTATCAACTTTTATTTAGATTGTTTGAGAAATAAAAATTTAATATTATGATAATGAATAACACACTATGGGAATTAAAAAATGCCTAGTTTTGATATAGTAAGTAAAATAGACATGCCTTCAGTTCAAAATGGTTTAGATGGTGTAAAAAAAGAAATTAGTACTAGATATGATTTTAAAGGAAGCATGTGTGAGGTAGAGCAGCAAGAAGATAAAATTATAATTAAAGCTGATGATGATTTAAAAAGAAAGCAAGTTGAAGATCTTATTATTACTCACCTTACTAGAAAAAAAGTTGACACAGGCGCATTGGAATTTGAAAAACCAGAAGCTGCATCAGGTAATTCCATTAGACAAATTGTTTTAATCAAACAAGGTGTTGATAGAGAAGTTGCACAAAAAATAGTAAAGGCAATTAAATCTTCAAAAAGTAAAGTACAAACATCTATTCAAGGTGACGAAGTAAGAGTATCTGGTAAAAAAAGAGATGACCTTCAAGCAGCAATTAAATTAATAAAAGAATTAAATATTAAGCACCCATTACAATATGAAAATTTTAGAGATTAGAATTTTATTATTTTTGCTCTATGATCTCTACTACCCCACGAAGATGAATTTACTGCAGTAAAAAATTTTAGCAAATGATTATTAAATAAATCTGGTTCTTCTAAATTGATTGTATGCCCTGTTTTTGGAACTATTAACAAACCAGCTGTCTTAATAGTTCTTTTCAAATACAGACCTACTTCAAGACACATATCATCTTCATCACCATTTATAATTAGTGTTGGACAAGTTATGCCACTTATTTCCTTTTCTAAAGAATATAAATTAGGCCTTTTATTTTGAACGCCCAATAAAGTATTGGCTGAGCCGACAGGGTCATGTTTAATTAGTTGGTCATTAAATAGTTGCCAACCTTTTGGATCTTTGTTTTGGAATTGGACCCTAGAGGGACCTAGAGCATACTCTGATCCAAATTTATCCATTCCCTCATTTAAAATAATTTTTGCACTATCCAAAGAAATATTAGAAAAGTCTGCTTCTTTATTGAAATTAGTTTTGTCAATTGGTATGGCGCCATATCCACAACCAGCTATTACTAGACTTAAAACTCTATCTTGAGCATTTATCCCTAGATGAAGAGTTGCAAATCCACCCATGGATAAGCCAACAATATGTGCTTTCTCTACTTTTAGATTATCCATTACACTTAAAATATCACGCCATGCTCTTTCTTGACTATAACTGCTTTCATTTTCTGGAACTTTAGATGGTGGGTATCCTCTAGCACAAAATGATATGCATTGATAATATCTAGACAAATAATTAACTTGTGGTTCCCAACTTCTGTAATCACCAGCAAACTCATGAACAAATATTATCGGTTCACCTTTACCAGTAGACTCATAAAATAATTTTACATTATCATCAGTTTTTATAAATGACATTTATAATTCCCCATTATAATCTAGTTAGGATATAATACTCAAAATCAATTCCAAATTTAGTTGGTCTTTTAATATGGATTTTTTTTACCATTTAAGCTCAGATTTTACTGCTATTTTAATTACATTAAAGTTAGCTATTGTTACCTGTCTCTTCCTCGCTTTAATAGGCACTCCTTTAGCATATTTTTTAGCATTTAAGTCAAAAAATACCAAACCATTTATTGAAACATTAGTAACGTTACCACTTGTTTTACCACCTACAGTTATTGGCTTTTATCTAATTGTTTTTTTGAGTCCAGAAACAATATTAGGTAAAATTTTTATATTATTAACGGGAGAACAGTTAATTTTTTCGTTTTACGGTTTAGTTCTGGCTTCTATAATTTATTCTCTTCCTTTTTGGGTTCAACCTCTTCAAGCTTCATTTGAAAAAATAGGAAGAGATACTATTAGGACATCTTATAGTTTAGGTGCTGGTCCATTAGATACTTTTTTAAATGTGATAATACCCTTATGTAAAAAAGGATTTTTTACTTCCTTCATAATATCTTTTGCACACACCTTAGGTGAATTTGGAATTGTTCTAATGGTTGGAGGTGGCATTCATGGTAAAACAAAAGTAATTGCTATTTCGATTTATGATCATGTAGAACAATTATCCTTTGGTAAAGCACATATTTTAGCAGGTGGAATGTTAATTTTATCATTTATTATTTTATTAACTCTATTTTATTTTAACAAAAGAACAGTTGTAAGAGTTAAATAATGTCAGATTTGTCAGTTTTGTTAAAAGGTAAAATTGGGAATTTTTTTTTAAATTTTGAGCATCATTTTAAAAATGATGGGATAACTATCTTATATGGTCCAAATGGATCAGGAAAAACTACAATTGTTTCTGCATTAGGTGGGTTTATTAAAAATATAGAAATTAGAATAATTTTTAACGGAAATGAACTTCACAACATAGACAAATATCCTTCTTACAAGAGGCCATTTGGAATAATGTTTCAAAATCCAATATTATTTGAACACCTAAGTGTAGAAGAAAACCTTGATTTTGTTATAAAAAGGCATCAATTAAAAACTCCAAATAAAAGTTTAATAAGTAAAGAATATTTAATTAATAACCTTGAATTGAATTCTCTTTTAAAAAGGTCACCTGAGAATTTGTCTGGAGGTGAAAAATTAAGAGTGGTACTAGCTAGAACAATTTTGAAACAACCTAATTATCTACTTTTAGACGAACCTATGTCAGATTTAGATATAAAATATAAATCTAAGTTATTAGTATTTTTAAAAGGTTTTAATAAAAAATTTAAAACACCAATTTTATATATTACCCACTCAATTGAAGAAATTTCACAAATCGGAGATCAAATCGTATTAATTAAAGATGGTGAGAAAATCGATAGTGGAAGTGTTTCAAAGATTCTTAATAGAAGTTCATTTGTAGATCTGACAGGCAAATTTGAGTCAAGTTCCATTTTAGAGGGGGTGGTTTCTAGGCAAGATCAGAACTTACATATGACAACTCTTGATTTGAGTGGACAAAAGCTTGTTGTTCCAGGTTTGCCAGGTAACTTGAATGATATAGTAAGAGTTAGGATCAGGTCTAGAGACATACTTCTTTCATCTTCACGTCTAAAGACACAAATCACTGAAAACGAATTGCAAGGTTTAATATCTTCGATTGAAATTGAAAATAACTCAGCATTCTCTGAGTTAGTCATTGTATTAAAAAGTTTCAAAAGTAAAAGAAAAAAACAAACACTTAGAGTTAGGATGACAACATATAATTTGAAAAAAATGAAATTATCAATAAATGATAGCGTATTTATTTATATAAGCTCAGTATCTATAGATAGACAAGCATATCAATCCAAATAGTTTATTTAGACTCTTTCTATTATAACAGCACTTCCTTGGCCAACACCAACGCACATTGTACATAATGCGTATTTTAAGTTTTTTTCAATTAATTCTTGAGTTGCCGTAAGAACTAGTCTTGTTCCAGACATGCCAAGAGGATGACCTAGTGCTATTGCTCCACCATTAGGATTTACTCGATCATCGTCATCTTCAATACCAAGAGACCTTAAACTAGCCAAACCTTGTGCAGCAAAAGCTTCATTTATTTCAATAATATCAATATCTTTAATTTTAATATTAGCTATTTTAAGGGCTTTTAAAGAAGCTGGCACAGGTCCAATACCCATAAACGCTGGCTCAACTCCAGAACTAGCTGCCGAAATTATTCTTGCTCTGGCTGTTAAATGATTTCGTTTTACTCCTTCTTCACTTGCAATTACCATCGCTGCCGCACCATCGTTAACGCCACTAGCATTTCCTGCAGTAACAGTACCATTATTTCTAAATGGTGTAGGAAGTGAAGAAAGTTTTTCAATTGATGTGCTTCTAGGATGTTCGTCCTTGTCAAATATTAATATTTCACCTTTTCTTTGAGGGATTTCTACGGGAGTAATCTCTTTAGCCAATCTTCCATTTTGAATTGCGGCAGAAGCCTTTATTTGACTAGAAAGAGCCATTTTGTCTTGGTCATCTCTGCTAACTTGATATTTTTCTGCAACGTTTTCTGCAGTTTCTGGCATCGAATCTATACCGTAATTAGCTTTCATTTTAGGGTTTACAAATCGCCAACCTATAGTTGTATCATATATTTCTGCATTCCTAGAAAATGCTGTATTAGCTTTAGGCATGACAAAGGGAGCTCGACTCATACTTTCTGCACCTCCTGCAATAGTCATATCTGCTTCATTAGACTTTATCATTCTTGATGCACTTGAAATAGCTTCCATACCTGATGCACATAATCTGTTAAGTGTGATACCTGGAACAGAATGTGGAAGATCTGCTAAAAGAAGAGCCATTCTTGCGATGTTACGATTGTCTTCACCTGCTTGATTAGCATTACCATAAAAAACTTCTTCTAAGTTTTCCCAGTCAGTTTTATTTAATTTATTTTTTAGTGACATAAGAGGCAAAGCAGCAAGATCATCAGTTCTTACCGAAGATAAACTTCCCCCAAATTTCCCAATTGGAGTTCTTGTTCCCTCGCAAATAAAAGCTTCTGACATAAAATTTCTCCTAGGCAAATAAATTAATCAAAATATGTATAAATCGGAACATCATTTGGTTCCCATTTTTTGAATTTTTTCATTATAGATGAAAAGTCTTTACTATCAATGATTTGATTTACCCACTTGTTTAAATAATTAAAATTTAATTTATCAAACCACGCTTGATCAACATTTCTAAATTGTCTAATGAACGGGAATATAGAATAATCTAAAAAAGTAAGATGTTCACAATTAAGTGATTTGTTTTTTTCGAGGTAAGAATTTAATTTTTCAATAAAGTTTAAATTTTTATCTCTAAATAAACATTGATCAACCCCAAAAAATCTATTTCGATATTTATATTTATCTAAATTAGGCTTAAATTTATTTTCAAGATCATCTAAAAGTTTTGTAATCTCGTGATTTTCTAGTTTTCCTTTAGCAAGCCACTTATTTGGATCATTTATGCTCAAGGCCCATTTGATTATATCCAAACTTTCCTCTAAAACTTCACCTGACTTTGTAATTAAAACTGGCACAGTCCCTTTTGGAGATGATTTTAAAAATTCAGATGGTTTTTCTTGTAACTTAATCTCTCTTACTTCAACTGCAATCTTAGATGATCTAATAGCAAATCGTGCCCTAATTGCATAAGGACATCTTCTGAAAGTATATAAAATAGGATATTTAAAATTTGTTTCCATTCTGTAGTAACTTTAAATAACTTTTATAAATTATGAAATCCTTTTATTTTTCGAAATGAAATTTAATACAAAAACTTATTTTTGGGGTTTTACATCTCCAGGGTTATAATAATCATCATTATCAATATGACCTTGTTTTGTAAGTTGATAAACGGTATTCCAAAGTGATGGAGGATAATTTTTTCTAATATTTTTAATCATATGTAAAATGTGTTTTTCGTTAAAATCATTTCCTTTTTTTGACTTTCGTACTTTATCAAGTGGAAAAGGGACAATCTGGGCCATCTATATTTCTCCTGTAGTATATTTGGAGTTTGCAAATAGCTTGCCGATTTTAATTTTTAAAAAATAAATTTAATATTTTTTTTGAAAATTAATGTATAAAGATGAATATAAAAGGATAAATTATGATAAACTCTAAATTACCACGATCAACTAAAATAGTTGCAACAATTGGAACTGCAACAGACAATCAAAAGTTGATAAAAAATTTAATAAAAACAGGTGTAAATGTTTTTCGTCTAAATTTTAGTCATGGTAATCACGGAGACCATTTAAAAAGAATTTCATATATAAGATCAGCAGAAAAAGAAATGAATTCTAACGTTGCAATTCTTGCTGATCTTCAAGGACCAAAATTTAGAATTGGTAGAGTCAAAAATGAATCAAAAGTGATCAAGGGAAGTAATTTCATTTTTGACAAAGATCCAGAAATTGGAGATTTTAAAAGGGTTAATTTACCACATGATGAAATTTTTAAAAGTTTGTCAATTGGCTCAAACATACTTATGGATGATGGAAAATTACAATTTAAAGTGAACGATATATCGAAAGATGAAATAAAAACTGAAGTTATAGTGGGAGGAGTTATTAAAAGTAATAAAGGTATTAATCTTCCAGATGTTGTGTTAAATACAAGCCCTTTGACCTCTAAAGACATTGAAGACCTCAAATTTATATTAAATCAAGAAATTGATTGGATAGCTCTTTCGTTTGTTCAGAAATTAAGAGATGTAGAAGAGGTAAAAAAATATATTCTTGATAAAGCCGGTGTAATTGCAAAAATAGAAAAGCCATCTGC
This sequence comes from uncultured SAR116 cluster alpha proteobacterium, assembly GCA_902530325.1. Classification (GTDB taxonomy): domain Bacteria; phylum Pseudomonadota; class Alphaproteobacteria; order Puniceispirillales; family Marisalimonadaceae; genus Marisalimonas. The sequence goes on along the minus strand of CACAAB010000004.1, from coordinate 5,084 downwards.
TCTAGAAGAGTTAAATGAAATAATTGAAGCTTGCGATGGTATAATGGTCGCAAGAGGTGATTTAGGAGTTGAAATAGCACCTGAAGAAGTTCCAGGTATACAAAAAGAAATTATTCTAAAATGTAGACAAGCAGGTAAGCCAGTTATAGTTGCTACACAAATGCTCGAATCTATGATTGAAACACCATCGCCAACACGAGCAGAGGCTTCTGATGTTGCTACTGCTGTTTTTGATGGCGCAGATGCAGTCATGCTATCTGCAGAAACTGCTGTTGGTACTTATCCCATTGAAACTGTAAACATTATGGATAGAATAATAACATCAGCAGAAAATCATATTAAAATTCACCCAGGCGATGGTCCACAAAATTTAAGAAAAGAAAATTTTATTTATAATGCTGTATCACGTTCTGCTGTAAGTTTGGCCGAGTCTGTAAATGCAAAAGCTGTTGTTGCTTTTACAGCATCTGGAAATACGGCTTATAGAATGTCCAGAGAACGTTCAAATTTATTATTAGTAGTTATGACACCTGAAATTAATGTAAAAAGAAAGCTATCACTATTATGGGGAGCATGTCCTTTTTTTAGTAAAGTTCAAGGTTATGAAGCAGCAATACAAGAGGCAAGAGAGATTATAAAAATCAAAAATTTTGCAAAAGAAGGTGATACAATAGTAGTAGTGGCAGGCATGCCTTTTGGAATATCTGGTTCGACAAATTCAATTAGAGTTGTTGAAATTTAAATTTATTTTTTACCGAGCTTAACTGATATCATTTTATCTGGATTGTTAGGAGGTTCACCTACTGCTAGGTTTTCAATTGCTTCCATACCCGAGATTACCTGACCCCATACTGTATACTGACCTGTCAGATGACCACATCCATCAAAACATATGAAAAATTGACTATCTCCACTGTCTGGATTCATAGACCTAGCCATTCCAACAGTTCCATACTTGTATTTGTAATCTGAGAACTCAGCTTTTAAATTCTTTCCAGATCCACCTGTACCATTACCATCAGGATCACCTGTCTGAGCCATAAAACCTTCTATGACTCTATGGAAAATTATCCCATCGTAAAATCCTTGCTTAACTAATTCTTTAATCCTTTTAACGTGGTTAGGTGCAATTTTTGGCAAAGTCTCAATTACAACTTTCCCTTTAGATGTTTCAATTGTTATAAATTTACTTGAACTTGCAGTTGCTTTTTTTACTGGTTTTACCATTGTTACACACATTATCCCTAATATAATAATAAATAATCTCTTGAACATAAATCACTCATAATTTTTAATATACGTATAAAGTTAGTTTAATTAAAATCAACTATTATTTTAAACAAGCGCATCGATTTGATCATCTGTAAGATTTCCAGGCACTATAGTAATGGGTACTCTGCACTCAGTACTACCCTTATTTATTACATAGTTGATCAAAGGGCCAGGATTTCCATGTTCTGTTGAAACTCCCAAAACTAACACTCTTATAGCTTTTTCTTTATCGATTAAATTAAAGAGTTCTTCATGAAGAATTCCTTTTCGAACAAATGTTCTAGGTTTGGGTGCCCCCAGTTTTTCACAATATTCACTTAGTTCTAGAAGTAGATTTTTACTAGTTTGTTCAGCTTCTGCTTCCATGATTTCAGTAACTCCCCCCCAAAGCTGTCCTTCAATAGGTTCAATGCATCTAAATAATGCAACTTCTCCACCAGCTGTTGCGGCTCTTCTTGCAGCATAATAAAGAGCTTGATGTAACTCCTTACTATCATCTGCTACAACTAAGAATAATCTGTTTCTCGGTTTTGAAACTTTAGACTTATTATTTACACTTTTATTAGTCATTAATTCCTCATCAAACTTTTCTAAAAACTAGATTGGATCCCCAACCGACTAAAACTGCTAACAAAACTGCAAAAATACCATATAAAGTAGAGTAATTTTGAGCTATATTGTAAATTTCTTCACTAATACCTGATTTTGAAACATTGATTGAATTTATTTGCTGTGACACAAGTTTACTATCACGATAATGTAGAATCTTAACTTCAAACTGACCAGTAATTACATTGGATGGTAATTCTAAATATGATCTAAAAAGTGCATCTTTGTTCAAACTCACAGAGTTTTCATTTATACTCCATAAATTTGATTTTAACATGTTTCTAGTAAGTGCTTGTCTCCATTCTTTTTCGTTTTCAACTTTAATACCTGGTTGCATCCTTATTTTCAAATTATTTAATCCAATCTCTGATATCTTTTGAGTTTTTTTATTGAGAATTTCTTCAATTTTTCTATTTGATGAAATACTTAAATATTTTGGAGAATTAATATAATTAACTTTTCTTGTATTAACCCAAACACCAAGTATTTTTTCTTTCTTTTGAACGGTAACTAATCCTTTGGGTCCTGTAACAATTACTATTATATCATCTCCCTTTTGACCGTCATAGGCACCAAATAAAAGTATCTTAGCACCTTGAAAATCTGTTGAAATTTTTACATTTTCTTGTGATAAATCCGCAACTATTTGATTTTGTGCATAAGTATTTGATGTTAGAAATAATATTAAAAAAAATATATTAATATGAAAAAAATAATTCATCTTAAATTACCTGCTTATTATTACCGAAAAAAGATCAGAAGGAACAGTAATCAAATCAATTAAAAGTTTTAAGCTTACTAAAATAATTATGGAAGATAAAATCAACCTTAAATATTCTCCTCTTAAAATATTTGTAAACCTTGAACCTACTTGGACACCTATCACAGAACCTAACAGTAATATTGTTGCAAGTACTATATCAACAGTTTGATTTTGTGATGCTTGAAGAATAGTTGTGTTTGCAGCAACAAAAATGATTTGAAATAAGGATGTTCCAACAACTAAAGACGTAGGCATGCCTAAAAGGTATATCATTGCAGGCACAATGATAAAGCCACCACCAATTCCCATCAAAGCAGCAAAGATACCAACTATAACCCCAATTAAAATAGGTAATAAAATTGAAATATATAATTTTGATTTCCTAAATCTAATTTTAAAAGGTAATCCATGTAACCAATTATGTTGATGAAGTTTTCCTCTTGAGATTTTTCCTTTTCTTGTTCTTAAAATTAACCTAAGTGATTCTGCAAACATTAGGCTGCCAATGATTGTTAAAAAAATTACATAGGATGATTTAATAACAAAGTCTAATTGTCCAATTTTTCCCAAAAAATTAAATAAAATTACTCCAATCGAAGATCCTGCAACACCACCTAATAGTAAAACGGTACCCATTTTAAAATCAACATTACTTCTTTTCCAATGAGATAAAACACCTGAAACTGAAGGCGCAACTAATTGGTTGGCAACTGAGGCAACTGCAACGGGTGGTGGTATGCCTAAAAACATCATAATTGGGGTTAGAAGAAACCCCCCACCTACACCAACTAATCCCATGATAAGACCAAGAAATGCACCAACGCCTAAAATTGCTAATGAGTGAATTGGCTGCTCTGCTATAGGTAGATATATATACATTAAAATTTCATCATTGTTTAATAAATTATAATAATACATTATTAATATTTAAAAAATAATTATTTAAACTTTAAGTCTATGATAAAAACCATATCTAAAACTGATCTTGAAACTTGCATTCATAGAGTAAGAAACGCAGGTGATAAAGACCGATCAGATGATAAGTATAATAAAGCGAGTGTTTTGGTATTATTTATTAATGACGAAATAAAAAAAAATAGTTCGATTTTAATGATAAAGAGAAAAGATAATTTAAGAAAACATGCAGGGCAAATTGCTTTCCCGGGTGGTAAAAAAGAAAATGGAGATTTAAATTTAAAAGAGACAGCGATAAGAGAAACTAAAGAAGAAATAAATATTTTTAGAGAGCATTACAATATAGTAGGAAATTTACCAAAATTTTTTACTGGTACAGGTTATGTAGTTACACCGTTTCTAGGGATAATAAATTCTAAAACGAATTGGCAAAAATTATTAAAACCAAATTTGAGTGAGGTAGAACAAATTTTCTTTCCTCCAACTGAATATCTGTTATTGCCGAAGTTTCATTTAAGAGAAAAACCACCTATCAACTCAAGTATGTCCATGACATGGACAATAAACTTTGATGGTAAGAATATTTGGGGGTTAACAGCAAGAGTGTTAGTAACTATATCTGCAGGATTAGGTTTGAGGGAGTTTCCACCATGCGACGATATTTAATCATTTTTTTAGCAGTTGTCTTTTCTATAGGTCTTTTTTTCTTAACAAAATATATTTTGAATAAATTAACAAAAAATAATCAAATTTTTTATTCAACATTAGTAAGTGTTATTGGTTTTTGTGTTTTTGTTTTATTTGCTTTTTTATACCTAGAAATAGATTCCTATGATCCTAGTTATTCCTATCAACCACCCACATTAATTGATGGAAAAGTCAAAGATGGAAATTTTTCAAAATAAAAAGGTATTTGTATAATTAAAAATAAATTTAAAAAATTTTTTGAAACAGATAATAATATCAAAGTTATTTTCAATCTTGCTGAAAATTTTGGTGTTAAAATTTGGGTTGTTGGTGGGGCTTTAAGAGATTACCTCATTAATCAAGAAGTAACTGACATTGATTTTGTAATAAATGAAGATATAAAAAAATTCGCAAAAAAAATTTGTGGAAATAATATAAAAGTTAACAAAAGTTATATTAAATATAAAACTATTTCACTTATAATAGCCGATAAAGAGTATCATATAACAAGCTTGAGGAAAGATTTAATTTCTTTTGGAAGATTTGCACTTGTTGATAACGCTTTTAGTTTAAATGAGGATGCAAAAAGAAGAGATTTTACTATAAATAGCTTATATTTAGATTCATTGGGAAATTTAATTGACCCCCTTAATGGTGAATATGATATTAATAAAAAAAAGCTTGCCTTTATAGGCGACCCAATAAAAAGAATTGACGAAGATTATTTAAGAATTATAAGATTTTGCCGTTTCTCTGGAAATTTTTATAACAAAATGTCGCAAAAACTTGAAAAAAATATAATTTCAAGAGTGCCAAATATTATTAATTTATCCAACAA
>CACAAB010000003.1 GCA_902530325.1 uncultured SAR116 cluster alpha proteobacterium | reverse complement strand
TGTCTAAACTGTCGAGGGCTTTTTGAAGATCATCATCACTAGTTTTCCAACCTCTCATTTCTGACCAAATTTTTAAATTTTCATAAACTGTTAAATCCTTGGATAAACCATTTTTGGAATCAATATAGATTAAATTTTGTCCCCATTTAATTTGATCTTTAAAAATTTCATTATTATAATTTTTCACAATACCTTTTTCTAAAGGTATCATCCCAGCTATTGCTCTTAATAAGGTTGATTTTCCAACACCATTTTTACCACTTATGATTGTGACTTTAGAGTTCTCAATTTTAGCATTCCAATTATAAAAAACAATTTTAGAACCTCTTTTTACTGTCACATCTTTTAGATAAAGCATTAAGTACCTGTTTATTTGATTAAAAGTTAATTTTATACAATATTCATAAAAAGTCTTGTAACATAAATGAGTTTTTTTAAACTGTTTATATAAATAATAATACTCAATTATTTTACTAAAAATTCTTAAACTTAATCAAATGGATGAGTAAAGCATGAAAGAAGCACCTTTAAAGGGGATTAAGATAATTGATGCGTCTTCAATATTGATGGTTCCTTATTGTACAAGGTTATTAGCTGACATGGGAGCTGAAATTATAAAAGTTGAAACACTTTCTGGTGATAATACCAGACATATTGGTCCTAGTGTCAATAAAGAAATGGCAGCAGTATTTTTGAATATTAACAGGAATAAAAAAAGTATTAGCGTTGATCTTAAATCAGCAGATGGCCGATTGATAATTTATAAATTAATTAAAAAGTCAGATGTTTTTGTATCAAATATTAGAAAGGCGTCCTTAGAGAAATTAAAATTAACACATTCTGATTTTATTAAGATTAACCCTAAAATTATTACAGCAAACGCAGTTGGTTTTTCTTCCAGAGGGCCTTATGCAGGACTTCCAGCATTTGATGATACAATTCAAGCAATAAGTGGAATGGCAGCGTATCAACAAACTTACTCAGATCAACCAAGCTACACATCTGGAGCAACTGCTGATAAAGTTACTGGTTTAATGCTAGGAATGTCAATTTTAAGCGCATTATTTAATCGAGAAAAAAATGGGGAAGGTGCAGAATTAGAAGTTCCAATGATGGAAACTATGGTTGATTTTACTTTAGTTGAACATTTATATGGTTATAATTTTTTACCACCTAAAGCTCCACCTGTTTATCCTAGACAATCTTCTCCGAACAGAAAACCTTACAAAACATTAGATGGATATATAGCTGTACTTCCATATAGTGATGATCAGTGGTTAAGGTTTTTTAGTATTATAAAAAAAGAAAACATTTTGAAAGATCCTAAATTTTGTTCTTTAGAATCAAGAAACCAAAATATAGATGAATTATACAAGATTTTGTCTGAAGAATTAAAAAAAAGAAATACTAATTTTTGGATAGAAAATCTTAGAGAACAAGATATCCCAGCGACTAAAGTAAATTTTCCAAAGGACCTTTTTGAAGATGAACATCTTGTAAGAACAAATTTTTTTAAAGTCCAAGATCATCCAACCGAGGGAAAGTTATTGTATCCAAGCTTTCCAGTTGAATTTAATGAAGATGAAATTGAGGTGAGCCTGCATGCTCCATCTCTTGGAGAAAATACTAAAGAAATTTTAACAGATTTGGGTTATTCAGAATTTGAGATTGAAAGCTTTGTTTCTAAAGGTACTATAAAGATATAATTCAAAAATGGGGGATCTTATGACAATTAAAAATATTGGATTTATAGGCCTAGGTGCTATGGGTTCTGTAATGGCCCCACTTATTGTAAAATCAGGATGCAATGTTCTGGGATATGATATAAAAGCTAAAATAGATAAATCATCCGGAGTGAAGCAAGTTGAAGATTTAAATGAATTTAGTGATCTTGATGTAATAATTTTTATGTTACCCAATGGAAGAATTGTTTCTGATATGGCCAATAAATTATTAGAAATGAATTTAAAATCTGTATTTATAGATATGTCTTCAAGTGACCCTAGAGAAACTCAAGAATTAGGAAAGAAATTAAAAAACAAAGGTGTAAAATTTTTAGATGCACCTGTTTCCGGAGGTGTTGCAAGAGCAAAAACTGGTGATTTAATGATTATGGCAGGGGGTGACGAGAAACTTTTAGAAGAATTAAATAATCTATTATCTGTAATGGGAAAGGTTCAATTTGCTGGTCCTTTAGGTTCTGGACATGCAATGAAAGCTCTAAATAATTATGTTTCTGCCGCTGGATTAATATCAAGTTTTGAAGCGTTAGCAACAGCTCGTTCTTTTGGAATCAAACCAGAAAACTTCTTGAAAATTATAAATGAAGCAACAGGTAAGAATAATACAACTGAAGTTAAACTAGATAAATTTGTGATTTCTGAAAAATTTAACTCTGGATTTGCACTTGATTTAATGGTAAAAGACGTATCGATTGCTAATAGTCTAATTAGAGACTTATCTTCAGAAAAACCACTTTCAAGTGATGTTTTATCTCATCTTTCAGAAGGATTAAGAACTTTAGAAGGTAATCCCGATCACACAGAAATATATAAAGCGATAAAGAAGTAACAAATATAAATTCAAAGATTTTGTTTGCTTAATTTAATTAAATGAACTCTAATTAACATAAAATTAGCGTGAGGTATCTCATGAAGCTTAAAAATATCTTCCTTATATCATTAATTGCAATGCCGCTCACTTTTTTAGAAGTAAGTGCTGCAGGTAATACAGACAGGCTTAAAGATACAATAATTGATAAATCCATGCAAAAGTTTGAAGATGGTTTTAATTCATTTTTTACCAATACCGAACTCACTATTGAGGGAAGAACTGCTGCAGATCCAAACTTTACTCTTTTAACAATAAATCCTGTATCTAAAAATAAAGCAGAAGGAAATCTGACTTTTTTTCAAGGATCAATTATTAGGCAAAATAATAGGAATACAATTAACCTTGGGATTGGTTATAGACAACTTAGCGATGATGAAAAGTGGATTTATGGTATAAACGCTTTTCATGATTATGAAAGTACCTATGAGCATTCTAGGTGGAGTTTTGGTGCAGAATTAAGAAGTTCTGCTTTTGAGATTAATGCTAATAAATATTTTGCCATAAGTGGTGCTAAAACTGGCAGAAATGGAAATACAGAACGTGCTTTAGATGGATATGAAATAGAAATAGGTGGACAAGTTCCTTATGTTCCATCAGCAAAGATATTTGCAAAACAATGGACTTGGGAAGGGTATCAAACATCTGATACAAAGGGAAAAACTTACAGTCTTCAAATAAATACACCCATTGCTCCTAATGTAATATTAGAGGCTGGGACAAAAGATTTTGATACAGGTACAGATATTGATTTTATAAATTTAACTTACAAAATAGGATTTGGTGGTGATACATCACAACAAGATGATCCAATTCCTAGTTTAATTGCAGATCAGGCTTTCAATAATAAATCAATGAAAGACAAAATGTTAGAAAAAGTAAGACGTAAAAATCAGATTGTTATACAAACAAATTTTACTGCTTCAGCAGGAGGAGTTTAATATGTGTAATTTTATAAAACTAGCCCTGATGATTTTTTCAGTTTTTGTTTTCTCATCTTTAAATAACAAATCTTATGCAGTTACTGCAGAAACAGTTAAAGAATGTAGCGCTGACACTCATTTGTTTACAGGTTCAGCAACTGCTTGTCGTTTTACACCACAATTATATAAAGCAACTGTTTTTGAAATGGGTCTTTGCACAGCTAATCCTATGTCTGGTGCTTCTTTAGATAGATCGACTTGTACAACAGTCTTTACTGCAACTGATCAATCTAATGGCTCACTTCACGATTTTGCACTTGGTGATGCAGAACTAGCTGGCACTTCATCCCGTCCAGCAAATGGGACATATACATATCCTTACATAATTTTGAAAAATACATTTACCATTAAAGCTGAATATGAGAGAGGTGGTACAACTTACTATGTTAAGAAATCAGGAAGTGCATGCGATGCGGTTAGCACAACAGCACCTGCTGAGGAATGTACAGATAGCTTAACTCAATTTAATCAAGCTGGAAATTGCGATGGTGAATATTTAGGTGCTAGATTTTCTGGTGGATCTCTAAACGGGTATCTTATGAGAGCGTCTGATTTAGATAAAAGAGACGGTGTTGCCGATGATGATGGAAGTGGTGGATGCAGTAATGTTGATAGATTAGTGGGTGTGATGGAGCTTGACTCTCCTGTTGTTATTTCTCCATCTACAATTTCATTCAAATTTACGTTCAATGTCACTGGTTATGGTGCTCAAATGTTTACAGGAGCAGCAAGGCCAAATAATAATCCTAATGGTGGTGGTGGTTCCGGTCCTTTTTCAGGTTTTTTTACAATAACTAATGCCCCCCAACAATAAAAATTTATATTAATTCGTTTGAAGTTGTGAGATGGTTGTTGTGCTAGTGTTCAACTCAAGGCTCATTTTAAATTCAATTAATGATGGTCCATCTACTTTCATTGCACTTTTTATTATTGGTAGTATTTCTTCAGTATTATGTATTGTGAAGCATTTTAAACCAAAGCTTTCACCATACTTAGCAAAGTCTGGATTTACTAGTTTTGTTGCATAATGATCTCTGGTCGGGAAGTGAACTTCTTGATGATATCTTATTGTACCATAATGATTATTATTAGCTACTATTACTCTAATTTTTGCCTTATGTGCAACTGCTGTAGCAAGCTCAGAACCAGTCATTAAAGCCCCACCATCCCCAACAATTGAAAAAACTTGTTTATCTGGAAACCTAAGTGCAGCTGCTATACCTGCAGGAATTCCCATACCCATCGCACCAATTTCTGAGCCTATTAATTTCATTGTAGATTTAAACGGAAATCTATGATGCATCCAACTTGTAAAATTTCCAGCATCATTTGTAATTATTGAGTTTTCTGGTGCAATTTCACCTAACCCATCAATAAAATGAGCAAAATCTAGTCCATCATTTGCATTTCTTGGAGTAGCAGTTGAATCATTATTCAAATAACGAAAATGACAAAGTTTCACCCATTCATTTCTTTCATTATTTTCACTATTGTTTACAAAATTTGATAGTTGTTCTAAAAAATTTTCACTATCAGCAACTATACCCATATCAGTTCGAAAAATTTTACCTATTGTATTTGGATCAGGTATTACATGAATAAACATTTGTTTTGATGATGGAAATTTATAGGCCATATTTGGCACCCCATTAAACCTGTGTCCAACAACCAGAACTAAGTCTGCTTCTAATGCATTTTTTCTTATAGGTTCTGGGGGTCTTAAACCTAATTCTCCTGCATAGTGTAAGTTATCGTTGGAAATAATATCTTGATGCTCATAAGTACATAAAACTGGTAAATTATGTGCTTTTGCAACTTTTTCTACAAGTTTTCTTGACCTAGTTGATATATGTACTTGTCCACCAACAACAAGAACTGGCTTTTTTGCATTTGATAATAAGTTAGATACTTCTTTTACCTTATCAGGGAAAGCTAAGGGTGGGTTTATTTTAATACGCTTTACATCTTCAGACTCAATTTTAGATTCTAAAACATCTGTTGGTATGGCTATAACTACTGGGCCTGGTATACCACTTTCAGCAATGTGAAATGCTCTTGCAGTAACGTTGGCTATCTCACTTGGTGTGTTGATTTGTTCTACGTGTTTTGCCATATCAGAAAATGTTTTGATAAAATCCATTTCTTGTAAATGCATTTTGCCAGTACTAATGCGATTAACTTGACCAATAAATAAAACCATAGGCACCCCGCCTTGATGCGCTGAGTGAACTGAAATTGAAGCATTAGTTGCTCCTGGGCCTCTGCTTACAAAAGCAACACCAGCTTTGCCTGTACATTTTGCATCTGCGACAGCCATAAAGCCAGCACCTCCTTCATGCCTACAAGTAACAACCTCTATTCCTGGTGAATATAGCAATTCATCCATAACGGATAGATATGATTCTCCAGGTACACAAAAAAAACGATCAACGCCGTGATTTTTTAAAGTTTGTACAAAAACTGAAGCAGCTTTTTTTGACATTATATTATCCTCATTTATATTGTTGGTTTTTTTCCGCCATCTAAATTAATTTCTGTCCCCGTGAGATGTCTAACTTTTGGATCACAAAGAAAATAAGTAAGTTCAGCAACTTCTTCTGGAGTTGAAAATCTATCTAAACCTATACTATTTAAGGCATTTTTTTCTGCGTCACCAAAACTTATACCTTCTCTGTTAGCATTATTTTGTATTATAGTTATTAAACGATCAGTTGACGTCATGCCAGGATTGATAGAGTTTACATTAACACCATCAACCAATCCTCTTTTAGATAAAGCTTTTGTAAAGTTTAGAAAAGCAGCATTGACAGCTCCGCCAACCATAAAAAATGGATCTGGAGAATGACTCATTGCCCCATTAATTGAAACAATCCATCCTTTGTTTTTAGATAAGGTTGGCCAAAAAGCCTTTGATAATCTAACAGCACTATAAAATTTAAGAGCAAACCCATCTTCAAAATCTTCTATAGGTTGCTCAAGAAAATCTCCACTTTTTGTTGCTCCAGCTGAGAAAATTAACGTATCAAAATCTTTAAATTCTTTTTCAACAGACTTAATAGCATTTTCACATCCCATTTTTGTTTTTAAATCAGCTGTGTGATAATATAAATTAGTATTATATTTTTTTTGTAATTCAGATTTGGTTTTTTCTAAATTTTCTTTATTAGAGGCAAGCAAATAAATATCACTTTCTTCTTTTGCAAAACGTTCAGCTATGGCTTTGCCAATTCCTTTACTGCCTCCAGTAATTATTACTCTATGTTTCATATTTTTTAATATTTTTCCAATAAAACAAACATTAATTTATTAATTATTTTAAAAGTGTATATTAATTTTTTGATTAAGACACTTAGATTTTGTATAAAATCACATTATTAGATTATCACTAGAAATTAATATAAAAGAGCTAGTAATATGGATTTAAGCTTAAAAAAACAATCAAACTTTAGGCAGAGTTCAATATATGAAAATGTTAGAGTCAAGGCTCTTTTAGGTCCAACAAACACAGGTAAAACCTATTATGCAATGGAAAGGATGCTCTCTCACAATTCTGGGATAATCGGATTTCCTCTTAGATTATTAGCTAGAGAAAATTATGATAAAGCAGTCTCAAAGGTTGGAAAATCTAATGTTGCTCTTGTAACTGGTGAAGAAAAGATCATTCCTCCAAACGCAAAATATTTTTGTTGTACTGTAGAGTCAATGCCATTAGAGAGGTCTTTTTCTTTTGTTGCCATAGATGAAATACAATTAGCTGCTGATCCTGATAGGGGCTATATTTTTACAGATAGAATTATTAATACAAGGGGAACTGAAGAAACAGTCTTACTTGGAGCTGAAACTATAAGGCCATTATTACAAAAAATTTTACCAAATTGTTCAATTGAAATAAGACCAAGACTTTCTGTTTTAAGTTATGTGGGTGTAAAAAAACTCACAAGGTTGAAACCTAGATCCGCTATTGTTGCGTTTTCTATGCCAGAAGTCTATAAAATTGCTGAACTTATTAGAACAAAAAAGGGTGGAGCTGCAATTGTTATGGGAGCTTTGTCACCCAGAACAAGAAATGCCCAGGTTGATCTTTATCAAAATGGTCAAGTTGACTATTTGATTGCAACAGATGCCATTGGTATGGGTTTAAATATGGACATTGACCATGTTGCTTTTGCATCTGATACAAAATTTGATGGAAAAATACCAAGATACCTTAATCCCCCAGAAATTGCTCAAATAGCAGGTAGGGCTGGAAGACATTCACGTAATGGATCATTTGGAGTGGTAGAAGATCATCTAAAGTTTGATGAAGAAGCTATTGAACAAATTGAAAATCATTCTTTTTTTCCTTTAAAAAATATTTGGTGGAGAAATTCAGAATTAAATTTTAGTTCATTAAAAGCATTAATTAGCTCATTAGAAGCCTACCCACCGTTTAATTTCATGAGAAGAAAAGTTGGTGCATTAGATGCGCTTTGTCTTAATCATTTAACTGAAATTAGTTCAATTAAAAATAAAATAAACAATAAGGAAGCACTAATTTTACTATGGGATGTCTGTCAAATTCCTGATTTTAGCAATTCCTTATCAGGTGTACATTTTAGCTTGCTAGAAAAAACTTTTGAATTATTATTAGCTAATGGAAAATTAGATAATGAATGGATAAAGTCTCAATTAAATAGGCTTAATAGATTTGATGGAGAAATAGACACTCTATTGAATAGAATATCAAATATCAGAACTTGGACATTTATAACAAATAGACAGCAATGGATAGATAACTCTGAATATTGGCAAAATGAAGCGAAAACAATTGAAGATAAACTATCTGATGAATTGCATAATAGATTAACTCAAAGATTTATTGATAAGAGAATTGTAATTTTGAATAAAACTTTAAAAGAGTATAATAATTTGGAAGCTGTAATTAGATTAGATGGTAAGGTTGTCGTTGAAGGTGAAGAAGTTGGATTGTTAAAAGGTTTTGAATTTATTCCTTCTCTTTCCAAAGGAGAAAAAGCTGGACCAATTTTATCTGCGGCAAGAAAAATTTTACCTAAAGAAATTGAAAGACGTGTTAGAGAGCTTTTAATTTCTGATAATGCAGCTTTTAAATTTGGTGATGATGGTTCTATCTTATGGCAAAATAATAAGGTTGCAAAATTAACAAATGGTGAAACATTATATTCACCTAAAATTATTATTATTAACTCTGAATTTTTGTCTGACGACCAGATTAAGCAAATAGAAACAAGGATAAGTGAGGCAGTAGAGAAAAATATAGAAAATATTTTGTCTGAAGCTATTAATTTAAAGAATCCAATTTTAAATGTTGAACAACAAAAAACTGTAATTGAAAACCAAAAAAACTTATCAGTTACAACAAATAATAATGAAAAAAAACTTAGTGAAAGTCTTTCTGGAAAAGCTCTAGGCATTGCATATCAAGTTTATGAAGGTTTAGGTTCCACGCAAACTAATAATTTATCCATGTCTACAATTAATTTGTCAGAATCGGATAAAAAAAATTTAGCAAGGTTAGGACTAAGATTAGGTGTTGAAACTATTTATTTACCTAATCTCTTAAAACCGGCTGCCATAAAGTTAAGAGCTTTATTATGGTCTATTTATAATCAAGATTATCCAAAAGATGCTTTTCCACCTGACGGACGCGTAAGTATAAAAATTTTACCAAATATAAAGCATGAATTTTACAGAGCTCTAGGTTTTGTTCCTCTTGGAAATTTAGCTTTAAGAGCTGACATTGCTGAAAGATTGTCAGCATTAATTAGAATAGAAGCTAGAAGTGGTCAATTTAGGATCAATGACGCCATGTTATCTATAGCAGGTGCAACAAAAATACAAATGGAAGAAATTCTTTATGATTTAGGTTACTCAAAAGCTAGTGAAGAAACTTCAACTTTAGCTGATCAGGTACCCATTATAATTTTTGAGAAAAAAAAGAAGGTTTATAAGCCTAAAGTCAAAAACTCAAATAAAAAAAATCTTAAAAGCAAAGATTATAAAAATAAGAAATCTCTAAAAATACAAAACAAAGAAAAATTACCAGATCCTCTATCACCATTTGCAATCTTGAAATCTATTAAGATCAAAAACTGATATGACATCAAATTTTTTTGAAAAAAAGACTATTAGGCTTGATATTTACTTATATTATATCAGGATATTTAAAAGTAGAAGTCTGGCTTCAAAATTTATATCATCCAATAGGTTACGTGTTTCAGGGCAAGTTACACAGAAACCTCATAAATTGATTTCTCTTGGCGACGTATTAACAATGATAATTAATGATAAAATAAAGATCTTGAAAGTTTTGGATATACCTAATAGAAGAGGATCTTATTCAGAATCATTAAATTTTTATGAAGATATCGCCCCAATTGAAAAAAATCAAAAAAAGGTAGATTTTAAGCCTAATACCAAATTTGTAGATAGAGTTGGTCGTCCAACAAAACGAGAAAGGCGACAAACAGACAGGTTAATGGGTAGAGATTAAAATTATACTAAATCTGTGCTTGTAATCATAATTTTTGTAGTTTAAATAAAAATAAATTTCGAGATTGATATGACTTATATAGTAAACGATAAATGTATAAACTGTAGACATACTGATTGTGTAGAAGTTTGTCCTGTTGATTGTTTTTATCTTGGCGAGAATACTATTGTAATTCATCCTGATGAATGTATTGATTGTGGTGTTTGCGAGCCTGAATGCCCTGTAGATGCTATACAAGCTGACTCTGATCCTGGAGCTGATGAGTGGTTAGAATATAACAGAGAGATGTCAGAGATTTGGCCAAATATTACCATGAAAATTGATCCTTTGCCTGATTACGAAAAATACACTGATGAAGAGGGTAAATTTCAAAAATATGGTTCAAAAAAACCTGGAATAATATAAAATTCCTAAATATTATCTTATAGCTGGTCTTATACAAGTTTTTGTGGTAAAATTCCGTTTTTTAAATTTCTTTATTAACATTATAACTTTAAATATTTCGAAAATAGGTGATTAAATTGTCCAAAAATCAAGACTTAGTTAACTCATATATACCAGGTGATTTCGTTGTTTATCCGAGTCATGGGGTAGGTAAAATCATTGGAACTGAAAAACGTAAAGTTGAGGATGTAGAACTAGAATTGTTAGTTATTAGATTTGAACATGAAAGAATGACACTTAGGGTTCCCTTGTCTAAGGCAACCGAACAAGGGTTAAGAACTCTATCAAGTAAAGTTCAAATGGAAGAAGCAATTATTACTTTAAAAGGCAAGGCAAAAGTTAAAAAGACTATGTGGTCAAGACGAGCTCAAGAATACGAAACTAAAATCAACTCTGGAAGCTTAGTTTCAATTGCAGAGGTTGTTAGGGATTTGTACAGAAAAGATGATCAAGGCGAACAATCTTATTCAGAACGACAAATGTATCAAGCTGCCTTAGAACGTTTGGCTAGTGAATTCGCGGCTGTTGATAATACTGACAAAGAAAGTGCAGTAGTAAAACTTGAAAAAATAATTGATGATAATGCTGAAGAAGCAGCTTAATAATTTGGATTTAAAATTTGTATAAATGCTAAATTTAAAAAAAAAATCTAATTTGTTTTTTGATTGCCTTTCATCCTATGATAGTGATTATTTAAAAGTAAGTAATGGACATAGAATATATTATGAGCAATACGGCAATCCTAAAGGTATACCCATATTATTTTTGCATGGTGGACCAGGAGCTGGATTTTCAAACTCTCATAAAAGTTTTTTTGATCCAAATATTTTTAGGGTAATTTTTTTTGATCAAAGAGGTTCTGGTAAAAGTACGCCTTATGCTGAAACGAAACATAATAACACCCAACTTTTAATTTTAGATATAGAGAATTTAAGAAAACTTTTAAAAATAGATAAATGGTATCTTTTTGGAGGATCATGGGGAAGCACTTTAGCATTATTATATGGTATTGATTACCCTAGTAGGTGTTTAGGTTTTGTTTTAAGAGGTATATTTTTAGGCACTAAAACTGAGATTGATTGGTTTTTGTATGGAATAAAAAAATTTTTTCCAGAAGCCTATAATAAATTTTCATCCTTTGTTCCAAAAAACTTTAAAAAAAATATTCTTGAATGGTTTCATGCTCAACTACATAGTAATAATAGATCACAAAACCTAAAAGCCGCATCTATTTGGGCAGAATATGAAAACTCTTGTTCATCCCTTAATTATATGTCACGCCCAATTTCTGGTGAACAAGCCCTTGCAATATCAAAAATAGAAACTCATTATTTTATAAATAATTGTTTTTTAGATGATAATTATATTATTGAAAATATAGATAAAATTTCTAATATAAAATCTTTTATTGTTCAGGGAAGATATGATGTAATATGTCCTCCAATCACAGCATACAAACTTGTAAATTGCTGGGATGGTTCAAAAATTGAAATTGTAGATGATGCGGGTCATTCAGGTTTTGAAACAAATATTAGTAAAAAATTAATAAATGCTCTTCAAATGATCAAGTAAACTATTGATAAAATTATTTTGAAAGGTTAACTTTTTAAAATTATTAACTTGGATAGGTTCTTACTAGTTATGACAAATGATGAAATACAAAAACTAACATTTGAAGAGGCTATGAGAGAATTAGAAAAACTTGTAGATGGTCTTGATAAAGGAGACATTTCACTTGATGAAGCAATAGCTGCTTATGATAGAGGTTCACAATTAAAAGATTATTGTCAAAAAAAACTAAATGAAGCAAAAATGAAAGTTGAAACTATACAATCATCAGAAAGTGTTGATACTATTCCAGAAAAGTTATCACCTTTTAAACTTGATTAATTTATTTTTAAATTAATTAGGATAATTTGATGATAGAATTTCAAAACAAGCTTGAAAAAAATTCGCAAGAAATTGATAGATTCTTAGATAATTATTTACCGTCTGGTAATGGTTTAAATTCCAAGCTTTTTGAAGCAATGAGATACTCTTCAATTAGTGTTGGAAAAAAAATAAGAGCTTATTTAGTTTTAGAATCTGGACGTTTTCTAAGTTCAATCAATAATGAAATTCTATCCGATTCAAAATATAATGAACTAGTTGCTGTTGCATCAGTTATAGAAGCAATTCATTCTTATTCATTAATACATGATGATTTACCAGCTATGGATAATTCCCCAGTTAGAAGAGGAAAGGCATCTAATCATATAAAGTTTGATCATCATACTGCCATTCTAGCTGGAGATGGATTGTTAAGTTGGGCCTTTCAAATAATTGGAGATAACAGCTTTATTTCTAATGCAAAAAAAAGATCTGAGATTTGTTTTGTATTAGCAAAAGCTATTGGACCAAATGGTATGGTTGGTGGCCAACAAGCAGATATGGACTTTACAGAACATGATTCTATAAATTTAGATCAAATAGAATGGATCCAAAATCATAAAACAGGTGCGTTAATATCTTGTTGTTCGCATGTGGCATCGATTTTATTAAATGCTAGTGATAATCAAAAAAGTAATCTCATTAATTACGCTAATCATATTGGTTTAGCCTTTCAAATCGCTGACGATTTGCTTGATCTTGATGGGGATGAATTCTATATGGGAAAGCCTACAAGACAAGATACAAAAAATGAAACACCTAACTTTGTAACGATTTTAGGTAAGGAGAAAGCTACACAAAAAGCCTTGGAGGCTTCTAGAAAAGCCATAAGTTTGATTCAAAAATTTAA
Organism: uncultured SAR116 cluster alpha proteobacterium; assembly: GCA_902530325.1. Classification (GTDB taxonomy): domain Bacteria; phylum Pseudomonadota; class Alphaproteobacteria; order Puniceispirillales; family Marisalimonadaceae; genus Marisalimonas. The sequence goes on along the minus strand of CACAAB010000003.1, from coordinate 64,776 downwards.
ACAAGAATCAGAAAATCTTGTATCTTTAGCTAAATATACTGTAAATAGAAGTAAATAATTTAAAGTATTTTGTTTTAGGTTTATGTTAGTACATGACAATTAAAGATAAAAAAACTAAATCTGTTACTACACCTTTGCTCGACAAGGTAAACAATCCAAATGACCTCAAATTTCTAAAAATAGAGGATCTTGATCAACTTTCTTCAGAATTACGTTCGGATATGATTGATATTGTTTCAAGAACAGGTGGTCATTTAGGTGCAGGTTTGGGTGTTGTTGAGCTTGCTATTGCAATTCATTATGTTTTTGACACTCCTGATGATAGATTAATTTGGGATGTTGGACATCAAGCATATCCTCACAAAATTTTGACCAACAGAAGAGAGCAAATGTCTACTCTTAGAAAGTATGGAGGTATTTCAGGATTTACGAAGCGAACAGAGTCTATTTTTGATCCTTTTGGTGCTGGACATTCATCAACATCAATTTCTGCGGCTTTAGGAATGGCTGTTGCAAGAGATAAACTTGGAAAATCTAACAATGTTATTGCTGTCATTGGTGATGGGGCAATGAGTGCTGGAATGGCGTATGAAGCAATTAATAATGCTGGTGCTCTTAAGACTAATTTATTAATTATTTTAAATGATAATGATATGTCTATAGCGCCAGCTGTTGGTGCTCTAAGCAATTATTTATCAAATGTTGTATCAAGTCGACCATTCAATAACGTAAGGGAAATTGCAAAACAAATGGTTAATCTTTTTCCAAAAGAAATTGGTGAGACAGCTAGAAGAGCTGAGAGTCTAGCAAGAAATTTCTTAGGTAATGCTGAAGGAACTATTTTTAGTCAGATGGGTATGAATTATCTAGGCCCAATAGATGGTCATGATGTTAAATCCATGGTTAAAATATTACAAAATCTAAAAAACGGATCTCAAGAAAAACCAGTTTTACTTCATGTAGTGACAGAAAAAGGAAGAGGGCACCCATTTTCAAAAGGCTCTCATGAAAAATATCATGCGGTATCTGAATTTAACTTAATAACTGGTGATTCAGTTAAATCAATATCTAACGCACCGACTTACACTAATATTTTTGCGGATACCTTATGTAAAATTGCATCCAAGGACAAAAAAGTTTTAGCTATAACTGCTGCCATGCCTTCAGGAACTGGATTGAATAAGTTTGCAGAAAAGTTTGAGGATAGATTTTATGACGTTGGCATTGCAGAACAACACGCTGTAACTTTTGCTGCTGGAATGGCCTCAGAGGGTTTAAAACCATTTGTAGCTATTTATTCAACTTTCTTACAAAGAGCCTATGATCAAGTAATTCATGACGTTGTAATACAAAATTTACCAGTAAGGTTTATGCTTGATAGAGCAGGATATGTGGGCGCTGACGGAGCTACTCATGCAGGTTCATTTGATTTAGCATATCTCTGTTGTTTACCAAATGCGGTAGTAATGGCACCCAGTGATGAAGCAGAGTTGGCAAAAATGGTAATGACTGCATCAAAATATTGTGATGGTCCCATTTTTTGTAGATATCCAAGAGGTGAAGGAGAAGGTGTCGATATTCCAGATGTTATTCAAGATATTAGAATTGGTAAAGGAAGAATAATTAAAAAAGGGAAAGGTTTAGCCATTCTTGGTTTAGGTACAAGAGTTGGTGCTGCATTGAAAGTTGCTGATAATTTATCGCAAAATAATATAAAGATAACGGTTGCTGATGCACGTTTTGCAAAACCAATTGATACGGAATTACTTGAAAAATTATGGAATGAACATCAAAAACTTATAATAGTAGAAGAAGGTTCTGCAGGAGGATTTAGTTCGCATTGTTTACATTTTTTATCATCTAAGAATCTTCTTAATAAACATGATAAAGAAATTAAATGTTTAACTATGCCAGATGATTTCCAAGATCACGCTTCTCAAAATCAGCAATTAGCAAAAGCAGGTTTAGATACAGAAGGATTGATGAGGGCTGTTTTAAATATGATGTCTTTGTCAAATACAAAAAATAGAACTATTGCTAACTAAACTTTAAAAAATATTTTGGAGTCCTTAAAATAAGTAAAGAACGGATAGACAAACTTATGGTTTTAAAAGGCTATGCTAAAAGTAGAGAGCAAGCTAATTCTATTCTTATGACTGGTATTGTTTTCGTTGATAATAAACGTGTTGAAAAACCTGGCCAACTAGTTTCACAAAATTTAAAAATTGAGATAAAAGGTAAAACATTTCCATGGGTTTCGAGGGGAGGCATCAAATTAGATAAAGCTATATTAGAATTTAATTTAGATTGTAATTCTATCATCGCACTTGATATAGGTGCAAGTACTGGAGGATTTACGGATGTTTTGTTAGCATATGGAGCAAGCAAAATTTATGCTGTAGATGTTGGATATGGACAACTAGACTGGAAATTGAGACAAGATGAAAGAGTTATAGTTAGAGAAAAAACAAATGCCAGATATTTAACAGATGAAATTATTAGAGATCCATTAGATGCTCTGGTTTGTGATGCGTCTTTTATATCGTTGAAGAAAGTTTTACCTTCAGGACTAAGGTTTCTCAAATCTCATGGATGGTTGGTAGCTCTAATAAAGCCGCAATTCGAGGTAGGTAAAGGCCTTGTTGGAAAGGGTGGTGTAGTAAGAGACCCAAAACTGCATGAAGTAGTAATTAATGATATAAAAAAATGGATTGAATTTGAAATTAAAATGAATGTTTTAGGAGTTATAGAAAGTCCTATTTCTGGCCCTAGTGGAAATAAAGAATTTTTAATTGTAGCTACAAAGATTTAAAGAATTAAATGTTTTTATTAAATTTTTCCAATTTGACTTTCATGTTCTAACAATTGATCTAAGATAGTTATAGCCATCATTGCCTCAGCTACAGGTACAGCTCTAATCCCAACACAGGGATCATGCCTTCCTTTTGTTTTAATTTTAATAGGTTCATTTTGCAAATTTATTGAATTTTTTTCTGTTAATATAGAACTTGTTGGTTTAACAATAAATTTAGCTACTATAGGCTGACCTGAAGAAATCCCACCTAATATTCCTCCAGAGTGATTAGAGCCAAAATAATAATCCCCTTTATTATCAGGATAAATTTCATCATTGGCTTCACTGCCTGTTAAAGATGCCAAGTCAAAACCAGAGCCAATTTCCACACCTTTTACAGCATTAATACTCATTAAAGCTTCTGCAATTTGACTATCCAATTTTTTGTATACTGGGCTTCCTAATCCTCTAGGAACATTTTCAGCAACAACTTCAATTATTGCACCAGCGCTATTACCATTCTTCCTTAGGTTGTCTAACCAAATTTCCCAATCTTTAGCTGCTTTTGGATCTCCACAAAAAAAAGGATTACTATTAACCTCATTCCAGTCAAAATTTTCTCTATTAATCTTATTTGGTCCTAATTGAATTACACTAGCTCTAATTTTTATAGAATCTTTTAACTTATTCTCTAATACCTTAAAAGCAATTGCGCCTGCCGCAACTCTTACAGCTGTTTCTCGTGCACTGGATCTTCCTCCACCTCTATAATCTCTTATTCCATATTTATTTTGATAAGTAATATCAGCATGCCCTGGTCTAAATTGATTAGAAATTTCAGAATAATCTTTGCTCCTTTGATCTTCATTCTTTATTTGAAGCGCAATTGGATGGCCTGTGGTTTTACCTTCAAAAGTTCCGGAGAGAATCTCAACAATATCATTTTCTTTTCTTTGGGTTACAAATTTAGATTGACCAGGTTTTCTTCTATCTAGGAAAACTTGAATGTCTTTTTCGTTTATAGGAATTAAAGGAGGCACACCATCTACTATGCATCCAATCGCTTTTCCATGACTTTCTCCAAAGCTAGTAAATTTAAAAATATGTCCAAAAGAGTTGCTTGCCATTTAAATTCTTTCAATTAAAAAAAATTTAATATTTTAAATTTCTTTTTTTTCTGGTGACATGTCTGGAGCATCAATAGCTTTCATGCCTACGACATGATAACCACAATCAACGTGATGTGTCTCACCGGTTACTCCAGCTGACAGATCAGATAAAAGATAAACACCACATCCACCAACATCGTCTAGTGTGACATTTCTACGAAGTGGAGAATTATATTGGTTCCATTTGAGAATATATCTGAAATCACCTATACCGCTGGCAGCAAGAGTTTTTATAGGACCTGCAGATAAACTGTTCACTCTAATTTTACTATCTCCTAGATCTGCTGCTAAATATCTCACTGAAGATTCAAGTGCTGCCTTAGCAACACCCATTACATTATAATGAGGCATTACTTTTTCTGCTCCATAATATGTAAGAGTAATCATAGATCCACCATTTGACATCATTGATGCTGCTCTTTGTGCAACTGCAGTGAATGAATACACTGATATGTCCATAGTTTTGTAAAAATTTTCTCTTGTCGTGTCAATATACTCACCTTTTAATTCTTCTTTATCTGAGTATGCTATTGCATGAACTAAAAAATCAATATTCTTCCATTTTTCTTTGAGAAAATTAAATGTTTTATCAATTGATTCATCACTAGAAACATCGCAAGGTATAACAATATTAGAACCAACAGATTCTGCAAGTGGACTAACTCTTTTTTTTAATGCTTCACCTTGATATGTGAACGCTATTTCTGCACCTTGTTTCGCAATTGCGTCAGCTATCCCCCAAGCTATAGATCTATCATTAGCAACTCCCATGACTATGCCACGTTTCCCATTCATTATTCCATTACTATGATTTTCTTGTTCCATTCTCTAACATTCCTGGTCTAAAATTGAGCTTTAAAATTTGAATGAGATTATTCATTAATCACTATATAATTAATTATATCATTTTGAAATATTTAACTATGATTAATTTTAAAATTAATTTAGCGAATAGCTTATTTTTTTTGTTAATGTAATCAAATCACCGGGACTATAAGATCTATTACTAATCAAAGATATCGTCTCACCATCTACTTCTATGACTAATCTGTATCCACTAACTCGTTCTATGGTTTCAGTATGCATAACTTTTTGTATGCGACAGACTTCTTTTTCAACAAAAGTTTGATTTGCAGCTGCTTTGTCGTTCCTAACAACTTCAGAACCAATCAAGGCTCCTAAAGCTGTTGCACCAGATTTGCCACCACCTTCACCAAGTCTGTTGCCGATAGCACCACCTATCAAAGCACCAATAAAATTATCAGCTCCAAACTTATTAGCATCTTGATTTACTGGTACTCTTTGAATTGAACATCTTTTCTCATTCCTTGGTACTTTTTGTGTGGAATATGTTTTAAGAACTTCAACAGAAGAAATAGATCCGGTTACTTGATAAAAATTTGTTTTTGAGTAAGCGTTACTTGTAAGTAATATTAAGGATCCATATAATAAGAAATTTTTAAGCATTAGTACCTCATGTTAATCTTTTAAATTTAAAGTAAATGCATATATAACTATGAAATATGGCAAAATTAGTACTAAAATAGTAATTAGTACTAAAATAATAATATGGAGATCTTATTTGGAACTAGAGAAAATTGTAGATCCAATACAATTGTTTAAAGATTGGCTGTCTGAGGCTGAAGAAAAAGAAATTAGAGATCCCAATGCTATGCAATTAGCTACAGTATCCAAAGATGGTATGCCTTCAGTAAGAACAGTCTTGCTAAAAGACATTATTGATGGGGATTTTGTTTTTTATACAAATTATCAAAGTCGTAAATCTAGAGAAATTACTCAAACAGGAAAAGGTGCTATCTGTTTTTATTGGAAAAGTTTAAATCGTCAAGTAAGGTTAATTGGGAATCTTAAAAAAGTTTCTGATGAAGTTTCTGATAAATATTATCAATCTCGTTCTAAAGGTAGTCAAATTGGCGCTTGGGCTTCAAAACAATCAAGAGAACTAGAATCTAGAGAGTTTTTGATGCAACAGGTAAAATTACTTGAAAAAAAATATAATGATGATATTCCTCGTCCAAGTTTTTGGGGTGGTTTCGCATTAAAACCTATAGAGTTTGAATTTTGGGAAGATGGTGATTTTAGGTTGCACGATAGATTTATCTTAAAACCTACTGATGTCAAAAATGAGTGGATTGCTAAACGTCATTACCCTTAGTTTTTTTTTTGTTTTTTATTTCAGTTAAACTCATTACCACAAAAATTACATAACAAATAATAATCAATCCTAAAAACAAACCAAAGCCTGCTTGATAAGCTTTTATCGAATATCCACTTTGCTTTCCTGGCTCAATTATTTGCATGATGAAACCAATTGCGTATTGAGCCATAAAAGCCATCAAAAAACATATCAAATTTATAGCCGTTGATGCGCGACCAGCATAACTGTTAGGAAAATGTTGGCTAAGTCCAGCATAAGCAAGTGTTGCCGCTAATGACGTTATGCTTAATATAACCCACGGCCATATGGCTTTTGGCATTAATCCAAAAGTAATTATTGTAAATGGTACTATAAAAACTAGTAAAGCCCCTCCCATTACACCAACTGGAGATATATTAAATTTTCTTAAATAATCTGTAATAATCCCCAAAGATGTTGTTCCGATAGTCATCATTATTGTTGAAACAAAGAGAATATTAGCAATTTCACTTTTATTAAACTTACCTATATCAGCTAGCCAAGGTCCTGCCCAAAGTCCTAGTATAGCCATGCTAGTACCTCCTGCAATTCCAGATAATGGACCAATTCTCCAAAAAACATAGCTTGTATAAATTTCTTTCAATACTTTCAAAATAGGTAATGTTTCTTCATCATTCGCGGTTTCTTTTTTTTCTGGAACTATGAAGAATATTAGAATTCCAATAAAAATTGTAATTACTCCAAGAAATAAGTAAGCTCCTCTCCAATCAGTTATTTTCATGGCCATTTCCAAAGGGGTTGATGCTACAATTGCACCCATTCCACCTGCTGACATAAATAGACCTATTAAAAGTGGAAGTCTTTCTTTAGGAAACCAAACTGCAAAAGCCTTAAATGCTCCCATTAAAGCACCAGAAACACCTAGACCAATTAGTCCACGAGCTATTACTAATGACAAAACATTGTTTCCTAAGCTAAATAATGTAGCTCCAGTTGCAGCAACTAGAAATAGGACACTTTGAACTCTTCTAGCTCCAAATCTATCAAGTAAAACGCCTAAGGGTAACTGAAACAAACCAAACGTTAAAAAATATGCAGATGTAATTAAACCAAGTTGCTCTGCATTTAGGTTTAAGTCATTACTTAGATATGGTGCAAGAATGGCGTTGGTTGATCGATAAAGATAAGATAAAAAATATCCACAAGCAAAAGGTAAGAAAATAAACATAAATTTTTGTAAGTTGTTTTCAGGAAGAATATTTATTCGTTTCATATTCGCCAAACTCCAAAAAATTATTATTAAAAAAACTGATTTGTAGCTTCCAAGATTAAGTTTAAATAAGCTAGCATATTTACTATCTGCACGATAGCTCAATGATTAGAAAGTTGACCTTTTGATTTAAGAGTATTTATAATAATTCTAAGGAGAGTCACATGAAAGTATCAAATGAAATTATTAATATTATCCCTAAAATAAAAAAGTGGAGACATGAATTGCATGCTCATCCAGAGCTTGGCTATGAAGAGGAGTGGACATCTAACTTTGTTGCAGAGAAACTCGAATCTTTTGGTTTGGAAATTCATAGAGGAATGGCTAAAACTGGTGTTATTGGAGTTTTGAAAGGAGCTAACGCTAATCTTGGTGGTGGAGGAAATAAAGCTATTGGATTAAGAGCTGATATGGACGCCTTGCCAATGACTGAAGAAAATGATTTTTCTTATAAATCAAAGTTTGATGGTCGCATGCATGCATGTGGTCATGATGGTCATACAGCTATGCTACTTGGGGCAGCTAAATTATTGTCTTCGAAAAAGGATTTTGATGGAACTGTATATTTTATATTCCAACCTGCTGAAGAAGGTGGAGGTGGTGGACTTGCCATGATAGAGGATGGTTTGTTTCAACAGTTTCCCATGGATAGTGTTTGGGGTATGCACAATTGGCCAGGTATGAGTGAAGGAAGTGTTGCCGTTCATAAAGGATCTGTTATGGCAGCAGCAGACAAATTTGAAGTTACTATAAATGGAAACGGTGGTCATGCTGCAATGCCTCAAGCAACAAATGATCCTGTTTTAGCTGTTACTGCTATTGTTCAGGCTGTACAACAGATAGTTTCTCGAAAGCAGAATCCTCTTGATGCAGTTGTCATTTCTGTAACTCAAATTAATGCAGGTTCTGGATTTAATATTATACCTCAAACAGCAAATTTTATTGGCACTATTAGAACTGTTAGCCCAGATACTAGAATAAGTGTTCATAAACAATTTACAGAAATTTGTGAGGCTACAGCAGTAGCTTATGGTTGTTCAGCCAATGTATCTGTTATTAAAGGTTACCCTGTCACAATAAATGACATTGAATCTAGTGAAAAAGCAATTGAAGTTTTATCAAATTTATTTGGTAAAGACTCAGTTAAAACTAATATGGCACCCTCTATGGGCGCTGAAGATTTCGCTTATATGTTAGAAAAAACACCTGGATCATATATATGGTTGGGAGCAGGTGAAGGAAAGTCAGGTTGTATGCTACATAATAGTAAGTATGATTTTAATGACGATATTTTACCTTTAGGTATTGCATATTGGGAAAAATTAGTTAAATCAGAAATGCCCCTTAGATAATATTAATAGACTTGTCTTGAATTTACTAATATATATGTGTTTATGAAAAATACTTTACTCCTAATTATTCTAGCTATTTTTACTGTGATATTAATAACAATATTTGCAATTAATTTATGGTTACAAATGTCAGACGTTATAATTAGTCATAATGGGAAAATAGCAATTTTTGTTGGTGCTTTTTTTACTATTTTATTGGGTTCTGGTTTAATGTCTTTAGCTTATTTTTCATCTAAAAATGGTTTTGATGACCAAGTAGATCATAACTTAGATAGTTTGCTTGAAAAGCTGAAAAATCGCTAATATTCCAACAGATTTTAAACTCTTTTATTTATCTTTTGATATAATTATTATTTAATTTTACTTTTAATAGTTGACTTTTTCTTGTATTTATATGAGAACAAAACATGAACAAAGTATTTGGAATGAAATAATGATTAATTTAAATTTAGAAGAAACCAAAAGAATCCTAGCTCAAAATGGACACTATAAACTGTCAGACAAATTAGAAGTATTTAGACCATGTTTAAATCTTCCTCAAACTTTTCCTCTTTATAGTTCCAAAGTCTCAGCGGGTTTTCCTTCTCCTGCAGATGATAACTTAGAAAGAAGTTTAGATTTAAATAGCTATCTAATCAAACGTCCTGCTGCAACGTTTTTTGTTCGAGTTAATGGTGACTCAATGATTAACGCTGGTATAAATGATAATGATATCTTGGTTGTTGATAGGAGTATTAAGCCTGCACACGGAAAAGTGATTATAGCTGTTTTAGACGGACAAATGACTGTTAAAAGATTATATAAGCGGTCTGGAAAAATAATATTGATGCCAGAAAATGATTTGTATAAGCCAATTGAAATTGAAGACCATATGAACATGGAAATTTGGGGTGTAGTAACTAGTTCGGTTCACTTTTTGTGATATGTATGGACTAGTTGACTGTAATAATTTCTATGTTTCCTGCGAAAGAGTTTTCAATCCTTTATTGAGAAACAAGCCAGTTGTAGTATTATCCAATAACGATGGGTGTATTATTGCTAGATCCAATGAAGCAAAATCTTTGGGCATACCTATGGGAGCCCCATTACATTTATATAAAACATTAATAAAGAAGAATAAAATATTCACATATTCCTCAAATTATACTTTATACGGGGATATGTCTTCTCGGGTAATGAGCTCATTAAATTATTTTGTACCTGATATGGAAATATACTCTATTGATGAAGCGTTTCTTGACTTAAGAAAATTCAATATAAAAACTATTTCAGAAGAAATGTTTAAAATTAGACAATTTATTTATCAGTGGACTGGTATACCTGTTTCGATCGGGGTAGGCCCTACTAAAACATTAGCAAAATTAGCAAATAAAATGGCTAAGAAACATTCATCTAATGGTGTTTATGTTTTAACTATATCTGATCATTTAAGAAGTATATTAAGTAATATTCAATTAGAAGATATTTGGGGCATCTCTAAAGGATGGGCCAATCGTTTAAAATCAATAGGAATTAATAATCCATTTGATTTACAGCAATCAGATCCTCGTCAGATCAGAAAATTAGTATCAGTTGTTGGTGAACGTATGGTTTATGAATTAAGAGGAAATTCTTGCCTTGCTCTAGAGAATATAGTGGATAAAAAATCTATTACAGTTTCCAGATCTTTTGGCAATATGATTAACGATAAATATAATCTCAAACAAGCATTGGCAAATCATGTGGCAAGAGCAGCAGAGAAGCTTAGAAGTCAAGATAGCTTATGTAGAGAGATTTGTGTTTTTATTAATACCAATCGTTTTAGAAAGAAGGATTTGCAATATAATAATAGTGCAACATTACCCTTTGATGATTTAACAGATAATACAAATATCATAATGAGAAAAGCATTTAAGGTATTAGATAGACTTTATCGTCCAAATTATAATTATAAAAAAATTGGAGTAATATTACTTGATTTAAAGCAAAGAAAAAAAGACGTTAAAAATAACGATTATGTTATTCAGGATAACTTGTTTACATATGACAAAAATTATAAAAATATTGCTGATGCGTCTGATATTTCTATGGAAATATTAGACGATATAAATACTAAAATGGGGAAAATGACATTATTTTATGGTTCTCAAGGGATAGTAAAACATTCAGGAAGAAAGAAAATAGAAAATGATAAATGGAGAATGCGGTCTTTTCATAGATCTCCTTTTTACACTACAAATTGGGCTGACTTACTAAAAGTATCCTAGAGAATCATTTGTATTAAGATTTATTGTTAGAAGGTAGTGGAATACAACTCAGACCAGAAGTCCAAAGTTCTGCACAAACTGAACGTGCTTGATTTTCTGCTAGTTCTATAAAACGAACTCTCCATAAGTACTCTAAATTATTATTTGTGTTATTAGTTTTAGTTATTTTACTTAATGAAGCAGGTAAGTTACCAAGTTGTTCAGGAACAATATTTCTTGCATTACGAGCTGCTTTATGAGCGTTTAATCTATTTTTAAATGCACCAATTTGTACAAACCAATCATCTTGAATATTTTCAGAGTATTGAGGTTTCTTGGTTTTAGGGGGTATTTTAAAACTTTTTACGTTTTTTTCTGCAATAACAATTTTTGGTCGAACTTTAGGTAATTCTGAGGGTTTTGCAATTCTTACAAGTGGTTTAGAAGGACTAGTTTTAATATATTTATTTAGTAATGTTATCATATGTCTGTCGCGTGATCTTGCTTTGTTCCCACCAAAAACAACACCAATAATTCTCTGCCCATTTCTTTCAACGGAAGCCACAAGATTAAATCCAGAAGCATTAGTATAACCTGTTTTGATACCATCTGTTCCATAGTAACTACTTAACAGATTATTATGATTTGTATATTTAATCCCTTTAAAAACAAAAGACTTAGTTTTAAAAAATTTAAAAAAATTAGGATGATTTTTTCTAATAGCCATCCCTAAAGTTGCCATATCTCTAGCAGTAGATAACTGACTTCTGTTAGGTAATCCTGAAGCATTCTTAAAAGTAGTTCGTGTCATACCTAATTTTTTAGCTTTCTTTGTCATTAACTTAGCAAAATTTCTTTCTGATTTTCCAAGATTTTCAGCTACAACGGTTGCGACATCATTTGCTGATTTGGTAATTAAGGCCAAAATAGCATTCTTCACTGTAATACTAGATCCTGCAGATAAATTTAACTTGGATGGTGGCTGTCTGCTTGCACGATTAGAGACTTTAAATTTGGTATTCATAGATATTCTTTTATTTTTTAGAGCATCAAATATCATGTATAGCGTCATAATTTTTGTTAATGAAGCAGGATAGTTTCGTGTATCTGCATTAGTATTATGGTAAATACGTTTAGTATTTTCATTTATGACAAATGATGCATATTTAGCGTTTGCAGAATATATAAAACCAAAAAAAAATATGGAGCTAAAAACTAATTTTATTGAAAATATTATATTAATTTTTTTTAAGAATAAAATTTTATAATTGTTAAACATTTTATTATAATTTCTAAACAAATCTAATATTCAAAAAAATTGAATCTAAAACATCAGTTATAATCAAAGTTAAAATTATAATCTGAATATTATAAAAAACACATTATTTAGATTAATTTTTTAACAAAACACCATATTTAGTATAAAATAGAAGCAACAATTATGAAAGAGCCTATTAAAAAAAAATTTAACTTAAACTTGTTGAAGCAGTCTGTCGTTCTTATATTATTAAATAAAAAGTATTAAAAAGGAAAATCAAAAAAGTTGTTTAATAATAGTAGACAGAAAATAATAAATGATATTGGTGTGAAAAATATGCCATTAATTACTATGGGTGAAGACAAAAGCAGTACAGATGACGTTGAAGGAAACATAAAATTAGCTGTAAAGCCAAAAACAAAAACCCCACCACTTTATAGAGTACTGATGATGAATGATGACTATACTCCTATGGAATTTGTTATTGAAGTTTTAGAAAAGTTTTTTCAAAAAAACAGAGAAGAAGCAACACAAATAATGCTTCATGTCCACCAACGTGGCGTTGGTGTATGTGGGATTTATGCATATGATTTAGCAGAAACCAAAGCGATGCAAGTAATGAACTATGCTCGTAAATATGAGCATCCTTTACAAGTGCAATTAGAAAAGGAATAAAAATGTTATCTAAATCTTTAGAAGAAACACTTAGACGAGCAATGACAAATGCTTCTTCATTAAAGCATGAGTTTGCAACATTAGAGCATTTGCTTTCTGCTTTGTTAAAAGATCAAGATGCTATTGAAGTCTTAAAAGCATGTTCAGTGAATGTAAAAATATTAGAAGAAGACATAGACAGATATTTAAAAGAAGAATTGAAAGCAATTGTTACATCCGATAAAGAAGCAGATACACAGCCAACAGCAGGCTTTCAAAGAGTTGTTCAAAGAGCTGTAATACATACCCAATCCTCAGGAAGAAGCGAAGCAACTGGAGCAAATATTTTAGTAGCTATGTTTTCTGAAAGAGATTGCTATGCAGTTTATCTACTTCAGAAACAGGATATGAAACGTCTTGATGCAGTAAGTTTCATAAGTCATGGTTTGGCGAAAGATCCTAACTATTCAAAATCTACTACACCATCTGGAGCTGAAAATGAAATTGAAGATGCTGATAATAAAAAACCTGAAAAAGCTCTAGATAAATATGCAGTAAATTTAAATGAGAAATCAGCTGAGGGCAAAGTTGATCCTTTAATAGGCAGGCAATCTGAGCTAGATAGAACCATCCAGGTTTTATGCAGAAGAACAAAGAATAATCCTTTATTAGTAGGTGACCCTGGTGTAGGAAAAACTGCAATAGCAGAAGGTCTAGCCGATAAAGTTGTAAATGGCAATGTTCCTGAAGTTTTATTAAATTCAGAAATTTATGCATTAGATATGGGTGCTTTGTTAGCAGGCACAAGGTACAGGGGTGATTTTGAAGAACGTTTGAAGGCTGTCATGAAAGAGATTGAAAAAAATGAAAATGCAATACTATTTATTGATGAAATTCACACTATAATAGGTGCAGGAGCGACTAGTGGTGGAGCCATGGATGCATCTAACTTATTAAAACCAGCACTTCAAAATGGGTCATTAAAATGTATAGGTTCAACAACCTATAAAGAATATAGAGGCTATTTTGATAAAGATAGAGCCTTAGTGAGGCGTTTTCAAAAAATTGACGTTTCAGAGCCAAATGTTGAAGATACTGTAAAAATTTTAATGGGTTTAAAACCACGTTATGAAAAACATCATAACTTAAAATTTACAAATAATGCCATTAAAACTGCTGTTGAGCTATCTGCTAGATATATAAATGATAGAAAGTTACCTGACAAAGCTATTGACGTAATTGATGAGACTGCTGCAGCTCAAATGTTAAAACACAAATCAAAAAGAAAGAAAATCGTTGGTAAAGCGGAGATTGAAGAGACTATTGCATTAATTGCAAGAATACCACCTAGAAATGTTTCTACAGACGATAGAAAAGCGCTTTCGAAGTTAGAAGACGATTTAAAAAGAATGGTTTATGGACAGGACAAAGCAGTGTCTGAGTTAGTATCAAGTATAAAATTATCTAGAGCTGGTTTAAGAGAGGGTGAAAAACCGGTAGGCTGTTACTTATTTTCTGGCCCAACAGGTGTTGGAAAAACCGAAGTTGCTAAACAATTAGCTGAAGCTACTGGAGTTAAGCTCATAAGGTTCGATATGTCAGAATATATGGAAAGACACACTGTCTCAAGATTAATTGGAGCTCCTCCAGGGTATGTTGGTTTTGATCAAGGTGGACTTTTAACTGATGCTGTTGATCAAAATCCGCATTCTGTATTATTATTAGACGAGATTGAAAAAGCGCACCCAGATTTATTTAACTTACTTCTTCAAGTAATGGATCATGGAAAATTAACAGATAATAATGGTAAATCTGTAGATTTTAGAAATACGATTTTAATTATGACTACAAATGCAGGAGCACAAGAGCTATCAAAAGCAGCGATAGGATTTAAGCAAGAAAATCGTGAAGGTGCAGATAGTGAAGCAATTGACAAATTATTTGCACCAGAATTTCGAAATAGATTAGATGCCATAATTCCTTTTGGATACTTACCATTAGAAGTTGTTAGAATGATTGTTGACAAATTTATAATGCAATTAGAAGCACAATTATCCGAAAAAAGTGTATCTGTTGTATTAACTGATAAAGCTAGAGACTGGCTGGCAACAAAGGGTTACGATAAAACCTTCGGTGCCAGACCTCTAGGAAGAGTAATTCAAGAGCATATAAAAAAACCTTTGGCCGAAGAACTTTTATTTGGAAGATTAGTTGATGGTGGAGTTGTTTATGTTGATTTATCAAAAGATAAATTAACATTAAAAACAGAAGGTTCAGCTTCTAAAGACAAAAAAAAGAAGACAATAGGTCCAAAAAATAAAAGTAATGGTGCTACGGAATTAACTTAAATATTTGAGTATGGAGAATTTTTTGTATTAATAAACTTTATTTGTTTGTTAATTTCCATTTCTTCTAATTTAGTAAAATTTTTAATGGCTTTTGCAAAAGAATCATTTAGCACAAAATGATTACTATAAATTGGTTTTGCAATATACCCTCTTTGTATTTTGTGATGACCTTGTGCACCTGCTTCAACTATTTTGATGTTATTTTCAATTGCATATTCAATCGCTTGGTAATAACAAAGTTCAAAATGTAAAAAAGGAATATTTACAATAGAACCCCAATTTCTACCATAAAGAATATTTTTACTAATAAAGTTCAAAGCGCCAGCGACAACTTTTTCGTCTTGTTTAGCTATAATTAATAAAATATCGTTTTTCATTGTATCATTTAGCAAATGGAAAAATTCTTTAGTTAAATATGCACCTCCCCATTTTTTATCTACTGTGTTTAAATAAAAATTATAAAAAGAATCCCATATTTCATCGTTTAGTTGTTCACCAGTTAATTTTTCAATAACTAAGTTTGTATTTTTAATTTTTTTTCTTTCATTTCTGATTGCTTTTCTTTTTGAACTCTTCAGTTCATTTAAAAAGTCGTCAAATGTTTTATAATTATTGTTATGCCAGTGGAATTGTAATCCCGTTCTTCTTATCCAATTATTGTTTTGCAATCTTTTATTAAAGTCATCTGTAGTGAAGTTAATATGTGCTGAACTCAATTTGTTATCTCTGACAATCAATTCATATGTATTTATTATTAATTCAAAGATTTTTTTATGGTCTGTATTTTCAGGGTTGATCATAATCCTTGGACCAGTTGCAGGTGTAAAAGGGATTGCGCAAATTAGTTTGGGATAATATTGCCCACCAGCATTTTCAAAAGCATTTGCCCAAGAATGGTCAAAAATATATTCACCGTATGAGTGCATTTTTAAATAATTTGGGGAAACTCCTATTATTTCCTGATTTTTATTTTTAATTATTATGTGTTGAGGATTCCAGCCTGTTGATGAATGAACTGATTTTGAAACTTCCAAAGAATTCAAAAAATCATAAGATGTAAATGGATGATTATAAGTATTTAGATTATTCCAATCACTTTTATCTATATCTGATAATTTGGATATTAACTCAACTTTCATTATCAAAGGGTTTTAAGAAAATATAATTTAATTTTCAATCTCAAAAATACCTTCGATTTCTACTGGGACATTTCTTGGAAGCGCTGGTGCTCCAACTGCAAATCTAGCGTGTTTCCCTTGTTCCCCAAAAATTTTAACGAATAAATCCGATGCTCCGTTTATTATCTTAGGTTGATCAGTAAAGTCTGGTGTTGAGGCTACAAATCCACCTAATTTAACGACTCTTTTGACTTTATTAAGATCACCATTGCAAGCTTCCTTTAATTGGCTTAGCAAAGACATTGCGCAAGCTTCAGCCATCTGAATTCCCTCTTCAACAGAGACATTATCTCCAATTTTCCCTTTTATAGTTAATTCTCCATTAATAAAAGGTAATTGTCCTGATATGAAAACTAAGTTATTTGATATTACGTATGGAATGTAACTTCCTGCTGGAGCACTAGCATTTTCAATATCTATATTTAATTCTTCTAATCGTTTGTTAATATCTATATTCATTTAAATTCCTTAATTTAAGAACAACCTGAAGTAGCACCACATGTATTACATTTCATACACGTCCCATTTCTTACTAGGGTGAAATTTCCACATTCTCCACAAGCTTCACCTTCATAACCCTTGATTTTGGCTTCTATTTCCTGAGAAAGACTTGGAGCTTTTGTTTCATCAATTGTAATTGTAGTAGTATCATTATCTTCTGATAATTTTATATCTTCATCTTTGAGAGAAGTGGTTTGTGGCATTACTGAAATATTGTTTGACCCTCCTGATACAACTTTTAACTCTCGCCTTACAAAGCCTCGACTAGCTACTTTTTCTGAGAACAGTGCTTTATTATCACCTGAGCCAGTAGTGCTTGAATCTAGATCGTCTGGTCCTACGTGACCAAGATCGTTTCGATCTAAATATGATATAGCCAATTCTCTAAAAATATAATCAAGGATTGAAGTTGACATTTTAATAGTATCATTCCCAGTTACCATTCCTTGAGGTTCAAAGCGTGTAAAGGTATAAGCTTCAACAAATTCTTCTAAAGGAACGCCGTATTGCAAACCAATTGACACTGCAATAGCAAAGTTATTCATTAAAGACCTAAAAGCTGCACCTTCTTTATGCATATCTATAAAAATTTCACCTAATTTTCCATTTTCATATTCACCAGTTCTAAGATAGACTTTGTGACCACCAACCATTGCCTTCTGAGTATAGCCTTTCCTTCTGTGAGGTAATTTTTCACGTTCAGCCCTAACAACTCTTTCAACAATCTTCTCAACAACTTCACTGGTTCGTTTTGTTATATCTTGTTCATTTGTAGTATCATCTTCATCTAGGAGTGCAGAGTTTAATGGCTGGCTTAATTTTGAACCATCTCTATACAGTGCATTAGCTTTAATTCCTAATTTCCATGACAACATATAGGCATCACTACAATCATCTATAGAAGCTTCGTTGGGCATATTTATAGTTTTGGAAATGGCTCCAGATATAAAAGATTGGGCTGCTGCCATCATTTTAATATGACTGTCAACAGATAAGAATCTCTTTCCTATTCGTCCACAGACATTTGCACAATCAAATACAGCAAGGTGTTCTTTATTCAAATGAGGAGCACCTTCTAAAGTCATAGCTCCACATACATGAATGTTTGCTACATCTATTTCTTCTTGGGTGAAGCCCAAAAACTCTAGCATATTAAAACTAAAGTCATTCAATTGTTCAGAAGAAATACCTAATGTTTTTTTGCAAAATTCTTCACCTAAAGTAAATTGATTGAATACGAATTTAATATCAAATGCTGACTCTAGAGAGTCTTCGATTAATTTTATCTCTCTATCGGTGAAACCTTTTGAAATTAATGCATTGTGACTTATTGCTTGACACTCTTTTAAGCTTCCAGCACCAACAGCATATTTTTGCATATCACTAATTTGGTCTGTATCATATCCTAAATGTGCAAGAGCTTCAGGAACCACACGATTGATAATTTTAAAATATCCACCACCTGCTAATTTTTTAAATTTAACCATTGCAAAATCAGGTTCAATACCAGTAGTGTCACAATCCATAACTAATCCAATTGTTCCAGTTGGGGCTATTACCGTAGCTTGAGCGTTTCTATAGCCATTTTTTTCACCTAAAGAGAGTGCTTTAGCCCATGCATCTTTAGCCGCTGTAATTAAGTTGTGATCAGGACAGTCCTCAGACATTAGAGGAACAGGATTTATAGATAAGTTCTCATAACCTCTAGTTTTTCCTTCTGATGCTCTTTTGTGGTTTCTTATCACTTTTAACATACTATTTGCATTTTCTTTATATTTAGGAAATGGTCCTAATTCGCCTGCGATTTCTGCTGATGTTGCATATGATATCCCAGTCATTATTGACGTAAGAGCAGCGCAAATAGATCTTCCTTGATCACTGTCATAAGGGATACCCCAAGACATTAATAAGCCACCAATATTTGCGTAACCTAGTCCAAGTGTTCTATATTCATAAGATCTCTGTGCAATTTCTTTTGAAGGGAATTGTGCCATCATTACTGAAATTTCAAGGGTTAGTGTCCACAATCTAGTTGTATACTCATATGCTTTTATATCAAATGAGGCATCATCTTTCTTAAACTGTAACAAATTTATTGATGCTAAATTACAGGCAGTATCATCAATGAACATATATTCAGAGCAAGGATTAGATGCATTAATTCTACCAGCATTTGGACAAGTATGCCATTCATTAATAGTAGTATCATATTGTAAACCAGGGTCTGCACAGGCCCATGCAGCTTCAGAAATCTTTGACCATAATTCTTTTGCATCTACTGTTTTATGGACGCCGCCATCAGTCCTTCTTATTAGATCCCATTCACTATTTTGAGATACTTTTTCTAAAAATTCATTACTAACTCTTACTGAATTATTTGAATTCTGCCCAGATACAGTTAAGTAAGCTTCGCTATCCCAATCTGTATCGTAAGTTTGGAATTCAATTTCTTTAAATCCTTGGCCGGCAAATTGAATTACCCTTTGTATGTAATTTTCAGGTATCATTACTGCACGGCAATTTAATATTGATTTTTTAAGCTCGTTATTAACTTTTGGATTTAATTTGTCTTTGTCATTATAATGTTCTAAATTGCAAGCATCCATGACGGATTTTAAATTTTTTGCAGTTAGTTTTGAGCCTGCTACCAGCGCGGCAACTTTTTGTTCTTCAACGACTTTCCAGTTTATATACTCTTCTATATCAGGATGGTCTATATCAACTGTGACCATTTTTGCAGCTCTTCTCGTAGTACCACCAGATTTGATTGCTCCAGCAGCTCTATCACCTATTCTTAAAAAACTCATCATTCCTGAAGATCTTCCACCACCTGATAAACCTTCAGTACTGCCTCTTAATTTAGAAAAATTGGATCCTGTTCCAGAACCATATTTGAATAACCTGGCCTCTCTGACCCAAAGGTCCATTATCCCGCCTTCATTGACAAGGTCATCTGCTACAGATTGAATGAAACAGGCGTGCGGTTGTGGATGTTCATATGAGGATCGAGATTTTACAAGTTTTTTTGTTTTGAAGTCAACATAGAAGTGACCTTGACTAGGACCATCTATACCATAAGCCCAGTGCAAGCCTGTATTAAACCATTGTGGTGAGTTTGGAGCACACATTTGTGCCGCTAGCATAAATCTCATTTCATCAAAGTAAGTCTTTGCATCATCTTCAGTTGTAAAATAATTACCCTTCCATCCCCAGTATGTCCACGTACCAGCAAGTCTGTTAAACACTTGTTTTGCTGATTCTTCGCCTTTGTATCTTTGATCTTCTGGTAACTTATCTAATTTTAATTTATCTGGTTCTGAACGCCATAACCAATTTGGTACATTTTCTTCTTTTACTTTTTTGAGATATAATGGGACACCAGCTTTACGAAAATATTTTTGTGCAATAATATCTGCGGCAACTTGAGAATAGTTAGCAGGCACTTCAATATTAGGCGCACTAAATACTACAGTACCATCGGGATTTTTAATTTCACTGGTAGTGGTTTTAAATTCCATACCTGCATATGCATCATTTCCTTTTTTTGTAAATTGTCTTTCAAATTTCATCTTTTTTCCTTTTTTACAATAAAGAAAACAATTCTCAGAATCTGTTCTTACATTTTTAAAAAACTACCTGTGGATAACTTACTTTTTGGTAGTTAATTTAAAAAAATTATTTCAATAAAGCGTTGTTTTTCCTTAATTTATTCTTTGTTTTATGAATTTTTGTTACTACGATAGCCTGTGGATAAACACAAGATATAGTAATAGCGGCAATTTAAAGTACATGATTTAGTATGCATTCGTAAAGCACATAATTCAATTTTTTTTATTTTTTTTTTTAACTCATTAATTTTACTTAATTTTTAAGTGTTAAAAAAATTTATTAAAAATAAAATTAATAATGCTGATTTATTATTTTTATAAATGAGATATAATATTGGTAAAAAAACTTACTAGGAATATTAAATATGAGATACAGTTCTATTGAAATTTTGATGGGGGCAGTTGTTTTAATAACAGCCATATTCTTTTTAATATTAGGTATGCAATCAATTGATAAGAATCAAACTGACGGCTATAATATATCTCTTATATTTGGTTCTTCAGCAGGTTTGAAAAATGGTGATGATGTAAAAATATCAGGTATAAATGTAGGGAAGATTACTAAATTGGATCTTGATCTGGCCGATTATAATGCCAAAATCTATATCAAGCTCAATAACGAAATAAAGATACCAGATGACTCGCAAGCAAGAATTACATCTTCTTCCCTTTTAGGAGGTAATTTTTTGGATATTATACCTGGCTCATCTGAAACATATCTTAAACCAGATGATATTATATATGATACTACTGATGCTGTAAGCTTTACAGATTTGCTAGGCAAAGTTGTATTTTCAAAAGAGTAACAAATATCCAAATATCACTTAGGTTATAATAATGCGACTTTTAGAAATTTTTATTATAATAATTTTCTTATCAATTTCAAAAACTATATTTGCTTCACAATGGATTGAAGGCAATAGATTAGTAATCCAAGGTTTGGACAAAATTACGGCCCGAATAAAGACTTTTGAAGTTGATGTAGCCAAGACTTATAAATTTGGGGTATTAGATATTTTCGTTGAAAGGTGTGTTTTTTCAAAACCTATATTTAAACCTGAATCATTAGCATATATAAGAATAAAAGATAATTCTGATAGACTGTCAGAAGTTAAGTTTAAGGGGTGGATGTTTGCTTCTAGTCCTGCTCTAAATGCACTAGAAAATTCAGTTTATGACATTTCTATTCTTGCTTGCAAAAAGGATGATAAACAATTAGAAAAATCAACATCTGTTTCGCCAAAAGACAAAATGTCTACTTCTAATTGAATTGCTTTTTGAAGATCCGCCTGAAATTCATTTTTACTTATTTCATAAGCCCCAAATTGTAATAAATGGTCATTTAAAAACTGAACATCTAAAATTCTAAAACCCGTTCTCCACAATCTTGCTACAAGATTTAATAAAGCTATTTTACTTCCATTTGGCATGGCACTAAACATAGATTCTGCAAAAAAAACTCCTCCTATTGCTAATCCATATACACCCCCAACCAATTTGTCATCTTTCCAACATTCTACTGAATGAGCGCATTTCATTTCATACAGAGAAATAAATAAGCTTTCTATTTCTTTGTTTATCCATGTTTCAGTTCTGTTGATAGTTGCACATGATCTAATGACATTTGGAAAAGCTTTATTTAAAGTAATTTTAAAAGGTCTTTTTTTGACAATACGTAGAAGGCTTTTTGATATATGAAAATTAAAGATTGGAATAACAGCTCTAAATTCTGGATCAACAAAGAAAAACTTCTTATTTGTTCTGCTCTCTGACATAGGAAACATACCAAGCATATAAGCTCTTATAAGCTGGTCTGGAGTAATTATTTTATTATCTTTAGTTCTCAAGAATATATATTGGGTCGAATGATAAATATTTTAATTATTATTTAACAATTTATTTTCTAACCATCTTATATCATATGACCCATCTTTCATCACAGTGGTTTCTAGTATATCTTTATGTAAATCAATAGTTGTGGAAATTGGTTCAATAACGATTTCTCTTAAAGCCTGCTTAAGCCTTAGAATACATTGCTCTCTATTAGGGGCATGTACTATTAGTTTCGCAATAAGACTATCGTAATATGGAGGAACCACGTAACCAGAATATACGCACGACTCAATTCTTATGCCTAGACCGCAGGGAGAATGAAATTGGGTAATTTTACCAGGTGAGGGAATAAATGTTTTTGGGTCCTCTGCATTAATTCTGCATTCAATAGCATGGCCATTAAATTTAACATCATTTTGTTTAAAAGAAAGAGGTTCACCAGCAGCTATCATGATTTGTTCTTTTACTAAATCTATGCCAGTGATTGCTTCAGTAATCGGGTGTTCGACTTGTAGTCTAGTATTCATCTCAATGAAAAAAAACTGACCATCCTCATACAAGAATTCAATTGTACCCAATCCCAAATAACCCATTTTTGCTACAGCCATAGATGCAATTTTACCTATTTTATCTCTTGTGTTTTTATCTATCGCAGGTGATGGTGCTTCTTCAATTACTTTTTGATGACGCCTTTGAATTGAACATTCTCTTTCACCGAGATGAACTGTGTTACCATACTTATCTCCAATAATTTGAACTTCAATATGTCTCGGTTTTTTAAGATATCTCTCCATATAGACACGATCATCACCAAATGCTGACTTTGCTTCACTTTTTGCTGAAGTAAAAGCAGACTCTAATTCATTTTCATTCATGGCTACTTTCATACCTCTACCACCACCACCTGAGGCAGCTTTTATTAGCACTGGATAGCCAATTTTTTTTGCTTCAATTAATGCACTTTTAAAATTAACAACGTCACTTTTGGTGCCTGGCACAAGAGGAATACCTAATTCTTTAGCAGTAATTTTTGCTTGAATTTTATCTCCCATGCATTTTATGTGTTCTGGTTTAGGTCCAATAAAAACAATGTTATGAGCCTCTACGATTTCAGCAAAATCTGCATTTTCTGATAAAAAACCCACTCCTGGGTGTACTGCATCTGCGCCAACTAATTGTGCAGCAGTTATTATTGCAGGGATGTTTAAATATGATTCAGATGATGATGGTCCACCAATGCAAACAGTTTCGTCAGCTAACCTAACATGCATTGCATTGCTGTCTGCAGTTGAATGAATGGCAACTGTTTCAATATTTAGTTCCTTACAAGCTCTCAATACTCTTAGTGCTACATCGCCACGGTTTGCAATTAATATTTTTTTAAACATCATGATTAGATTATTCAATTACAATTAGTAATTGGTCAAATTCTACTGGTTGACTATCTTCAAAACCAATAAATATCACTTTTCCAGATTTGGGCGCAGTGATTGTGTTCATTACTTTCATAGCTTCAATAATGAGTAGCGTATCTCCTTTTGAAACTTGAGAATTTAATTTAACAAATGGATCTTTTCCAGGCTCAGGTGCAGAATATGCTGTACCAACCATTGGCGAGTTCACTGCGCCAGGATGCTTGTTGGTAAATTGTTCAACCTTTTTAATTATTTTAGTTTCTTTTTTATCATCTTTAATATCAGGCATACTAACAATAGTTTCTTGATGTTTAGAAAAAGGGATTCTCATATTCTTAACAACTTTAATCTTTAAGTCGTTTGCTTCGTATTCTAATTCTAACAAATTATCTTTTTTTATAATATCAACTAACTTTTGGACTATACTCAAATTCTCTTTGTGAATATTTTCTTTGGTCATAAATTTACCTTTTCTAATTTAATCGTTTAAGAGAGTTTTAATCGCATCTATAGCGTGAAGGTAAGAATTAAATCCAAACCCTGCTATTATTCCGTTAACAACTGGTGAAATGTAAGATTTATGACGGAAACTCTCACGAGCATAAATATTAGTTATGTGTAATTCTATTTTTGGTCCTTTAAACATATTCAGAGCATCTAAGAGACCAATAGAAGTATGAGTTAATGCGCCTGCATTAATTATAATTCCATTTCCATCTTCTATAGCATTATGTATTTGACCGATTAATTCACCTTCTATGTTTGATTGAAAAAAAATTAAATCTAAGTCGTAATTATTACATTTCTCAGTACATAATATTTTTATTTTGTCTAAAGAAATATTTCCATATTTTTCTGGTTCTCTAGTGCCAAGAAGGTTAAGGTTTGGTCCATTAATAATGTATAATTTACTTTTCAAAATCATCTCCAAATGAAATAGTATTTTATATCTTGTCGATTTTAAAACTAATTATAGAAGTTAGTTAACTTTCACGAAATTGTTTTATTATTTCCTTTAAATTATTTATATCTAAAGCGCCAGGATAAATAATATCTCCAATTATAAATGCTGGAGTACCATTTAAGCCTAATATTTTTGCAATTTTTCTATTTTTTATCAATAGCTCTTCAATTTCTGGATTATTCATGTCTATTTTCAGCTGGTTTATATCCAAGCCTATTTTATTTGCAATACTAAATACTTTTTCTTCATTTACTCTGCCTTTTATATTCATTAATGACAAGTGGAAGTCATTATAAAGGCCTTGTTTTTTTGAAGCAAGGGCAGCTTTTGCAGCAAAATATGATTGTTGTGATAAAATTGGAAACTCAACAAACACAAAATTAATTTTTTTATCTTCAGAAATAATATCCATAATCGTTTTGACAACAGATTTACAATAACCACAATTATAATCAAAGAATTCATAAATAGTTACATCAGCTTTTTTTTGGGATATTTTTGGGTTGTCAACTTCCTTTAATAAGCTAATAGCATTTTGTTTTTTTTTATTTTCAAGAGATATTTTATATTCGTCTAGCGTTGATTTTATTAATCCAGGATTTTTAATTAAAAAATCTTTTATTATTATTTCAATATTATTTTTATTGATCTCGTGTGATTTAGACGAAAAAATTATTAAAAAAGAGGATATAAAAAAAATAATGCACGTAGTAACTATATTCATCACTTTTCTCACTTAAAAATTATTTGTTGTTATGTTTAATCACATTTATTCTAGCAAGTATATCAGCACCTCTTACCCTGTAGGAGGTAGGTAACTTTGCTTGCCTATTGGCCATATCTACATATTTTTTTGCTTTAATAAAGTTTTTTTTAATTAGTGCCTCTTCAGCCAAAGCAATATAAGATACACCTTTTTTATTTAATTTACCAGAGGATTTAGCCAATAATCGCCACAAGTAACTCCAATTAGGATTATTATAAAGTATTTCTTCTAAAACCATAATCGATTTTTTCAATTCTTTTTTATTATTAGATTGTAGATATGCCTTAATTAAAGAAAATTTTATAAGATCTGTGGAAGGACTAAACACTTCTTTAAAACTATGAATTGCTTTTTCGTACTCCTTTATTGCACTATTAAAATCACCCTTGTTAAATTTGATATCACCTTTTAACTCATATAGAAATGGATAGTCCTTCAACCTATCTTCTATTAATAGTAGATTTTTGTAAGCTAAATCATATTTACCAACTCTATATAAAGCAATTAATCTAGAATAATTAGATAAAAAATCATTTTTATTTTCTGTATTCTTAATTATGTTAAAGGGGTCAACATTATAGGCTTTTATCTTATTTTTTATATATCTTAAGGGGATTATATTATTATTGATTGATACTTTATGTTCTCCAATAGATTTTTTTTGAAATTGCATTTTATATCTCATTACTTGTTTTAACCTTTGTTTTGAAAAAGGGTGTGATCTATAATAATAAGTTATTGCGTCTTTGTTGGTAAGTTCTTCATTTTTTAAATTATTTAACAATGTCTCTAAACCTTTCAAAGAGACTTTATTTTTAATCATCTGATCCAAAGCAAATTTATCTGCTTGCTGTTCTTGAATCCTAGAAAATTGAAGTGAAGATTTTTTTGCTAAATCATTTGATCCAACCATCAATCCAATTGCAGAGTTAGCATCTAATTTACCTGTTGCTGAGAGAGCAACGCCTGCAAATGTAGCAAACTTTGAATAATTTGATAGATTTTTAGTATTAATTAATCTTGAGGTATAATGATTCAAAGTCAGATGACCAATTTCATGAGCCAAAATAGCTTGAATCTCACTTAAAGAATTAGATTTATTTATCAAACCTGTATTGATATAAATTTTGTTAGTTCCAGTAACAAATGCATTGTATTCGTTATTAAAAACTAATCGAGGGAAATATTTTTTATTTTTATGATTCTCTATTGTTGATTTAATCAGTTTATGTAAAAAAAATTCAATTTCTGCATCCCGGATTATTTGGAAATTTTGAGCAGAGAATCCATTATTTGAAAAAAAAATACAAAATATTAAAATTATTAATCTTATTTTGACCACCAACCTTTTTTCTTTGGCTTTTCTAATTTAGAATTTTCATTTATTTCAGTAATTTCAATAGGAGATGAAGATTTAGACTCTCTTATTTCATTTTTATTATTTTTAGACTTTGATACAATGTCTTCTTCTTTCTTCATTTTTTTTACAGAAGTTTTTAATTTTTTTGGTGTTTTATTTTCAGATTTTTTTGTTTTAGGTTTTATTACCTTTGCTTTACTTCTCATTTTAGAGATTTCTTTTAAGTCGTCTTTATTTGTATTTTTAGCGTGCGAAATTTCTCCTTCCGTAATAGGGGCAATTTTATCGTTATTAGTTTTATTAGTAGGTTTTTTCTTTCTTCTGTTCACTTTCTTTGTTTTAATTTTTTTAGTATGCTGTTCTTCTTCCTCATTAGTTTCGTTATTTGTTTTTGGTCCTAATTGTTCTTGATCGGTACTAGAATTATTTTTAATAATTTCCAATTTTTTTTGAGGGGGAATAATTGAATTATCATTAAAAAAATCTAGAGAAATTTTATATCGTGTTTCAATTTCATTTATTTGTGGTCGCTTTTTGTTTAATATATGAAGTATAATGTCAGGATGTGCG
Organism: uncultured SAR116 cluster alpha proteobacterium; assembly: GCA_902530325.1. Classification (GTDB taxonomy): domain Bacteria; phylum Pseudomonadota; class Alphaproteobacteria; order Puniceispirillales; family Marisalimonadaceae; genus Marisalimonas. The sequence goes on along the minus strand of CACAAB010000003.1, from coordinate 37,353 downwards.
GATACTCTTATACCGACGTTTTCTTCTAAGTTACCTTCTTCTTCAATCGACCTTAGAATTTGAATTGCACTTACTTCTACCGATTGGATTCTACCAGAACCTCCACATTGAGGACATACTTCAGAAGAATTTTCTACTACGGAGGGTCTTAGTCTTTGGCGAGATAATTCAAGAAGACCAAAGTTACTAATTTCTCCAATTTGAATTCTGGCTCTATCTTTTTTCATTGCTTCTTTTAATTTTTTTTCTACCAAGTTACGATTTTTACTCTCTTCCATATCAATAAAGTCAATTACAATTAAACCAGATAGATCTCTCAGTCTTGACTGACGGGCAAACTCCTCAGCAGCTTCTATATTAGTTTTTAATGCAGTATCTTCTATAGATCTTTCTCTTGTTGCTTTTCCTGAATTAACATCTACAGCAACTAAAGCTTCGGTTTGGTCTATAATAAGATATCCTCCGGATCTTAGAGTAACCTTTGGATTGAAAATATCTTGTAATTGGGTATCTAATTTAAATTTTTGAAACAGGTGATTTCGTTCATCAGTATGCTGTTGAACTTTTTTTGCATGACTTGGCATTACTGCTTTCATATAGTTTTTACAAACTTTATAAGCATCAATGCCTTCTACTAAAACCTCATCAATATCACTATTATATAGATCCCTTATAGCTCTCTTAACTAACGATCCTTCTTCATGGATTAGAAAAGGTGCATTAGATTCTAATGTTAGTTTTTTAACATTTTCCCAAATTGCTAATGAATTGGAATAATCTCTTTTTATTTCAGTCTTAGTTCTTTTACTCCCAGCAGTTCTAATTATGACTGCCATTCCAGCAGCAACGTCAAGATCATCAACAATTTTTTTTAGTCTTTTTCTATCCGTAATACTTGCAATTTTTCTACTTACACCTCCACCCCTTGGTGTGTTTGGCATTAATACGCAGTACCTTCCTGCTATAGAAATATAAGTTGTTAATGCAGCACCTTTGGTTCCTCGTTCTTCTTTTACAACCTGCACTAATAAAATTTGACGACGAGCTATCACCTCTTGAATTTTGTAATTTCTGTATAAATTCCTTTTAATTTTTTTTAGTTCTTCTTCATTGTAGTCATCTGTATTGTCATCAATAATATTATCACTAGAGTAAAGTTCTTCATCAGGTTTTTCAGTAGCTTCGGCTAGAAGTTTTTGTTTGTCTTCAACTGGAATCCTATAATAATCAGGGTGTATTTCACTAAAGGCTAAAAAACCTTGTCGGTTTCCACCATATTCAATAAATGCTGCCTGAAGACTAGGCTCAACCCTTGTAACTCTTGCTAAATAGATATTTCCTTTAAGCTGTCTTCGAGAATGAACTTCATATTCAAAGTCATCTATTAAGTCATTGCTTGTAGTTATTACTCTTGTTTCTTCAGACTCTCTTGCATCAATTAACAAACGTTTATTCATAATTAATCTCCAAATTATAATGTTTTGTTAAACAAATCTAACAGAACACCAATTTGCGAATGAGTAAAAATAAAAATAAATGGAGATATAAACTTATGTGTAATTAGTTAATTATTTATATGTAAACATTATATTTAGTAAAAATAAAACATAAATAAATTTAATATAAAACTTAAACAACAACCTCATTATTAGTGATACAATCCGACTTAAATCTTAACTCATTCGTACAATGTTAATGCATAAGCATTAAAACTATATATATTCCATCTTTCTTATAATAAAAAATCTAATACATACTCACTTTAAAAAATTCCAATAATATTTATATAACCTAAACGTTATCAAGACAAACTTTATTTTTTGTTGTATATAATAATTTTACCAAATTTATAAAACTACAAACAAAATTGCGATGAAATTAAGAAAAGATGCTAGCCTATTCCTTTTTAGAGTAATTTTTCTAACTTTATTAATTACTACTGCTACTATATTACGTGCTGATCAAAGTAAACTGCTCACGAGTTGTGAAATTAATCAAAGAAATATGAGTTGTAAAAATGTTGATATTTATGAGGATTTTAAAACATACTTAATTGGAGAACCATTTAGAATTCAGTTTTTTTTTAAGAACTCATTGATGATCAAGTATAAAAAATCTTATGATCATGAATTCATCAGGGAAGTTAGATTTAATAAAAATTCAAAACCAACCTCAAAGTTAGTTTTAGAGTTTAACAATCCAACAATAATTTCAAACATATCATATTATAAGATCAATGATACACGAATAAATTTAAATATTTACTTTTCTATTACTTCTGAAGCAAATTATGCTGTTGCGAAATACATTCTTAATAAAAATGATGGAAATATTTTTTCATTAGATAATAATGTCAAAATACTATCTGATAAATTTAAGACCAAATCAAAAAAAAATAGTACATATTTATTAAAAAAACAAAATCTGAAAAAAACAAATTTTAACAAAGATTATGTTGTCTTTATAGATCCAGGACATGGAGGGAAAGACCCGGGTGCAATTGGACAGTTAGGTTCATTAGAGAAAGATGTTACTCTTAAAGCGTCAATTTTATTAGCAAAAAAACTAAAAAAAATTGAAGGTATTTTACCAATCCTCTCACGAAATAAAGATGTTTACTTAACATTGAGAAAAAGGACTATGCTAGCAAAAAAAAATAAAGCAGATATATTTATTTCTATTCATGCGGACTCCAGTAAAAATAAAAAAGCAAAAGGGATTTCTGTTTTCAGTCTTTCTGATAAAGCTTCAGATAGAGAAGCACAAATGTTAGCCCGAAGAGAAAATGAGGTTGACAAACTTTTTGAAAATCAAGAAAAAATTAAAGATCCATTAATTTATGGAAATTTAATTAAAATGTTTCAAAGAGAAGCAATGAACGATAGTTCATTTTTAGCGAAAAATATTTTATTAAATTTAGAAAAAACTAAATTGGCAGTGAATCGAGGACACAGATTTGCAGGCTTTTCAGTTTTAAAGTCTTATGACATTCCTTCTGTGTTAATTGAGATTGGATTTTTATCTAATAAACAAGAAGAAAAAAAGTTATTAGATTCTAAATATTTAGATGAACTTAGTAAGGGTTTAGCAAATTCTATTCAAAATTATTTTATTAATTATGAAAATTAAATTCTGTCCCAAAAAAGTCTAATTTACGTTATAGGAATAAAAGATGAAAGTTTTATCATATTTTATAACATTAACATTTTTACTTATTTTATCTGGAATAGCAGTTTTCATATATGGGTTGTGGTATTTTGGAAAAGACCTTCCAGATTATAAAGAATTGACAAAGTATAATCCAAATATAGTTACTAGAATACATGCAGGTAATGGTGCATTGTTAGCAGAATACGCTATTCAAAAAAGAGTATTTGTACCGATAAGTGTAATTCCTAAAAAAGTTATAAATGCATTTATTTCAGCAGAAGATAAAGACTTTTATAATCATTTTGGTATAGATCTGAAGGCTACACTAAGAGCTTTAATTACAAATATTAAGAATTTTGGCACCAGTAAAAGATTAATTGGAGCATCTACAATAACCCAACAAGTTGCAAAAAACTTTTTATTATCATCTGAGTTATCATATGAAAGAAAATTTAAGGAAGCAATTTTGGCAATACGTATTGAAAGGGCATTTTCAAAAAATGAGATACTAGAATTATATTTGAATGAGATTTATTTAGGTTTTAAATCTTATGGTGTAGCAGCCGCAGCATTAAATTATTTTGATAAAAGTTTAGATAATCTTGATTTGTCAGAAGCTGCTTTTTTAGCAGCTTTACCAAAAGCTCCTAATAATTATAACCCCATTTATAAACAAAAACAGGCTATCTTGAGAAGAAATTGGGTTTTATCACAAATGTATAAGAATGGATTTATTGAAGAGGAAATAAAAAATATAGAAAGTAAAAAAATGATTAGGCTTCGTAAATCAACTGGAATTGATGAAGGTTATGCTCCTTATTTCACAGAAGAGGTCAGGAAAATCTTAATAAAAAATAAAAAGATTGGTTCAAAGTTATATACAAATGGATATTCAGTCAGAACTACGCTTGATCTTTCTATACAGAAAAAAGCAGAATTAGCTTTAATTGAAGGATTAGAAAAATTGGACAAAAGGCAAGGCTGGAGAGGTCCATTAAGTAGCATCGATTTGTCGAATTTTACAAATAATGAATTATTAATATATCTACAAAACTTTCAAAAAGAACTTCCTGAAAACAGAATGGCTGCAGTAGTAAAAAAAGTTTCCAAAGATATTATTAATGTTTTATTTCAAGGAAACAAAAATGTTAAAATAGAATTTAGAAATGCTTCGTGGGCAAGACCTCAGACGATAAAAAAAGACGATGATAACCGTTTAAATATTTATTTAGGACCAAAATTTAAAAGTTTTGAACAATTTGTCTCAAAAGGTGACATAATTGTTATTAAAGAAAATAAACTTAAAAATAAAAATAAAAATGTAACATATTATTCTCTTTCACAGAGACCTATTGTAAATGGTGCAATAGTTGTCTTGGACCCAAATACTGGAAGAGTGCTTGCTATGAGTGGGGGATACAATTTTCACAAAAGTGAGTTTAACAGAGCAACTCAGGCAAAAAGGCAACCCGGCTCTGCTTTCAAACCATTTGTGTATTTAGCAGGATTAGAAAGAAACTATAAACCAACTGATTTAATTTTGGATGCAGCATTAGCATATGATCAAGGCCCAAGACAAAAAAAATGGAAACCTGCTAATTACACTAAAAAGTTTTACGGTCCTAGTCCAATGAGGTTAGGAATTGAAAAATCTAGAAATTTGATGACAGCTCGACTTGCCATTAAGTTAATAGAAGAGGAAGAAATTGTAAAAAATTATCTTGAAATGGGTTATTCAAATAATGCGATTGCTGAGAAAATTAATACAGATGTTAGTAATGTAGATTTCATTGTTAATTATATCTCTCAAAAACAAGGTGAAAATAAAAATATCATTCAAGATTATGCTGCAAAATTTGGTATTAGTAAAAACTTACCATCATATTTGTCTATGTCTCTAGGTGCAGGAGAAACAAACCTGCTTAGTTTAACAAATGCATATGGCATGATTGTCAATGGTGGTAAAAGAATTAAACCAACATTAATTGATCGTGTGCAGGATAGAAGAGGACATACAATTTTTAGGCATGACGAAAGAGAATGTAAGTATTGTAATGGAGATAAGTCTAATTCAATGGAAATTCCCTCAGTAGCTATTAAGGATTCAAGAGAAACAATTATTTCATCTTCTTCTGCTTATCAGATGGTATCAATGTTACAAGGGGCAGTGAAAAGAGGGACGGGAGTTGTAGTTAATTCTTTAGGAAGAAATTTAGCAGGCAAAACTGGTACAACAAACGCAAACACTGATGCTTGGTTTGTTGGTTTTTCAAGCGATTTAGTTGCTGGAGTTTTCGTTGGTTTTGACGATCCACGACCACTTGGTTATAAAGAAACTGGAAGCACTGTAGCAGCTCCAATTTTTAGAGATTTTATGGAAAAGGTTCTTGAGAACACTCCTGATTTACCTTTCAGAAGACCAGCTGGCATAAAGTTAATATCAGTAAATCCAAAAACAGGTTTCAAAGTAAACTCCAACGAGAAGGGATCTATATTAGAAGCTTTCAAACCAGGACAACTTCCTAATTCAAATTATGATAAAAAAACAATTGATTTAAAAAAAATAAAAGCCACTCAGAAAAATTTATCCCCTTTATATTAGATACTTTGGTTATTAATTATGCAAGCTGAAATTCAAACAAAATTTAATGATATAGATTATGCAATTAACATTTTAAAGAAACATTTTAATTGGGAGAATTCTCTAAATCGTGTCAATGAATTTAACAAGCTAGTTGAAACACAAAATTTTTGGGATGACACAATAAGAGCCCAGTCAATCATGAAAGAAAAGAAACAACTTGAAAAAATTATTGATCAAATTAAATCCATACAAATTGAAAAAGATAATTTATTTGAACTAATTCAATTAGCAGAAGAAGAAAAAGATTATATGCTGATTGAAGAAACTATTGAGCAAATAGAAAATTTGTCAAAAATATGTAATAAACTTCAATTAGAAAGTTTATTGTCTGGGGAAGCTGATTCAAATAATTGTTATATTGAAATACATGCTGGCGCAGGAGGTACAGAAGCTCAAGATTGGGCATTAATGTTACAAAGGATGTATTCAAGATGGTCTGAAAAAAGAGGTTTCCTAGTGTCATCTATAGAAGAAAGCTCAGGAGATGAAGCAGGTATTAAGTCTTGTACATTGTTAGTAGAGGGATTTAATGCTTATGGGTGGGGGAAAACAGAATCTGGAGTACATAGATTAGTTCGAATTTCTCCGTTCGATTCATCTTCAAGAAGACATACTAGTTTTGCATCAATATGGGTTTATCCTGAAATTAATAATGATATAGATGTTGAAATAGACGATAAAGATCTAAGAATTGATACCTATAGAGCATCTGGAGCGGGTGGTCAGCACGTTAATAAAACAGACTCAGCTATTAGGATAACACATTTACCCACGAATACAGTTGTTCAATGTCAAAATGATAGATCACAGCACAGAAACAAAGCACAGGCATTATCTATGCTTAAAGCAAAATTATATGAAATAGAATTAAAAAAAAGAGAGGAAACTAACAGTCAAAAAGAAGTTGATAAAGGTGAAATAGGCTGGGGAAGTCAAATTCGATCTTACGTACTTCATCCCTATCAAATGGTGAAAGATCTTCGTACCAATGTAGAAGTAGGTAACACACAATCTGTCCTTGATGGTGATATAGATGTATTTATTGAATCTGCTCTAGCACTTAAAGTGGGTATGAAAAGGTAGGAAAGCTACAAATTAATTTTCTTAACTGCATCTAATACTTCTTCGGCATGACCAGGGACTTTAACTTTTTCCCATACGTTTGTTATAATTTTATTTCGATTGGATAAAAATGTGGATCTTTGAATCCCCATATATTTTCTGCCATACATAGATTTTTCGACCCAAACACCAAACTGTTCACATACATTGTTTTCAAAATCAGCGCCAAGTTCACATGTAAGGTTATACTTTTCTCTAAACTTAGCTTGTTTTTTGGGGTTATCTTTTGAAATTCCAATTACAATGCAATTTAATTTATCAAATTCTCTTTGTAGTTTCGTAAATGCAATTGACTCTGCTGTACAACCAGAGGTATCAGCTCTAGGAAAAAAGAAAATTACTATGTTCTTTCCAACGTGATTTGAAATTTTGAATTCACTTTTGTCAGTTAATATTTCAAATTCAGGTAATTTATCATTTATTTTTAACATGAATAATATCTCATATGATTAGAATTAATTATGTTATTAAGTTATATTACATCATAAAAATATATCAACTATCATTTAATTATAATAGATATAGGAAAATTGAAAAAATGAGAAATAAGATTTTAATATCATTTTTTATATTGGTTGCATTTATAGTTGGATCAACCTCAATATTATTTCTATATCCAGAAAGATCACAAAATTACATTTTGGAGTCCTTTAATTTAAAAACTTTATTGAATCAAAAGTTTGAAAATTTCATCGCAAGAAAAATTAATGATGAAAATATAAGTGTAAAAATTGAAACAATTAGGTTTTTGAAACCTGATTGGCCAAACATTGCTAAAGTTAAGTTAAAAAATATAAATGTCTACTCTTTAAAACAAGAAAAAAAGTCAAGTATTAAACAAATAGAGTTAGGATTTTCTTATCATAAACTTTTGAAAAATTTATTTTTAAATGAAAATGAAATACAGTTTAGTTACCTAAACTTTCGTGATCTCACACTAAATGCAAAAATAGAAAAGGATAAATTTACACCTGGTCCTTTGGTTAAAGTATTGTCATTAATTAATCAAGAAAATCTTAAAACTCAAGCTTCTCAAAAAAAATTACTACAAAGTAAAGTTATAATAGGAAATATAAATCTTTTATTAAAAGACAAAAGAGAAATTTTCAAAGATCGACTTTTAGAAATAAAATGTGAAGATGCTGTATTGTCAGAAATTATCAGAAAATCTAGATCTCTAGAAATGAAATGTTACCAAGAGGAAAATACTTCATTTTCACTCAATGCAACATTAACTGAAAGAGCAAACATTTTTAGTGGAGTAATAAAAAACTTTGAACCGAACTTAATACTGAATAATTGGAAGGATAAAAATTTATATCCATTTAAAATTGTTGGAACTAGTTACTTAAATGGAAGTTTTCTTATAAAAACTACAAAAGTTTTTGATATCCAAAGTATTAATTTTGTATCGGATGAGTCATTGTTAATTACAAAAAATAAAGAAGATAATAAAATTTATGAAACAAAATTTACTGGTGAAATTTCGTGGGAAAAGAAAAATAACTTGTTAAAGTTTGAGAACCTTCTTTTAGGTGATCATATGACTGCTAGTGGCGAATTTGATTTTATATCTCAAAGAGGCACATCTAATTTTTTGATTAAAAAATTATTTGTTGAAGATACTAAAACTTATCTCAAAAAGATTGGGGTCTCCTCTGATATTTTGTTGAAGTTAAACTTTATTAAATTTTTTAACTATTTTGAAGGAGGGAGTTTAAATAATATCAGAGTAAATCTAAATTTTTCCTTAGAAAAAGAATTTGTCTTAGATATGATTGATGTAACATCAAAATTTAATAATGTTAAATTTGAATACAATGATAAAATATTTAAAAAAATTCTTAGTACTATTTCAGGTGATTTTAAATTTAGCCTTAATCCTCAAGAAACTCAGTCTCCAATTATAAATGCTAATTTTAATGCCTCAGACGGTTTTGTTTTAATTGGGGATCAAAATTTTAGATATAAATTTAATCAAGCAAAAATAAAAGGTAAGTTTCAAGATAAATATTATTTAATTTCTAAGGCAGATTTCTTGAAAAACAACAAATTAGAATACTCATTTAGTAACATTAAAATTAATAAAGGTAATTTTAAAATTTCAAAAGTAGAGTTTATAAAAGATAATAAATTAAGGTACATATTAAGTAATACAACTATAAGTAGCATGAGAACAATTAAAAGTACATTGAGAGTTAAAAACAACAGAGAGTTTTCAAGTTTTTTAAAGAGAAAACTTAACATTGAATTAATTGGGGATACTAATTTAGATGTTAATTTAACAGGAAATATTAAAAGTTTAAATTTCGAATTAGATTTAGATTCAAACCTTACAAATTCATATTTGAAAATTAATTATTTAGATATAATAAAGAATAAAAACATTTCATCTTCTATTAAGTCTAAGATATCATTTTTTGAAGGTAAAATAGCTTTTTTAAAAAACACACATTTATATGTTGGTGATAAAATTTATAAAATAGATCTTGTTGAGTTTAATAATAAAAATACAAATGAGGTGTTATTTGAAAACTTACACACACCAAACCTAAATATTCATGAAGTAAGAATATTTAATGATAATAAAAATTTAATCATACAAGCAACAGGAAAAAAAATTGACTTATCGAGCCTTAATAAAAATTTAAAAAAAAATAAAGATATAATTCTTGATTTAACTGCAGATTTAATAAAACTAAATTCTAAAATATCTTTAACTGGGAATTTAAAAGGACAAATAAATGGTTCTACTTTCAAGTCAATAGCATACGGTAAAATGTTATTGGGTGGGGCGCCTTTACTTGATAATGGTAAATTTGAAATTCACGTAGATAATAAAATTTCTAAATTAGAGGGTTTAGGCCTGGTAGGAGGAGCCGAAACAAAAATTAATTTACAAAAACAATATAATAGCTTTCCAAATTTAATATTTGACACCTCTGACGGAGGGAAGCTTCTAAGCGCTCTTGGTTTCACACAAAATGTAAAAAGTGGTGACATGAAAATAAATATAAATTTTTTAAATGATGGATACGATCATTATGAAGGGCAAATAAAATCGAAAAAATTTAGTTTAATAAATGCACCTGGAATAATAAATTCTCTATCAGTATTAAGTTTTTCAGGAATTGGATCAATCATTTCTGGAGAGGGAGTTTTTTTTGACAAAGGGCAGGTAAATATCAAGGTTAAAAACAAAATCTTTAATTTTGATAAACTTTATCTATCAAGTGAATCTCTTGGAATATCTGCTAAAGGTAGTTTAAACTTAAAAAAACAATCAATTAATATGACTGGTTCAGTTGCACCAATTAAGTTAATATCAAAAATATTAAGTGTTGTACCTGCTGTTGGTGAATTGTTAACTGGGTTAAAAAAAGAAGGATTGTTTGCGGGGCAATTTAAAATGGAAGGACAAATTCAAAATCCAAAAACAAAATTGAATACAATGTCATTTGCTCCAGGAATTTTGAGAGATTTGTTTTCAGAAGATTGGCTTGATAATAAAAACTTTTTTTTAAGGGATGAGTTAAATAATTAGTTTAAAATTAGAAGTCCATGTTTTTTCTTTCCGCATGATATTTTTGCTTTCCCATTTTCATAATCTTTGTTAGATAAAATGTAATTTTCATCATTAATTACAATGTCGTTGACCTTAGCTCCATTTCCACGTATTAACCTTCTAGCTTCCCCGTTTGTATTTAAAAATTTTAAAACTTTCAAAGCGTTGATAATAGATATTTCACTTTTAGGAATTTTTACATTAGGCAAAGTATCATCAACTTCAAATTTATTGAATAAATTCGCAGCAGATGATGAAATTTTGTCTACAGTATCAGAGTTTCTACATAATGCGGTCACTTCATTTGCTAAAGTTATTTTAGCTTCGTTAATTTCAGCACCTTCTAATTTTTCAAATTTTTTTATCTCAGACATTGGAATTTCAGTAAACAATTTCAAAAATTTGATAACATCTAAATCTTCTACATTTCTCCAATATTGCCAAAAATCCCAATCAGATAACTGATCACTATTTAACCAAATAGCTCCGTTAACGGTTTTACCCATTTTAGCCCCAGAACTCGTTGTCAAAAGTGGTGAAGTTAATCCATAAGTTTGTTTGGAACTAACTTTTCTAACTAAATCTAATCCGGTTATGATATTTCCCCATTGATCTGAGCCACCCATTTGAATTTTACAGTTATAATTTCTTGAAAGTTGCAAAAAATCAAAAGCTTGCAATAATGAATAATTAAATTCTAAAAATGACAGGTTTTGTTCTCTTTCGAGTCTAAGTTTTACACTTTCTAAGTTATTTAGTTTGTTAATTGAGAAGAATGATCCATAATCTCTTAAGAATGATATATAATTTAGATTATCTAACCATTCTGAATTATCTACCATTATAGCATCATTATTATTTTCACCGAATTTCAAGAAGTTTTGAAAATTGTTTTTGATGCTCTCTTTATTTGTGTTTATCAATTCTGTTGAGAGCAAAGGCCTAGCACTATCTTTTCCAGATGGATCTCCAATCTTAGTAGTGCCACCTCCCATTAATACTATTGGCTTGTTGCCTGTTTTTTGAAACCAACGTAACATCATTATTTGAATTAAAGATCCAATATGTAAAGATGGTGCAGTACAATCAAATCCAATATAACCTACTAGGGGATTAGAACGCATCTCCTTTTCGAGATTGTCTTTGTCTGTTATTTGATGAACGAAACCACGTTCAATCATTATATTTATAAATTCAGAGTTATTTATTTTACTCATTTTTAAATCTCATAATTATTTATTTTTAAAGCTCACTGTATTCAGAGGCATCCAAAACAACATTAAGATATTTTTTTATTGAATCTATTAATTCTTGGTCATGATGTGAAAACATATGATTAGCATCTTTTATATATTCAACTTCAATTTTTATGCCTTTTTGAATAGATATTTTATCTACAATTCTTTGGATAACTTCACTAGGAACTCTTTTGTTATCCTCACCATGTATAATAAGACCTGACGCTGGACAAGGTGCTAGAAATGAAAAATCAAATTTATCAGCTGGAGGTGATACTGAAATAAAACCTACAATTTCTGGCCTTCTCATCATTAACTGCATGCCTACCCAAGAACCAAAAGAAAACCCAGCAATGAATGTATATCTTGAATGAAGATTTTGTGATTGTATCCAATCTAAAACTGCAGCGGCGTCTGCTAGTTCACCTTCTCCTCCTTCATAAACACCTTCGCTTCTTCCAACTCCTCTAAAATTAAAACGTAAAACTGAAAAACCCCTATTTCTGAATTCGTGGTACATACCATAAACTACTTTATTGTTCATACTTCCACCTTGATTAGGCTCAGGATGTAATATTAAGGCTATTGGACTATCAGGGGATGATCCCGGATGGTATCTACACTCTATTCTTCCGTGGGGTCCATTTAGAATTACCTCGGGCATTTGTTCTCTCCAGAAAATGAATTTATTTCTTTATATCATAAATTAAAGTTCGTATAAAACTCTTAAGACACTGGCATTTAACTTAGTTAATCACCGATAATAATTAAATATAAATCTGTCAATATTAATTAGTGTTTTTGTTAATTTCTGATTTATAATTTAAAATTACTTTTTTTTGATTATAATGTACTACAACGATGTTTACGGAAAATGTAATGATTTTAAAAAATTTTTTGAATGAAATTGATTCTATTATAGACAGAGATCCAGCAGCTGGAAGTAGAATTGGAGTTGTTTTTTTATACCCTACATTTCATGTAATGTGCTTCTATAAAATTGGAAATATTTTTTGGAGATATAATTTAAAATTCTTCGCTAGGATGATTATGCACATTGCTAGGATCTTTACTGGTATTGAAATACATCCCGCAGCTAAAATAGGAAGTAATTTTTTCATGGATCATGGCTTAGGAATTGTAATAGGTGAAACAGCCGAAATAGGTCAGAATGTTACTATTTATCAAGGTGTAACGCTTGGTGGTATTATGCCATCAGTAGAAAGTGACTCCCAAAGAAATCAAAAAAGACATCCAACAATTGGAAATAATGTAATTATTGGGTCTGGCGCTCAAATATTAGGTGCAATTAAAATTGGTGATAACGCTAGGATTGGAGCTAATTCTGTTGTATCAAGAAATGTTCCACCAAACGTCACTGTGGCTGGAGTTCCTGCAAGAGAGTTCGCAAGATCAATTAAAAAAAAACCTTTTATAGCATATGGAATTTCAGCTGAGGACTCTGATCCAAGAGAAAAAACTTTGGTTAATTTAATTAAAAAAGTAGAAAGTTTAGAAAAGAAGATTAAAAATTTAGAAAATGACAAAAAAACAAAAAAATAAATTTTTCAGTATTTTGATGTAAAGATTTTAACAGTGATTAAACCGACTTATTTAGATTACAATGCAACTGTTCCAATCCTTAAGGAAGTTAAAAAATCTTTAATAGATTGTATGAACGAAGGACCAATTAATGCTTCTTCAGTTCACTATTATGGAAGAAAAGGTAAAGAAATCATAGATGTTGCCAAAACAAATATTAGTAATTTAATAAATACAAATAAGAATAATTTAATATTTACGAGTTCTGCAACAGAAGCCATTAATTTACTCTTTAATAATTTCAAAACTATTGTAACTAGTTCGATAGAACATTTAGCTGTATTATCATCATCTAAAAGTGATCACATTTTTCCCGTAAATCAAAATGGTGTTGTCGACTTGAATTATCTTGAAACATATTTAAAAAAATTAACTAAAAATAATAAACAAACTTTAGTCTCAGTAATGTGGGTTAATAATGAAACGGGTGTGATACAACCAATAAAAGATGTAGTAAAGCTTGCAAAAAAATATGATTGTTTAGTTCATTGTGATGCCGCACAAGCACTTGGTAAGATAAAAATAAATTTTGAAGATACAGGGTTAGATTTTCTAACTCTATCAGGTCACAAAATAGGTGCACCAACCGGAATAGGTGCTTTGGTTGCTAATAATAAAATAAATTTAACCCCACAAATTTTTGGAGGGGGGCAAGAGCAAGGAATGCGAGCTGGAACAGAAAACATTCTTGGAATTAAGGGTTTTGGTGAAGCTGCAAAACTAATAACTAGTTCAAAAACAAATACCTCTACTAAAGTCAAGTTTCTAAGAGATTATTTTGAAAAAAAAATAAAAAATTTGAGTCCTGAAACCATAATTTTTGGAGAAAAAGCAAATAGAGTTGCAAATACATTGTTATTAGCTTTACCTAAAATACCTGGAGATTTGGCATTAATGAAATTAGATTTAGAATCTTTTTCAGTAAGTTCTGGTTCTGCATGTAGTTCTGGTAAAATTTCTAAAAGTCATGTTGTTAGTGCAATGGGATATGACAATCTTGCTTTGAACTCTATAAGATTCTCATTTCCTCCAAATGATGCTATTTTACATTCAGAAAGCTTGATAACTACAAAAGATTTAGATAGATTGGCTCATTGTTGGTCAAATTTGTAAGATAAAAATAATATTATGGAGTTTAATGTGCCAAAACTAGTATTTGTTAATTCAGATGGCAATGAAAAATCGGTAGAAGCAGAAAATGGATTGTCTTTAATGGAAGTAGCTAGAGATAATGATTTAGGAATTGAAGGGACTTGTGGTGGATCAATCTCATGTTGTACTTGTCATGTTATAGTAGATAAGGAATGGTTTTCAGTTGTTGGAGACCCGAATCCAGATGAGGAAGATATGTTAGATTTAGCTGATGGATTACAACCAACTTCTCGATTAGGTTGTCAAATTGAAGTAACTGATAAACTTGATGGTCTTAGAGTTTCAATACCTAAAGAGTAAGGTTAATGATAAATATTAACCAAGTAATACAAGAAATGGATTTAGAGGGGCATCCATCTGATCATCGTGTTGTTGTAGCAATGTCAGGTGGTGTAGATTCTTCTGTGACTGCTGCTTTGCTTGTTGAAGCAGGTTTTGATGTTGTTGGTTTAACCATGCAGCTATACGATTATGGTAAAGCTCTTCAAAAAAAAGGGGCATGTTGCGCAGGTTCTGATATTAATGATGCTAGATTAGTTTCAAGTAAGCTTGGAATTCCTCATTATGTCTTGAATTATGAAAGTATTTTTAAGGATCAAGTAATGAATGATTTTGCAGATTCTTACCTAAGAGGTGAAACACCAATTCCTTGTGTAAGATGTAATCAGACAGTCAAATTTACAGATATGTTTGATAGAGCAAAAAATTTGGGTGCAAGTGCAATGGCTACAGGACATTATATTAGAAGAAAAAAAAGATCTGGGACGATAAGTTTATTTACTGGAATAGATAGGCTTAAAGACCAATCTTATTTTTTGTTTGCTACAACTAAAAAACAACTAGAATTTGTAAGATTTCCTTTAGGTTCGTTAACAAAAGATGAAACTAGGTCTGTTGCTAAACGTTATGACCTTAACGTAGCAGATAAGCCTGATAGCCAAGATATTTGTTTTGTTCCCGAGGGGAAATATGCAGATATAGTAAGAAAATTGAGACCAGGAAGCATTGATAGAGGTAATATAATTGATGTAAATGGAAATATTATAGGAATGCATAATGGGATAATTGACTTCACAATTGGTCAAAGAAAAGGCATTGGAATTGGTGGTAGAAAAGGGGTAGATGATAATAATAGTGTTTTATATGTAATTGCCCTTGATACAGAAAAAAATAATGTGATAGTTGGTCCCAAAGAATTATTATCGTGTAATAAAATTAAAATATCTGACTGTAACTGGATAATTGATCTAAAAGATCATTCTGATTTTAGAGTTTTAGTCAAATTAAGAAATTCATCACAACCAGTAACTGGAACAATTAAAGTTAATTATAATATTAGCAATGCTTATTTATCCTTTGATCAACCTCAATTTGGCGTCTCTGCTGGTCAAGCAGCTGTTTTTTATAATATTAAAGAAAGTTCTCATGTATTAGGTGGTGGGTGGATAACAGAAGCTCCTAACAAGTTGGCTGATATTAATCATTACAATGCATAAATTAGATCACATTGTATTTGGAGCTTTTACTTTAGAAGAAGGAACAGAATTTGTTGAAAATATACTTCAAGCTAAACTAAGTGATATTGGCTATCACAAAGACATGGGAACACATAACAGGGTTATAAGGATAAGTGACAAGATTTATTTAGAAGTAGTTGCTATTGATCCCAAAATAAGAAATTTAAAAAATAGAAAATGGTTTAATCTAGATAACTCAAATTTACAATGTAAATTAAAAAAATCACCACAAATCATTGGTTATGTTATTGAAAAAAAAGATATAAAAATATCTAAATATTATGATCCATTTTTTGAAGCTTCTCGTGCTAATTATAGATGGCAGTTTGCAATGCCAACTTACAAAAACAAATTTTTAGATAGTGAAATTGTAAAAACAGGAATCATACCAAGTTTAATTTCCTGGAAAAGTGAAAAACCTATAAATCAAATGAAAAAAAATCAATTTGAGCTGATTAGCTTTGAAATTGAGCTCTCTGAAACACAAAAACATTTTAATGCTTTTTTTGATTCTTTTGGAGAAATTGAGCATGTATCAGTCCTATCAACATTTAAAAAAAACTCTTCAAACTTTAAATTAAATCTTAAAGATAATTTAAGAGATATCATTATTTCACTATAATTTTCATTTAAGAATGTAATTGCTTGACTAGAAAATAATTTATATTTAGTAACTATCTAACTATTGGCGGAGTAGCTCAGCTGGTTAGAGCACCGGAATCATAATCCGGGTGTCGGGGGTTCAAGTCCCTCCTCCGCTACCAATAAGACTATGTATAATAAGCCACACCTCACTTGTTATAATTATAGAATCTCAGGATTTTTTATAAAAGTCAAAGCAATTGTGACGGAGATGTGACCGGTTTTAATTAATTTTTATCTCCTTTTTAGTAAATCCAATAACTTAAAAAAAAATTAAAAAAAATCTAAATAGGGCCTTTTCGAGCGATTCTGGACCTGATATACTATATATGCTCGGTGAGGGCACCTGGCTGCCATACTAGCGTAATCAGTATGCAACAACTTCAGTTAACATCGTAGAAGTTGAATCTCATCTTAAAAATCGATGCCTGTTTTTTTTAATCTAATTAAAAGGAGGCCACGATGGCACTATTTGAAAATAAAACATATGTAAATGGAAAAGAAATCCTTAAATTTTTTGGGGTTACTTCAGAAACAATTAAAGATTGGATGAAGAATAAAGATTTTCCAAAACCTATTAAACCCTCATCTAAAACAAGATTATGGAGGTGTTCTGAAATAGATGATTGGCTTATGGAAATGGAAATAAGACGTGATGATGGAGATTTATAATGCTATCTTTACAGTCTTACGACAATGCAGCTTTAAAGTTGCATGAAAATGGCTATATTCCAATCCCAATCATTCCAGCAACAAAAAGGCCAAGCATTAAAAATTGGTCAAGTTTCAAAAATGATTATGCCCAAATTGAGAAACTATCCTTAGAATACCCACATGCAGGTGTGGGTGTTCTATTAAATGATTTAATCGTATTTGATATAGATATTCTAGATGACAAACAAAGCCTTCGTATTAGAGACATAATTATTCGTGAACTGGGTGATACGATAGAAAGAATTGGAAAATTTCCAAAGAGAGCATTGTTTTATAGAAGAAGTGGAGATGAATTTAGAAAAAGATCTACTCAAATTTTTACTCTTGAAAAAGGAAAGGCTCAATTAGAAGTATTAGCTAGTGGCAGACAATGTATAATTTTTGGAACTCACCCAGAAACAAAACAATCTTATCAATGGATTGATGAAAGCCCCTTAGAGGTGCACAGTGAGGATCTTCCACGTGTAACCCTTAAACAAGTGAAAAATATTATTACTCAATCTGAAACGCTATTACAAAACCATGTTGTACAAAAAGAAGTTAAAATATCAACAATAAAGACATCTATAAATAAAAACAAAAGGGAAGAGGGTATTAAGGATATTCCTTTAATACGGAGTGCCTTAAGCTATATAGATTCTGAAGATTATAATACATGGGTAAATATAGGCCATGCTCTTAAAAAAACTTTTAAAGGAGATGGGTTTGAAATCTTTGATGATTGGTCAAAATATAAAATAGATGGTTCTCCATGCCCTAATTATCAAAATAAAGAGTTTAACAAAGAAAAATGGAATTCATTCAATCCAAAAAAAATTGACAAAAGATATATATTTAAACTTGCAACGCAAAATGGTTGGCAAGGAGGTGGTATTTTTGAAATTGAGAGTAATACACACACTTCAATAGCAAAATATCTAAAAAAGCAATTTGAATTAGAAGGTCCAATACCAGTCTACGATGAGGGGGAACTTTGGAAATATAATGGTTTGTGTTGGAAGATTATCCCTGATAGCGAATTAAGACAGTTAGTCCACGAATTAGATCAAAAGAAAACCAAATCTGGCAAATTGATTCAAGTAAGTAAACAGTTCATAGATGGCTGCCTTCACGAATTAATGTCAATGTGTTCTGAGCCAGGATTCTTTGAAGATCAACCAATGGGAGTGAACTGTAAGAATGGTTTTTTAGAGATGTCTTACGATAAAAAAACTAAACTGTTGCATCATGATCCAAATCATAAACAAAGATTTGTATTTGATGCCAAATGGGATGATGAAGATTTTATACTTTCTGGTTATCTCAGGAAACTAATCAACGGTTGTTTTATGAGTTTAGATGAAATCATCAAAACCCAACTGATAAGACTCATTCAACAAATATTAGGGGTAAGTATAACTGGGATTGCAACAAAATTGTCAACTCCAATATGTTTTGTTTTATATGGCCCCTCTGCATCTAATGGTAAGTCACAGATCTTAGAATTAATACGGTCTCTTCTACCCAAAAATGCTTGTTCATCTATACCCCCAGCTGATTTAGGCAAAGAACAGTATTTAATAGAATTAGTTGGTAAAATGGCAAATTTATCTGACGAATTATCTGGGGCTAATGCAATAAGATCAGACAAACTTAAAGCAGTTGTAACTGGTGATACCGTGTCAGGTAAAAAGGTTTATAAACCAGTATGTTCATTTAAACCAAATGCGATCCACATATTTGCAACCAATGTTCTCCCTAATTTCAAGGGAGGAGTAGATGAAGTAATTAATAGAAGGGTAAAAGTAATACCATTCGATCGATCTATTCCT
This sequence comes from uncultured SAR116 cluster alpha proteobacterium, assembly GCA_902530325.1. Lineage (GTDB taxonomy): Bacteria > Pseudomonadota > Alphaproteobacteria > Puniceispirillales > Marisalimonadaceae > Marisalimonas. The sequence continues at coordinate 18,196 of CACAAB010000003.1, read as the reverse complement.
ATGAAAGAGAGAGTGCCAAGAATTGCTGAAAAAATAGTTTTATATGAAAAAGATCAATTGTTTAAGTTCGCTATAAAAGGGGCATTGGATGTTATTGAAAATGATGGCTTCATCATCCCAAGTGTAGTTGAACAGTCTACAACTCAATGGTTTGAAGATTCAGACTCAATATTATATTGGTTTAAGGAAAATTATCTTCATGAATTGTTAGATGCTCGTAAAAATAAAAAAGTAGGAATTACTGATGTATATTCAAAATTTAAAACACACATGGAAGAAATAGGAGATGGTCAATATGTCCCAAGTAGAAATCGATTTGCACAAAGGATTAGGCAATTAGTTAGGGATGATGTAGAGCTTGAAATGGGTAGGGACAAACATTCTAACTATATCAGATACAAGCAGTTGGTGTAGGGGTGCAGATATAATCTTAAAAACTTTTTTTTAAAACTAACATTGAACAAATTTTTAAGGAAAATAATCTACACCTCTACACCTCTATTGCATTTTAATATGCCCAATCTTTACGCCAGTCTTTTTTCAAATATCCATGGTCAATGAACCAAGCTTCAAGTTCTTTTAGTTCACTTCGAATTATTCTTCCTTGCTCTGCTCTAGCTTTAGCTTTTTCTCTTTCAATCTTTGTAAAGCGTCCATGAATAGTTTTTGAATCTGCTAATTTTTTTAAACCTTCCTTGGTCCTTGGACCTGTGCTTGCACCTCCATGAAGCCTGCACCGACCGACTGGTAGTTTAGCGGGGCGTTGACATGGTTTGCCTTTTCTAGTTTTTGCTTCACACCTTTTGCCTGGCCAGTTAGGGCCAAAACGCCAGGGTATGCCTTTTAAAAGGTTTCTTTTTGTTGTCTTTTTAAAACCACCTAACATGGGTTTTATTATAACAAAATTAATGTAAGCTTAAAAGATATGGTAAACTTAGTTTAATATATTTACATTACTTAAAATAAAACCATGGACCATTGACCATTGTTGATTAGTAAAAGGGTGCAGCAACCTCAGTTTGAAATCTAAAATACTGAAAAGAGTAACTGGGTTTTTATCTATATTATTCACATATTTAGTTTAACGAATATTAATATTAGGTATATGTAACGCAGTTTCATTAATTAAATTTATTAAAAATAATTTTCTCTTCTCATGTTAAAATCAACTCTCCAATAAATTTTCAACATCAAAATTATCAATCTGATCTATTGGTTTTTCAATTTTCCAAGTTTTACTTGTTCCATCATTTGCATTAGTGGTAATTACTGTCTCTTTTGGAGGACAACCAGGCTCGTGACAGCTAAGTTCAGCAATACTTAATATTGTGGTTTCAGGTAAGTTTAATTTTTTAGAGATTATATCTTTTAAATATCTAATATTTTCAGGTTTTGCTTTTTTTTGATTAAACATGTCATTCATTTTTTTAATTTGCCCATAATGGAGACCACAATATATTGCCACCTAAGTCGCCTATCAAAATATAAGAACGATCTGATGAAAGTGATATTGCAGATATTTCATAACCTTTAGGATTTCTAACAACAAATGGATTTTTTCTATCATCTACCTCTGATAATAAAACTGTACCATCATTAAAGCCCACAAAAATAGCCTTTTCGCCTGTTAAGGGTTCTATAAAAGTTGAGATTTTTTTACCACAATCAGCAACACAAACTGGTTCTCTACCAAGTGGTCCGTCTTTACCATCAAACGGCCAACAAATTGCTTGATGGTCACCAGCAGTAGCAAGGTGAGGAATGTCACCTACCCATGCAAAACTTTTTATCTTTGCTGGATACCCTCTCATAGCTAAATCTACTTTATCTCGTATACGCCATCCATGAAGTTCACTTTCTTGCATTGTAGTCACGATATATTTTCCATCAGGGCTAAAACTTACTTTGCTGTGAGATCCTTTCCATACAAGCCGTGAAGATTTCCATCGTCTGTTACCTTGCTCCCAAAGAGTAACCCCTCCATAGCTGGCAACTGCCAAACGTTTTCCATTTCTATCAAATGCCATACCTCCTATAGTGCTTGTATGCTCTAAAATTTTTTCTTTTGTATTACCACTAGACCACAAATAAGCATTTTTACCTGATGAACAAACCACACTATCTTTTGTTGCTGCTACAGTGTCAACCCATCGAGTTCCAAAACTAGCGATTTCCTTTATTGTTCCATCAGGAGATATTTGTAAAAATCTACCATCATCACCACCAGTAAATACCTCACTACCATTTGTGGCTATACACAGAACTACGCCATTATGTGCGTCAATTGTTTTTGGTGTTTCACCTGATCTAAAAAATCTTACTGTCCCGTCACCAAATCCTGCAACAACAGCCTCAGGAATTGTAACTGCACCAGTAACTGGAGCATTTATTTCTAATTCCTCACCTCTACCTTCTAGTTCTGTTTCTTCAGGTTCTAAGTAAGATATTTTTTTTTCTAAAAATTTTTCTCTATCTGACATTTTGATTTAATTATTGAAATTATGAGTGTTATTTAATTCAATTTACATCCCTCAAAACCTTCATCAAGACCCATACTTTCAAGATTTCGACCTATAAAAACTACTCTTGAATTACGCTCTTTTCCTTCAGGCCAAGTGCCCATTGGAGACGCGTCCATGAGCATATGCACACCTTGAAAGACATAACGTTCATCTTTACCTTCAAAACTTAATATGCCCTTAGATCTTAGAATATCTTGTCCGTGTGTTTGTAATAAATTTCCAAACCAGGATTGAAATTTGTCCATATCTAATGGAGTTTCAGAAACAAATGACATGCTTGTTACATCATCATCGTGTTCATGGGCGTGGTCAGAATCTAAGAAATCAGGTTCAACTTCTAAAACACGATCTAAACTAAATGCATTAAGTCCTAAAACTTCATTAAGTGGAATATCACAACGATTAGTTTTGACAATTTTTGCATATGGATTAATTTTTTTAATTCTTGCTTTAACCTTATTAATTGAGTTGTCATCTACAAGATCAATTTTATTAAGTAAAACAATGTCAGCGAATGCTATCTGTTCTTCAGCTTCATGGTGTTCACCAAGCTGATTACTAAGATGCACTGCGTCTGCAACGGTGACTATTGCATCCAGCTTAGTTTTATCAGATACATCCTGATCTACAAAAAAAGTTTGAGCAACTGGAGCGGGGTCTGCAAGTCCTGTTGTTTCTACAATTATAGCGTCAAGTTTGTCTGCTCTTTTCATAAGGCCACCAAGTATTCTAATTAAATCACCTCTTACTGTGCAGCAAATACATCCGTTATTCATTTCAAAAACTTCTTCATCAGCATCTACGACAAGATCATTGTCGATTCCTTGTTCACCAAATTCATTTACAATGACTGCATACCGTTTACCATGTTGTTCTGTAAGTATTCTATTTAGAAGAGTTGTTTTTCCAGCTCCAAGAAATCCAGTCAAAACTGTTACAGGAACTTGTTCAGAAGTATTATTCATGTCTTAATCCTTTTAAATTATAAGTTAGTTGAGCAATTGTTGCAAAGCCCGTGTATTTCAAGAACTGGATTGTCAGCCCTAAATCCGGTTCTATCAGAGAGATTTTTAATATTATCAGTTAATTTTTGATCTAAATGCTCTTTTACATCACCACAGTCATTGCAGATTTCAAAAACTGGAATTTTATTTTTATGTGATCCGCAACATACTGTCCAAGAATTTAACGACTCGATGCGATGAATTAATCCTTTTTTATTTAATTTATCAAGCCCTCTGTATACTGTAGTAACGGCATTAATTCCTTCTACCCTCATCAACTCAAGTATTTCATAAGCTGTTAAAGGTTTTTTTTGTTTTTTTAGAAAATTAAAAATACGATCTGCATGTGTTAAACGATTTTTTATAACTGACATCAGTAATCCCTAACTTTGAAAAGTCTGACTTAATATATCAATTAATTTTCAATATGCAACGTTATAACGTAACATTTTGTTGACAGCTGAATCTTTAAATAATAAATGTAATGTTATAACATAACATAATTTAAATCATGAATACGAATAAAACAATATTATCAATCTGTAACAGATGCCGAGATGGCAAAGAGGATGATCTAAAAAGTCGTGGTGGACAAAGATTTTTAGATAATTTTCTTAATAAAATAAAAAATAATAAAATACTAAATTTAAAAGTTAGATCAGTTGCTTGTATGAGTCAGTGTAAAAGATCATGTGTAATTTCTCTAACATCAGAAAATAATTTTACCTATGTTTTTGGTGACATAATCCCTGACAATCAGGAGTTTACAAGTCAATTATTTAATTTAATAAGAACATATTCAAACTCACCAAATGGGTTTTTGAGAAGAGGAGAAAGACCTCAACTTTTCAGACCTAACATACTTGGAAGGCTTCCTTCTATCGTAAGTAACTCCGATCTAGTAACATATCTATATAAAAGTTAAGAAAATGCAAAAAGGTTTGGGTATTACTGTTGATGATGTAAGTTGGTCTGTTAAACAAAAAAAACAGAAAATTCTCTATCCTTTAAGTTTTAAATTAAGCCCAAGAAAAATACTTGGCGTAGTAGGGCCAAATGGTGCAGGAAAATCAACTCTATTGAGGTTGTTGTATCGTTATTATAAGCCAACAACAGGAAAAGTTAAAATTAATGGTATTGATATATGGAAATTGACTTCTCGTCAGGTAGCTTGTTCTGTTGCAACAGTTTTACAAGAAAATTTCTCAGATTTTTCATTAACTGTGAGAGAAATTGTTACTTTAGGGCGTACTCCTTATTCTAAATGGTTAAGTAATTCAAACAGTAAAAATGATAAAAAAATTGTGCAATCATCAATTGATCGTCTTTCTTTAAATAAATTCGAAAATCGACACTTAAATACTTTATCTGGTGGTGAACGTCAGCGTGTAATGATAGCTAGAGCGTTAGCTCAAGAACCTGATATATTAATTTTAGACGAACCAACTAATCATTTAGATATTCGTCAACAACTTGAAATCTTAAATCTTTTAAAAGATTTATCAATTACTGTTATTACATCTCTTCATGACCTGAATATGGCTAGAAGTAATTGCGATGAAATCCTTCTATTGAAGGATGGTTGCGCTTTAGGTTTTGGTAAACCAAATTTAATTCTTTCTGAAAGTAACATCTCAGAAGCTTTTAGGGTGAAAGCGTGTCACGAATTGTTGACACCAAGTAACTCCAAACAAATAACATTTCATTTACATTAAGGAGAAAATTATGAATTTAGCTTTTAAATTAAAAATATTTATTTTGAGTTTTTTTCTAATAATAAGTTTTAATAGTTTGGCTTTAAGTAAAGTTTCAGTAGATAGTTGTAATCGAACTGTGACTTTTGACAGTCCTCCCCAAAGGGCAATATCTAATGATGTTAATTTAACAGAAATGATGCTTGTTCTTGGTCTCTCTGACAAGATGGTTGGATATACGGGTATATCTGGTTGGAAAACATTAGACGAAGAAATGCGTTTAGGAGTTAAGCAATTACCAGAATTATCACCAAAGTACCCAACAAAAGAAGTTTTAGTTGGAGCAGATGCGGATTTTTTCTTTGCTGGCTGGAATTATGGTATGAAGGTTGGCGGAGAAGTTACACCAGAAACATTAAAACCATTTGGAATTAATGTTTACGAATTAACTGAAAGTTGTATCCACATAATGACTAAAAAAAAAGTTAGTATGGATGATATGTATAATGATCTTTTAAATTTGGGTCTTATATTTCAAATTGAAAATCGTGCTAAAAAATTAGTTGATGCATATAGATCAGACCTTAAAAAATTTACTCAAAAACTTGAATCTATACCTACAAAGAAAGTTTTTGTTTATGACAGTGGTGAAGACACTCCTTTTACAGCTGGACGCTATGCTATGCCAACCGCTCTTATTGAAGCTGCAGGAGGTATCAACATAATGGACGATTTTCAAAAAAGTTGGGGTACAGTAACTTGGGAAGAAGTTATTGATAGAAATCCTGAGATAGTTGTTATTGTTAATTATGGAAAAGTTACAGCAGAACAAAAAAGAAAATTCATGATGTCTAATCCAGCTTTCGCAAATATAGATGCAGTCAAAAATGATCGCTTTGTAACATTGGAATATGTGGAAGCCACACCTGGTCCACGTAACATTAAAGCAATCAAAAAATTAGCTAAGGCATTCAGGAAATAGATGTTTTGGCCTCAAAAGTAGTAAATTATGAAATGATGAAACCAAACAGAAAAGTAATTTCATTTTTCTGTTTGGGATCAATATTATTGTTTATATCATTATCAATTGGAATATCTGTAGGCGCTGTTTCTGTCCATACCAGTACTGTTTGGGGAATTATATTAAATAAATTTTCGCCGGATCTTATTGAACAGACTTGGTCAAAAGGAAAAGAGGCAATTGTCTGGGATATTAGATTTCCCCGCACTATATTAGCAATAATGGTTGGATCAGGACTTGCAGTTGTGGGTGCTAGCTTACAATCAGTTACACGTAATTTATTAGCTGACCCACACCTGTTAGGCATTTCTTCTGGTGGTGCTTTTGGAGCAATTCTAGCTCTATTGCATACTGGATTATTTATTGGTTTGTTAACTGTCCCACTGTTAGCATTTCTAGGTGCTCTTTTTGCAACATTTATAGTTTTGATAGTCTCAAGATTAACAAGTTCTACAAGTGCAGATCGTTTGGTTTTAGCTGGCGTGGCAGTATCTTTTATAATCATGTCATGTGCCAATATTTTGATTTTTCTTGGTGATCCAAAAGCTACTCATACTGTTGTTTTTTGGATGTTAGGGGGCTTAGGTTTAGCTCAATGGAATCAACTGATTTATCCTCTTATAGTTTTGTTAATTTGTGGACTTTGGCTTTTTAGTCAAGCAAGAGTATTAAATGCCATGACTGTTGGTGATGAGACAGCCTCAACTCTTGGAATAAATGTAACAAAATTTCGTTTTATTATTTTTGTAGTATGCTCGCTTATTACTGGTGTTATGGTAGCATTTTCTGGTATAATCGGATTTGTTGGTTTAATGGTTCCTCATATAGTAAGAATGTTCGTTGGAGGAGATTACTTTCGAGTTTTACCTCTCTCAGCATTGCTAGGAGCAATTTTTTTACTTTGGGCAGATATTGCTGCTCGAAAAATAATGCCTCCTGAGGATATGCCGATTGGAATTGTTACTGGATTAGTAGGTGGAATTTTTTTTGTGTGGCTTCTCAGAAGAAATAATTAATAATTTAAACTTTGAGTTTACATAGGTAAAATTAAAATGAAAAAAGCTAAAAGTCCTTGCATTGATGTTTGTAAATTTATTGGTCCAAATGGATGGTGTTTAGGATGTGGCCGAACAAGAGATGAGACTAGAAAATGGAAAAGTCTCAAGCCTTACGACATTAAAAATCTTCAAAAAATTTTACAAAAAAGAAACAAGACGATTAAAGATCAAATTTAAGTCTTTTAATTAATTTTTATTTTTCTACGTTATTAATTGCATAAATTCAGATCTTATCTCTGCATCATCTTTAAAAACACCAAGCATCCGTTTAGTAACTGTACTTGATTCAGGTTTATGAACTCCTCTAGTTGTCATACATTGATGAGATGCATCTATAATTACAGCAACGCCTAAGGGGTCTAAAACTCTTTGAATTGTCTCAGCAATTTGTGAAGTTAATGTTTCTTGTATTTGAAGTCTTTTTGCATAAACATCCACTAATCTTGCTAATTTGCTTATTCCAACAACTCGTTTGTTAGGCATATATGCTACATGAGCTATACCAAGAATTGGAACTATATGATGTTCACAGTGAGATTCTAATCTAATATTTTTTATCAGTACCATCTCATCGTAGCCTTCAACTTCTTCAAAAGTCTTTGATAAAATCTCATCAGGGTTTTGACTGTATCCCTCAAAAAACTCTTTATAAGCATCCACAACTCTTTTAGGAGTTTCAATTAAACCTTCTCTACTGGGGTTGTCTCCAGCCCAAGCAATAAGTGTTTTGACAGCACTCATAGCTTCTTCACGAGAAGGATCTGGATTAAATTTAATAATGTTAGAGTTTTCAGATTTATTTTTCATTTGCTCACTTTTTTTAAGTTACTAGTAATGTTATAACATAACAATATATATAATATTTAAGCAAACTAATTTAATTGATTATGTCTTCATTTCCAAAAAATATTTCAATTACAGTTTTAACCGGCTTTTTAGGAAGTGGAAAAACTACTATTTTATCCTCTTTAATAAAACAAAAACAGATGGCTAATGCAGCTATTATTATTAATGAATTTGGGGAAGTTGGTTTAGATCATGATTTAATTGAAACTACTGATGAAAAGGTCATTGAATTACAAAATGGGTGTATTTGTTGTACAATTCAAGGTGATCTAAAAACAACACTTCTCAATCTTTTAAAAAAAATGGAAAAGGGGGAAGTTTCACCTTTCAATCATGTGATAATCGAAACAACAGGTCTAGCTGATCCTGTTCCTATTATTCATACTCTAATGACATCTTTGGATCTTCAAAGAATTTACTCAATAGATGGCGTGGTTACTGTTGTTGATGCAATAAATGGTGATTCTACATACAACGCTCATGAAGAAGCGGTAAAGCAAACAGCTTTTGCAGACAGAATTATATTAAGTAAGACCGACATTGCAGATAAAGAAAAAGTAAATTCTTTAACCAAGAGGATCAAAGCAATTAACCCAAAAGTTACTATAATTGAAAGTGATAAGAACTCTTTGCCAGTATCAAAGTTATTAGGATTAAATGATTATAACCCACAAAATAAAGATTGGAACGTAAGAGAGTGGCTAGATATTGAAAAAAATAAATCTACTAATCATTTGCACAATCATCATTATCATCACAAACATGATGTAAATCGGCATGGTGACGACATAGAGACTTTTGCAATGGTAACAAGCCAACCAGTAAGTATGACGTCAGTAAATTTTTTTCTGGAATTACTTATGAGTCAGATGGGTGAGAATATACTTAGAATTAAAGGTATCCTTAATATAAAAGGACAGAGCTGTCCAGCTGTTATTCATGGCGTTCAGCATATTTTCCATCCTTTAGAGTGGTTGGAAAAATGGCCAAGCGAAGATAAGCAATCACGTCTAGTTTTTATTACCAAAAATATAAAAAAAGATAATATAGACGATTTATTTAAAATACTCGGAGAAAATGAATTAAACTAAATCTGATCTATATTTAGATTTAACGAATCATAAGGTTGTATGTTTTGTTCAAGCTTGACCTGTAAATAGGTAAACAATTGACTGGCGACTTTATGACCTCTAATTAATGCAACTAAAATAACAAGAAATCAAATCATTCAACCCATCATTGAACCCTGGTCAGTGTTCCATGGACTACGGTCAATGGGTAGACCACCCCCTGACCATTGACTAATGTTGATTGAGGAAAGGGTGCAGTAACCCTAACAATGTTTGTATTTAAGATTACATTTGTTGTAGGTAGGATTATGGGTAAAAAATATACTAAATATAAAAATATAATAATATCAATATATTAAAAGTATATTATGGCGGAGAGGACAAACTGTACTATTTATCAATGCATGGTTAATATTAAAAGAAAAATCAAAACAACAAAAACAGCAATACAAGTTCTAATATTATTAAAAAAATTCCATTTTGTTTCAAAATTATTACGCTCATCATTTAATGTGTGAGGATTAGTTGAATTAATATCAATTTTTTGGATATGTCTATTAAGTGGTAAATGTATTGTTATTGTAATAACCCCTACTCCTAACAAATAAACAACACTTGTAAAAATTATTAACCAAGCCTCTAATATTCCTAAACTAAATATAGAGACTATAATTGTACTAAGAACAGATATAATCGAACCTAACCAAATTAATATAAAAATTGGTTGGTTGTTTTGAATAATCCCATCTGTAACCTGAAATGCTTTTATAAACTCTTTGTCATCAAGTTTTGATAAACCCGGCATTACAACAATTGCATACGTTAGAATAAATCCAGTTGCTAAAGCATAGAATAACACAGATAAAAATAAGGATATGTCTAAAAAGCTCACTTAATATTTTGCCTTACAATTTTGCTTTGCAGATTGTACCAATGTTTATAACTCAATTTATCACATAAAGGTCAGATAATTTATGAATATTGAATTATATTTGAAAGGAAATTAAATACACCCTTTATTAGCATATTATAACGGAGACAACCTCCTCGTTATTCCATTTTAATCATCTGATTTAACTAGATTTTATATATTAATAATTAATCAGTCTACAATTTAGTCTACACTTTTAGTTTAACTGAAGCTTTAATTAATCTTATAAGTAATTTAATAATTATAAATGAATTAAATTTACGTTTTTACTTTCCATATCTTTTAAGGATTTATTTTTAGAATCATCTAAGTCAATTGCTTTTGTTGCATCAAGAATTACATAAGTATCATAACCTAAGGTTTTAGCATCAATAGCAGAATAATAAACGCAAAAATCAAGTGCTAAACCACAAAGATACACTTTTTTAATGTTATTCTGTTTTAAGAAACCATCTAATCCTGTCATGGTCTTTTTGTCGTTTTCGTAAAAAGCTGAATAGCTATCGATTTGTTTTCTATATCCCTTTCTAATAATTATATTTGCTTTGGTTGTATCAAGGTCTTTGTGAAATTCAGCACCAAAAGTTCCTTGTACACAATGATTAGGCCACAAAACTTGAACTCCATAAGACATTTCTACTGTTTCATAGGGTATTTTATTGTTTTGATTAGAAGCAAAAGACAAGTGGTCTAATGGATGCCAGTCCTGAGTTAAAATAATTGAGGAAAACATTGTTTGCAAAGAGTTAATTGTTTTTATAATTTTATTACCTTCATTAACAGCCAAAGAGCCATCAGGACAGAAATCATTCTGCATGTCGACAATTATTAAAGAACAATCTTTTTCAAAGTTCATAAATTCCTCATATTTTTTTTAATCATCTGATTTAGTTAGATTTTATAGACTAATAGTTTTTCAGTCTACAATTTAGTCTACAATTTTCATTTTTTAAAACCAATGAAATCCCCTACCTGTGTTACCTATATTTATTACCTCTCAAGGAAAAACTGGCAAGGAGAATGGCTCTCTCCCAAAATAGGATTAAGTTTATAAAAAAAAGATTTTAGAATTAATTATTAGTCATAAATAAAAACATTACTGACCAGAAGCAGTTATAAAAAATTCTTCTAAAAATTTAAAAAGATAATTAACCCTGGTCAGTGTTCCATGGACTACGGTCAATGGGCAGACCACCCCCTGAACATTGACCAATGTTGATTAGGAAAAGGGTACAGTATCCATTGATAAGATTTTTTTGGGAATATATTCTTGACTTAAAGGCATATAATGCTTTCATTAGAGAATTTAAGAATTTAAGAATTTAAGAGTTTAAGCATGAAACTTTTACTGAATTTGTTACATATTATTATTTTTATTTCGGTATCTTATTCTAGTTATGCAAAATGTAATTTTAATTGCTCAAAAGAAAAAAAAACAACAAGTCTAATTTTTGAACATAATAGTAAATTTAACGAGAAACACCTAAATTTATCATCAAAGACTTTAGGAGATGATCTAGGATTTGGTCATAAATGGGAAACTAATCTTAGGAGAAATTTAAAAGATTGGAATATTAGGATCATAAAAGATCCAGGACAGGAGTCTAGATTTGGTAAATTTTATTTGAGGTTTGAAACAAGAGAAGGTCATTGTACAGCAACTGTTGGTAAGTCAGGTTGGAACGACTGTAAAAAAGGTAGAAATAGAGCAGAGCTAAAGAGTTTATGGAAAAATGAGCCTAAAATAGATAAAACTTTCTGGCATTTCTATAGTTTTAAAATCCCATCATCCATTGAACAAAAAAAAGGAGTTAAGACAAGTATTTGGCAAATTCATTCTGGAAAATCAGCACCGTCATGGATGATAAAATTTACCAAAAATTCTGGATTATTGATCCAAAATCAAATAACTTTTCCACCGGAACAGAAAGTGATTATTGAAAGAGATAATCTATTTGACAAATGGCATGATGTTATTATTAAAGCAAATTTGTCAAAAAGCATGAATGGATCTTTTAATATATGGGTTAATGGAAAAAAACAATTTAATTATAAAGGTATTACTAGACAACTAGTAGCAAAACGAGATCCTTTGCATTTTGGTATATATAATACAGGCTCAATGTTTGGGACACAAAATAATGATGGTAAAGATTTAGGTAATATAGTTGTTTTATTTGATGAAATAAGAGTTGGTGATAGCTGTAAAGACCTTAAATTAGAAGATTTTAAATACGAATGCTCAGCGCTTAATTAGTATAACTAACAGATTGTTTTATTAACTAATTTGGTAGTAATTATGGATACGTGCTAACCACTAAACAAAGCACAATTAAAAATTGCTGGAACTCCAGGGAAAAGCCAGGCTCATAATCCAGCATTAACTTGAACATACCTAAACAACTGACTAGCTGTCTTGTGACCACTGATGGATGCTACTTCTGGAACATTTAATCCTTTTTCAAACATTCTAGATATTGCCTCATGTCTCAGATCATGAAAGGTAAAGTCAATTAGTTAGCTCTATTGCGAAGTCTTTCCCATGATTGTCTTAAAGCCACATCAGTAATTGGGAACACATGGTCCGTGGTCCGTGGAATTTGGTCTAATACCTTTATAGCTTTATCAGATAAAGGAACCCATCTTGAACTACCGTTTTTTGTTAATGGCAATAAGACTCTTTGATTATCAATTCCAATATGTTCCCACTTCATACCTAAGATCTCACTTCGTCTCATTCCTGTTTCAATAGCAAAATCAATAATGGGCCATAGATACCAAACCTTTGTTTCAGAAGATGCTTTCTTTAATCTTTCATATTCACCAGGTTTTAGTCTCCTTTCTCTTGGAGGATTATTTTTGGGTAATCTAATCTTTTCAACTGGATTATCACCTAAGTCCCAACCCCATTCTATGCATGCAATGTTCCAAGCATGTCTGATCAAAACTAGATCATACTGACAAGCTCGAACTCCATCCTTAAGTCTTCTGTCTCTAAAAGCAGCCAGAATAGGGGGGTGGAGTCTTTCTAGAGGAATCCTCATAAGGTCTTTTTCTTTAAGTAACCTTCTTAACCTTTGATCCTCTGAAATGAACCCTCTTTTCTTTGGTGTAATTTCATTTTTATATTTTGTTATGAGAGAATGAAGAGTGAATGTTTGTTCTTTGCTCCTTGACCATTGACCACACTGCATCAAGACTTCTTGTTCTTTCGCCCATTTTTGAGCATCTGATTTACTATGAAATGATTTAGATATAGAACCTATGTATTTGCTTCTTACTTGTGCTTGCCATAAGTTATTTCTTTTACGAAAACTAGCCACTATTTTCCCTCCGTTGTGACGGAGATGTGGCAGCTAATTTACATTAGTAAAAATATTGTTATTAAACAGAGAGTTATAAGTTTAGAGCACCGGAATCATAATCCGGGTGTCGGGGGTTCAAGTCCCTCCTCCGCTACCAATCAAATCATTGATTTGAACATATAAAACAATTGTATAATGATTTGTAAATTAATAATGTAAGTTATACAAATAGTTAAACCTTATTATTTAAGCTAAATATTAATTATGTACTAATAGATATTCTAAAAATTCAATAGTCAGTAAAACTTCATATAATACTACATAAATCATTTTTAATGACGTATTATTTTCGTGAAGTAAATTTAAACTTTGGAGTTCATCATGTCAGTTTATGCAATAAAAGTTTGGTTGTCTAAAAGTGAGAAGGATTGGTTTCTTTATAAAGACTTAGAAGATCATGTAGTACATACATGGAGTAGAAGGGAAAAAGCAGAAGAGGTTATGAACCTTTTAACTTGTCATAAAGCTGAAATTACAGAGGAGATACCAGCTCCAGCTTTAGCAAGGGCCAATGAAAAAAAACAAAAATTAAAAGTTGAAAGCTAAAAATTGTTCTGAAGTGCAACAATCAAATAGAAATGATTGGAACGTAAGATTTGAGGTTACATTTTACGGTCATGATCCAAACAAAGGGTCATTTAGAGAAATTAAAGAAGATAATATAGTTTTTAGCGATGAACTCGAAATTGAAAATAAATTACCTTTTAATAATGTTGCAAATGTTGAAATTAACTTTTTACTTTGGGTCGATACATTACCAATTGAAAAGCTAACAAAATTACCCCATGATTATAATGATCCAAAAATAAAGTATTATAGAGAATCAATTGAAGTTTTAGAAGTTAGAAAATTATAGTTTTGAGAAGATAATAAGTTAGGAGGTTAGTTATTATGAATATAAAAGGAGGATGCTACTGTAGCGAGATACGATATGAATCCAAAGGACAAGTTCAAGCTTCTATACAATGTCATTGTAGAGAATGCCAATATATAACTGGTGGCAATCCTAACGTTATTATGATAATGCCACTTGAAGGATTTAAATTTGTAAGAGGAAAACCTAAAGAATTTAAAAGAACTGACTTAGAAAACGCTGTTACTAGACTTTTTTGTGATAAATGTGGAACGGCAATTGGAACAAGAAATCCAATGAGACCAGAATCAATTATTTTGAAAGTTGGTACATTTGATGACCCATCAATTTTTGATCCTAAGATAGCAATTTTTTTAATTGATAAACAAAAATATCATCATATAGACGATAATTTAAAATGTTTTGATAAAAGGCCTTAAAACAAATAACTTATTAATGTCAAATACTCTAAATGTTGCGGATATATCTGTTATAATACCTACACATAACAGATGCGAGTTGTTAAAAAGAGCTATAAGTTCTGTCTTAAACCAAACTATTTGTGTAAGACAAATTATTGTTGTTGATAATGCTTCAACAGATAATACATATGACATTATATCCTCATTGTTTCCCGAAATAGAATATATTTATGAAAAGAGAAAAGGGGTAAGTATTGCAAGAAACGTAGGGATAAAAAATTGTCAATCAACATGGATTGCTTTTTTAGATTCTGATGATGCTTGGAAACCACAAAAATTAGAAAAACAACTTTTTTTTACAAATAACATCAACAAAAATTATAGGCTTATTCATACGAATGAGATTTGGTATAAAAATGACAAATTTCAAAATCAGCTAAAAAAACATGAAAAATCAGGAGGAGATATTTTTCAAAAGTCTCTTGAATTTTGTTGTATTTCTCCAAGTAGTGCTTTTATGAAAAAAAAAGTTTTTGATGATTATGGTTTTTTTGATGAAGGTTTAGAAGTTTGTGAAGATTATGATATGTGGATAAGAATAACAGCAAAAGAAGAGGTTGGTTTTTTAGATAATCCATTAGTAATCAAATATGGAGGACATGATGATCAACTCTCAAAAAAACATTGGGGAATGGATAGATTTAGAATTAAATCTCTAGAAAAAAATATAAAAAATAATTGGTTTACAATAGAGCAAAAAAAAAGTGTTTTAAATATATTAATTAAAAAATTGTCCATAATATCAAATGGTGCAAAAAAAAGAGATAATGAAGATATCTACAGAAAATATAAAGATAAATTGAATTACTGGTCATTTGTGTTAGATAAATTAAAAAATGAATAATTTTAAAATAAAAAAAACTTCCATTAGATGGGTTGTGGCTTTAAAGGACGAAGCTAAAATAATTTTAGATCATTTTAAACTAAAAGCAGTTAATGAAAAAACTATTTACCCAATTTTTAAGAATGAAGAAGATACACATTGGTTGATTATATCTGGAATTGGTCGACATAACGCAGCAGCTTCAACTGCTTATCTTTATTCATATAGCAATGCATCAAAATATACATCATGGATAAATATAGGAATTGCTGGATCCGATAAGGGTAATTATGGAGACTTATATTTAGTAGATAAAATTTCAACATATAAGGGAAAAAAAAGTACATATCCATCAACAATGCCAAAGGCAACTTTGCCAAAAATGCATTTATTTACATCTGATATTCCTATATCAGATTATTCATTTCATGAGTTGATTGATATGGAAGGAAGTGCTTTTTTTGATATTGCTAGTAAGTTAACGTCAAAAGAATTTATTTGTTTAATGAAGATAATATCTGATGGCCCAAAAAATGATATTACAGAAATAAATAACTCAAAAATAAGTAATTTAATAAAAGTAAATCTCTGTAAGATTGTTGAAGTGGTTTCCTATTATGAGAAACTATCTGAGGAAGAATTTCAAATAATTCATAAGTCTAAATTATTTAATGAAATTAAATCAAAATGGCATTTTTCTACAACACAATCTTTTAGACTTGAGACTTTACTCAGGCGTATTGAAATTTTCTGTAATAAAAAAGATATAGAGAAAACTATTAAAAATTGTGAAACATCTAATTCTGTTATTAATGTGTTAAATTTGAAGATTAAAAAAAATTTAGTAAATTGGAGTAAATTTTGATTGAAACAATATATGTTGAAGAGGCAATTAAAAACCATTCAAGAACAAAATTTATTTTAAATAAATTTAAAAAATCTCGAATTATATTAATAAATAATTATGGAGAAATATTTAATAAAAGAAATCAAAATTTTAGAATTCAAAAAGCTAATCCTTGTTTGATCCTTGCTCAAAAAAAAGATGGTTTTGTATTACCAGCACCTGAAGGATTTGGGATAGGCTCGTCAAAAAATTTTTATTTTTCACACATGTATAATTGTATTTATGATTGTAGATATTGCTTTTTACAAGGAATGTATTCTTCAGCTAATTATGTGATTTTTGTCAACTTTGAAGATTTTGATATTGCAATTAAAAAAACTATAGAAAAGAATATAAATTCAAAATTAACTTTTTTTTCTGGTTATGATTGTGATTCACTTGCACTTGAGAATATTACAGGATTTGCAAAACACATTTTATCAATATTTAGGACACACCGTCAAACTGAAATAGAATTTAGAACAAAAAGCATTCAAAAAGAACCATTTTTATCAATAAAACCAATGCGAAATGTTATTTTAGCCTACAGTCTAATGCCAGAATTAATGTCGAATTCGTTAGATCACAAAACACCTTCGATTTCAAAACGTATTCGCGTTATTTCTGAATTAGCCTCAAAAGGATGGAAGATAGGTTTAAGGTTTGATCCATTGATACATGGTGAAAATTGGAAAGAATTGTATAAAGAACTCTTAGATAATATTTACAATAATATTTCTCTTAATTGTTTACATTCTGTAAGCTTTGGCTCATTAAGATTTCCTAAGAGAATGTTTAAAGATATTTTTAAACTTTATCCAAATGAAGCATTATTTGCTAGTCCACTATCTCTTAATAATAAAACGATATCATATGACGTCGAGATAGAAGAAGAAATGACTTCATTTTGTAAAAATTTGTCATTAAAGTATATAAATAAAGATCAGATATTTAAATGTTCTATCTAAATCGATGGGTGATTATTTATGAGAGATAAATGCGTTCTTGTTACTGGAAGTTCAAGTGGAATAGGTTATGAAATAACCTCAAAACTCCTTGAATTAGAAGCAAAGGTAATTGGAATAGCTAGAAATCATGATAGATGCAAAATAGAAAATAAAAATTATATAACATATAATTGTGATTTAAGTGATCATAAGAAATTAGAAATACTTATGAAACAAATTTTAAAAAGTCATCCTGAAATTAATAGCCTTATAAGTAATGCAGGTTATGGTGATTTTGGGCCTCTTGAAAATTTTTCTACATTGCAGATCAATAATTTCATTGATACGAATTTAACTTCACATTTGGTTATAACAAAACTTTTATTACCTCATTTAAAAAGAATTAAAATGGGAGACATTATTTTTATAGGATCTGAAGCAGGGCTGTTAGGTGCAAAAAATGGCAGTCTTTACTGTACTACAAAATTTGGATTAAAAGGCTTTTCTGAGGCTCTAAGTAAAGATATCGCAAACAAAAATATAAGAGTCAGCTTAATAAATCCAGGTATGGTTAGAACTGACTTTTTTAAAAACTTAAACTTTGAGCCAGGAAATGATGAACAAAACGCTATCAGTATAAAAGACATTTCTTCTACTATAGTTTATATTCTTAATCTTAGTAGATCTACAATTG
>CACAAB010000002.1 GCA_902530325.1 uncultured SAR116 cluster alpha proteobacterium | reverse complement strand
TTGTTCCTACTCGAGAATTAGCTCTGCAAGTTAAAAATGAATTAACTTGGTTCCTGGAAAGTTGTGATGCAAAGATTATTTCTTGTGTTGGAGGAATGGATATACGTGCTGAAAAAAGAAACTTAGAGATGAAGCCTAACATTGTTGTAGGCACTCCTGGGAGATTAAGAGATCATATAGAAGGTCAAAAATTAAAACTACAGGACATTAAAACTGTTGTTCTTGACGAAGCTGATGAGATGTTAGACATGGGTTTCAAAGAAGATTTAGAAGCTATTTTGGATACCACTCCTGAAGAAAAACAAACTTTAATGTTTTCAGCAACTGTTCCAAAAACCATTGCTAAACTTGCAAAAGATTATCAAAAAGATGCTGTTAGAATAACTGTTGGTAAATCTAATGCACAACATGTTGATATTGAATATAAAGCATTCAAAATTGTATCAAGTGATCAAGAAAATGCTATTATTAATACCCTTCGATATTACGAAGCTACAAATTCTATAATTTTTTGTGCTACTAGAATGGCTGTAAATCATATGACTAGTCGTTTAACAAACAGAGGTATTTCTGCAGTACCTCTTTCAGGTGAATTAAGCCAAAACGAAAGAAATATGGCTTTACAAGCAATGAGATCTTCAAAAGCAAGGGTGTGTGTTGCTACAGATGTAGCAGCTAGGGGACTGGATTTACCAAATCTTGATTTAGTCATTCATGCGGATATACCAAGAACGTCAGATACATTACTTCATAGAAGTGGAAGAACAGGAAGAGCTGGAAGAAAAGGTGTTTGTGTAATTCTTGTACCTCAAAATAGAAATAGAACGGCTGAACGTTTATTTGGTCAAGCAAATATAAAGCCTTATTGGACTTTGCCTCCAACTAGAGAAGAAATTTTAATCGAAGATAAAAAAAGAATTCTAGAAAATAAAATTTTTGAAGATCCAATAGAAGCAGAAGAGCAAGGTTTTGTAGACGAGTTAATTTCAAAAAAAACAATTAATCAGCTTGCGGTTGCCTACTACAGACTAGTTAGCAAGGATTTGTCTGTTCCAGAAGATTTAAAAAATCCTTCCGATAAAAGAGATAAAAACTCACAAAATTCTTCTTTTACTAAAAGTGTATGGTTTGAGCTATCGGT
Organism: uncultured SAR116 cluster alpha proteobacterium; assembly: GCA_902530325.1. Lineage (GTDB taxonomy): Bacteria > Pseudomonadota > Alphaproteobacteria > Puniceispirillales > Marisalimonadaceae > Marisalimonas. Next base: position 87,386 of record CACAAB010000002.1, on the reverse strand, counting down.
TGGGCGAGATGATACAGCTGAACCAAGATGGTTAGTAGCAATGCTCTGTAAAGCTGGAAATCTTTCCAAAAGAGATATTGGTTCTATTAAAATACAAACAAAAGTTACTTATGTTGAAATTTCAGAACAAACCTCTAATTCATTGCTTAAGTTTGTAAATGATAAAAAGCCAATAGAACGACATATTATGGTAAAATTATTAAAAAATCCGCCAAAACTTGATAGAGCAACATCTCAACCTTCACAAATTAAAAAAAGTAGAAGTTCAAAATTATTTTTAAAAAATAAAGACGAAGAGGGATTGAATAAACCTAAAAATATTGATTTCAAAGGTAAAAGAAAATCTGATAGGTGGAAAAAAATAGAAAAAAGAACCAAGCCTGGGAGTGATACTTCTAAACTAAGCAAGTATAAAAAAAATAATAAAAGATCCAAAAAAATTAGAGTTAAGAACAAAAAATCAAAAATGTCAGATTGATTTTGACCCCCTTTTATTTATTAGATAGATACCAAGACAAGTAAAAAATAAAGATAAGTAAATTTGATCATTTATTGGATCATCCATAATTAGCCACCCAAATAACACGCCAAATATTGGTGTTAAAAATGCAAACGAACTAGTGCTACTTGCAGAGTATCTTGACATTATCCATAACCATCCAATAAACCCCATACACATAATTACAATTACTTGAAAAGAAAAAATTAATATTAAATCTAGATTGATATTTCTAACGTAATCATTTAACTGCATTGATAAAGGTAATAAAATAATCCCAGAAACAACTAGTTGATATAATAGTTGTGTTTCAGGTGTCGCGTTTGAAAGACGCGTGGTTTTCAGCATTATCGCTATTGTTGCCCAGCATAGACTTGCCAATAATGAATATGCATCTCCATAGAATTGTGATGTATCATAACCAGTAGTTGGTTCATAGACAGCTAGAAATAATCCTACTAATGCAATTATTAAACCTAATATTTTGTTTAAATTGAGTTTATCATTTTCTATCAAAAAATGTGCAGCTAAAGTAAGCCACACAGGCATTGTATAAAAAATTAATGATACACGTGTGACTGTTGAGTAGTCTAAGGCTGTGAACAAAAAAATAAACTCTATTGCAAATAATATCCCTGCAATAATGCCAGGTATTAAACTACCGTTGTTAATGATAATTTTCTTTTTTAATATGTAACAATAAATTAAAATTGGAAAGATTGCAAAAGTGGATCGTAAGGCTACTTGAAAAACTGGATGCATACCTTCGTTAACTAACTTAACCATAACTTGGTTTAAGCCCAATAAAATTGAAAATATTATTAAAAAAGATGCAGCTAGAAAATCAACTGGTCTATTTTTTATATTATTCATTGTTTAATATTTTACGGAAAATAACTTCCACCATTCACATGAATTGTTTGTCCAGTTATAAAATCAGAATTAGGACCACATAAATTAGAAATCATAGTAGCTACTTCAACAGGATAACCTTTTCTTCCGATAGGAGGATTTGAATGAGATGGATGTACAAGGCTTCTTCCTGCAGAAGCACCTCTAACGGTATCAATCAACCCTGGCACAACTGTATTAACAGTAATACCTACCTCAGCATATTCCATTGCTAAAGCTCTTGAAAAACCAACTACTGCTGACTTTGATGTTATAACATGGGCTCTTCCTATTGCACTGATATGTGCTGACAATCCTCCAAGATTTACAATTCTTCCCCAATTATTTTTTTTCATTTCTGGAATTACTGCCTTACACGTATGAAATAATGTATCTAGATTAATAGATAATACAAATCTCCATTGATCGAATGACATATCGTCAAATTTATTGAACTCTCTTTGTGATGCATTATTTACTAAAATTGAAACATTACCTAATTTTGATCCAGCATCCACAAGATGACGTGATGTATCTTCGTTCGTTAAGTCACCAATGAAAATGTCAGCATTAACTCCATTTTTTTTTACAATTTCTAGTGTTTCCATAGCACCCTCTTTGTCAGAGTTTGCGTGAACTAAAACATTAAAGCCTAACTTCGAAAGACTATCACAAGTTGCTCTGCCAATATTTTTAGCAGCACCAGTGATTATAGCAACTTTTCCTATATTTTCTGTCATTTAAAATTATTCCCTATAAGTAAATTGTTAAAACGATTTCTAAAAATTCTACGAAAAAATAGTTACATAATTTTACATACTACACTAATGTATAAACTTGAATTTTTTTAATTACAATTTAACATTATTCTCATTACAAACAAACGGATTAAACTATGGAGGGTGCGATTAAAGACTGGCGTAATGATATTTACAAAGTTTTCAAAGAATTAGATATTACAATGGTTTCTCATGTTCCTGATGCCGGACATACACCTTTAATAAATCTCTGTGAAAAAGATAATGAAATTGAAGTTGTAACTCTTACAACTGAACAAGATGGAGTTGGTATATCTTGTGGCGCATTTGCTGGAGGTAGAAAAAGCGCACTGCTAATGCAATCTAGTGGTGTAGGAAATTGTATAAATGCCCTTGCTTTACCAAATATTTGTAGAATCCCATTCTTAACTTTAGTTTCTATGAGAGGTGAATGGGGAGAATTCGTACCATGGCAAGTTCCCATGGGATTAGGAACCCCAAAAGTTTTGGAAGCAATGGACGTCAAAGTTTTTAGAGCTGATTATAAAGAAGAAGTCGGGTCAACAGTAGATGCTGCTGCAAGATTTGCATTTAATACCAATCGTTCTGCAGCAGTTTTATTATCTCAAAAAATGATCGGCGCAAAACAATTTAAAAATGGATAAATATCATGATTGAAAGAAGACCCTTTGTTCAAAAAATTTTAAAAAACAGACAAACAAACCTCAGAGTTGTAAGTGGCCTTGGAACTTCAACATGGGATTTAATGTCAGGCGGTGATGATAAAGCAAATTTTGGTTTTATTGGAGCAATGGGGCAAGCAATACCTTTTGCGTTAGGGTTAGCTATGGCTCAACCGGATTTAAGAATTCTTTTGTTTACCGGAGACGGAGATGCTTTAATGAGCCTTGGCTCAATTGCTACAGTAGCAAATCATCCAGTTACTAACCTTACTATAATGGTTATGGATAATGAATCTTATGTTGAAACAGGAAGTCAACCTACTGCAACAGCTGGAAAAACAGATCTTGAAATTGTGGCTAAAGGTTCTGGAATTGCTAACTCTTTCACAATACATAGTGAAAAAGACTATGACAGGATAATAAAAACTATTTATGAAGAAGAAGGTCCTTCACTTGTTGTTGCGAAATGTCAAGCAAAGGCAACACCTTTGGTTTTCCCACATTCATTTGATGGATCGGTTTCAATAAATAGATTTATGAGTACTCTTAAATCATAATGCAAAATAATCAAATGATTAATCTTGCCATTATGGGCATAGGAACTATTGGTAAACGCCATTTAATGGCTATCAATACAATAGAAAATTTAAACCTATGTGGAGTAGTTGATTTAAGTGAGGAAGCAAGATCATTTTGTAATGATAATAAAATATCATTATTTGATGATCTTGATGAATTAAAAAAATCTACTAAAGTTGATGGTGTAATTATCTCTACTCCTACTATTTTGCACCATGAAAATGCAATATCAGCATTGAATTTAGGATTAGACGTTTTGATTGAAAAACCTATTTCAGCCACATCATCTGAAGCTGATCAAATTGAGAAGATTGCACAACTTAATAATTGTTCAGTTTTAGTTGGTCATCAAAGACGATTTAATCCAATAGTATTAAAAACAAAAGAAATTATTCATGAAAAAATAATTGGAAAAGTTGTTGGGCTATCTGGTATTTGGGCGCTAAGAAAAGATGAAGAATATTTTTTACCTGAATGGAGAAAAGAAATTAGTGCTGGTCCAGTAATAACTAATCTTATTCATGACATTGATTATCTAAGATTTATATTTGGAGAAATTACAGAGGTTTCGGCATTCTCATCAAATAATATAAATAATTTTGAAAAAGAAGATATTATTTCTGCAAATTTGAGATTTGAACAAGGGCTTATAGGTAATTTTTTAATAAGCGATAGTGGTACATCTCCTTGGTCTTGGGAGACTGGGACGGGCGAAAATATAAATTTACCTCATCTAAAAGAAAATAATCTAAGAATAGTTGGCACACAAGGCTCATTAGAATTTCCCAATCTTAAGCTCTGGAGTTACAAAAATGAAGGAGATAATTGGAAAAGTGAGTTAGAGAGCTTTAATTATGATTTAGATGAAGTCGATCCTTACATTTCCCAAATCAACCATTTCATTGATGTGATTAATAAAAAAGTGGACCCCATTACAAATGCTTCTGACGCGAAAAGAACACTTAGGGTAGCACTTTCAATTCTTGAGTCAGCTAAATTAAGTAGTATAATTAAGATATGATCATAAAATTTGGAGAAATAACATGTACGATTTAGACCTAAAAGATAAAGTAATATTAATCACTGGTGGAAGTGATGGTTTGGGTTACGCATCAGCTGAATTATTATCATTTGAAGGAGCACATGTTGTTATTTGTGGAAGAAGGGGAGATTATTTATATGAAAAAGCTAAAATAATTACAGAAAAAACAGGAAATGAGGTTTTGCCGATAAAAGCAGACGTTAGCAATCCAGACGATTGTAAAAAGTTAGTTGAAGGAACTATTACTAAATATAAAAAAATAGATGTATTAGTTAACAATGCTGGGGCATCGGCAGCTGCACTTTTTGAGGATGTAACTGATAAAAACTGGGAAGATGATATAAATCTAAAATTAATGTCTACGATAAGAATGTGTCGTCTAGCAATACCTTATATGAAATCAAATAATGGTGGAGTTATAATAAATGCAACAATTGGAGGCGGAAAAGCCCCTAACGCTGGATCATTACCAACTACTGTTACTAGAGCTGCTGGTATAAACTTGACAAAATCTCTTGCTAATCAATATGCAAAAGATCAAATAAGAGTTAACACAATATGTATTGGACTAATTAAAAGTGCTCAATGGGAACGTAGAGCTGGATCAGGAAGTATTGAGGACTTTTATAATGAACTATCAAAAAAAGTTCCTATGGGTATGGTTGGTGAGGAAATTGACTACGCCAACCTAGTTGCATTTCTATCTTCTAAAAGAAGTTCATATATTACAGGAACTGCTATAAATTTAGATGGTGGTTTGTGTCCTGTAGTATAGATTTAAAAGACAGACAATTAACTTTTTTTAATTCTTGGTGGATCAACTTCAGCAAGTTCACAAGCATAATCAAGTAATGCGCTAAAATCTTTTTTAGCAAATTTACCAGATCTTGCTTGACCATAAACTGCTTGGACTGATGAACCAACTGGTAAACCAACTCTAAAACTATTTGCCGTCTCAATTGCTAACCCCATGTCTTTGTGAGCAAGATCAATTGTAAACCCTGGTTCAATATCATTTTTAAGTACTTTTGATAAAAAATTAATATGGAACTGTCCATTATTAGCAGTTGTTCCAGCATTTACTTCTTTAAATGTATTTAAATCTAAACCAATTTTTTGAGCAAGTGTAAGGGCTTCAGCAGTTATTTGAGCAATACTTAGTATTTGAAAATTATTAACAACTTTTGCTCTTATTCCTGACCCAACTTTACCACATCTTATAATAGTGGTTCCCATTGCATTAAGTAATGGTTCAATTTTTTTAAAAGCTTCCTCGTTATCACATCCTACCATAAAAAGAGAATCACCAGAGATTGCGTGACTTACTAACCTGCCAACTGGAGCATCTATAAAATCAATTTCTTTTTGTTTGCATATTTCATATATTTCATCTGTTCCTGTTGGTGCAATTGTACTCATATCTAATATAATCGATCCAGGCTTTATGTATGACAAAACACCATCAGGGTCGGTTATTACGGATTTAACATTTTCTGTAGATGGCAACATTGTTACAATAATTTCTGCATCATCAACAGTATCTTTAATACTATTTCCTGGAACAGCTCCTGACTTGATGTGGGGCTGCATCTTTTCTTTTTCTATGTCATAAACAGATAAATTTGTTCCCTTTTTTATAATATTTAGAGCCATTGGTCCTCCCATTGCGCCAAGACCAATAAAAGCTATCGGTTCACTCATAAAATGCTTCTCCCTAATTTATTGCTAATTATTTAATCAACATTAAACTTAAATAACATTAATTTACAATTATTTATAATATTTAAGGTATTTATTAATTATTTTAAAATAAACAAAAGTGATATTATGATACCAGAAAAATCTAACATCGTTCCAAGTGAATTCATAATCGTTGGTGGTACAGGAAATCTCTCTAAAAATAAAATATTACCAGCTTTATTTTGGAGATTTTTAGATAAGCAGATTGATGAAAACTCAAATATAATTTTGTGCGATAAAGAAATAAAATCTAAAGATGATTTTTTTTCAGTATTAAAATTCAAATGTGATGAAGCTATAAAAAAAGTTATTGATAATGAAAAAATCTGGGATGATTTTTTAAATATTATAAAATTTGTTGATCTAGACGTTATTTCTGGTAATGGTCATCTTGAATTGGTTAAAATTTTAAAAGAAAAATTTGATCCAAATAGACCCATAATATTTTACTTAGCAATAGCGTCTAGCTTATTTGGTAATAGTTGTAGATTCATAAGAGACTCTGGTTTAAATGTTCCTCAAAGTAGGCTTGTAATTGAAAAACCAATTGGCAAAAATAAAGCAACAGCTATACAAATTAACAATGAAATATCAAGCGTTTTTAAAGAGAGTCAAATTTATAGAATAGATCATTATTTAGGTAAGGAAACAGTTCAAAATTTGATGGCTTTAAGGTTTGCTAACACATTTTTTGAAAATCAATGGAACAATAAAAATGTAGACAATGTTCAAATTACAGTTTCTGAGACAGTTGGTGTTGAAGATAGAATTTCTTATTATAATGAATATGGTGCAATAAGAGACATGTTACAAAATCATCTCTTACAACTTGTATGTTTGATTGCTATGGAACCGCCTTCATTTTATGAAGCAGATCAACTTAGAGACGAAAAATTACGGGTTTTGAAAGCTCTCAAACCAATAACTGAAGAAGATATTCAGACAGGTCAATATAGAAGTTTTTCAGATGAATTAGGAGAAAATTCAAATACAGAAACTTTTGTATCTCTAAAAGTTTTAATTAATAATTGGAGATGGGCTGGAGTTCCATTTTATATCAGAACGGGTAAAAAATTATCTACTAGAGCAAGTGAAATAATTATTACCTTTAAAAACAAACCACATGATATTTTTTCCAAATTTACAGCAGATGCTCATGACGAGCCCAATAGACTCATAATAAGAGTACAGCCCGAAGAAGGCCTTAAGCTGAAGTTAACCTCAAAAGCACCTGGCCCAGGTGGCATGCGCTTTTTTCCTTCAGAACTCAATCTGTCCTTTGGTGATACTTTTGATGACAGATTACCTGATGCTTACGAAAGACTTTTAATGGATGTTGTTAGAGGTAATCAAACACTTTTTATGAGATCTGACGAAGTGCTTGCTGCTTGGGATTTTATTGATCCAATTGTAGAAATAGCAAAAAATCAAGAAACTCAACTCTATAGAACTGGTACTATGGGCCCAGAAGATAAAATTTTGGTTTTGGATGGGCATCAATGGCTTGATCCTAAAGATGAATAATGATGAGTATTGTTAATTTAATTTCTGATAGATTAAATTCTTCTATAGAAAATGAAGGGTCTGCTAGTTTAGTATTATCTGGTGGTTCTAGTCCAATTAGTATTTATGAAGAATTATCAAATATTGATATATCCTGGTCCAAAGTTTTTCTAACATTAGTAGATGATAGATTAGTTGACCCTGATCACAAAGAAAGTAACCAAAAATTGTTACATAATCATTTCATAAAAAATAAAGCTCAAAATATTAATTTCTTTCCTCTTACAGAAAATTTTTTATCAAATACAGAATTCAAAAAACCTTTTGATGTCACTCTACTTGGTATGGGTGAAGATGGACATTTTGCTTCTTTGTTTCCTGATATGATAAACCAAAATGAAGCTTTTGATCTAAATGCAAGTCCAAAAATTTTAATAACACCACCTCAAGGTAATCCCTTAATACCAAGAATAACCATGAATTTATCTTTGATAATGGAAAGTTTAAATATAATTTTATTAGTTAAAGGAAAAGCTAAGCAAAATATTTTTGAGAAAGCTCAAAAAGAAAAGAAATTACCAATTCATCATTTAATTAAAAATAGAAATAGAGATTTTTTTATAGAGAAAGTAAATGACTAAATTAAATAGTAAAATCATTGAAGTGACCAACAGAATAATAGATAGAAGTAAATATTATAGAAAACGATATTTGGATAATGTCGTTGCTATGGAAGATGATAATGATAACGATAGAGGTTCAATTGCATGTTCTAACATGGCACATGTGGTAGCTGGCTCACCATCAACAGAAAAAGACTCAATTTTACTAAATACTAAACCAAATATTGGCATTGTATCAGCTTATAATGATATGCTTTCTGCTCATAAACCGTTAGAAAATTTTCCAAAATTAATTAAAGCTGCTGCAAATCGATTTGGTGCAACAGCCCAAATGGCAGGTGGAGTTCCTGCAATGTGTGATGGAATTACCCAGGGAAGACCTGCTATGGAACTATCTCTTATGTCGAGAGACGTAATTGCAATGTCAACAGCAGTTTCACTAAGTCATGGGGTTTATGATGCTGCATTATGTTTAGGTGTTTGTGATAAAATTGTACCTGGACTTTTTATTGGAGCTCTTTCTTTTGGACATTTGCCAATTATTTTCATTCCAGCTGGACCAATGTCATCTGGAATTCCAAATGAAGAAAAAGCTCGAGTAAGAAAAGCTTTTGCAAAAGGTGAAGCTTCAAGAGAAGAATTATTAAAAGCTGAAATTTCATCCTATCATGGAGAAGGTACATGCACTTTTTATGGGACAGCAAACTCCAATCAGATGTTAATGGAAATCATGGGTTTGCATTTACCTGGTGCTGCTTTTATTCATCCTCATAGTGATTTAAGAAACGCATACAATGTTGCGGCAACACAACAAGCAATTCTTATTTCAAGAAAGGGTCAAGATATAAGGTCCATTGGAAAAATTATAGATGAGAGAAGTTTTGTAAATGCTATAATTGGGTTGCTTGCAACTGGTGGATCAACTAATCATACATTGCATTTACCAGCTATGGCAGCTGCTGCAGGAATAAAGTTGTTGTGGGAAGATTTTGAAGATTTGTCAAAAATAATTCCCTTATTAGCAAAAGTTTACCCAAATGGCAGTGCTGATATAAATCAATTTCATGCTGCTGGTGGAATGAGCTTTATAATTGGAGAACTATTAGATGAAGGTTTATTAGATGGATCTGCTAAAACTGTTTGGGGAAAAAATTTGTTTGATTATGTTTCAGAAGCAAATTTAAAAAATTCTGAATTAGTTTGGCATAAAGAAAAATCAAAATCATATGATGATAAAATATTAAGAAGTGTAAAAGATCCACATCAAAAAAATGGTGGGTTAAAAATGTTAAAAGGTAATCTTGGTAAGGGGGTTATTAAAATATCCGCTGTAAAACCTGAACATTATAGAATAGTAGCTCCTGCAATGGTTTTTAACAATCAAGAAGATGTAAAAGAAGCATATCATAAAGGTCTTTTGAATAAAGACGTTATAGTAGTTGTTAGGTTTCAAGGACCCAAGGCCAATGGTATGCCAGAATTACACGCATTAACGCCTATTCTTTCTAATCTCCAAGATATGGGCTTTAAAGTAGCTTTAATCACTGATGGTCGTATGTCTGGTGCATCAGGGAAAGTTCCTTCTGCAATTCATGTCACACCAGAAGCTATTGATGGTGGTACGATATCAAAAATACAAGACGGAGATAAAATAGAAATGGATGCTAATACTGGAAAACTTAACGTTAATGAAGATTATTCAAATAGAAAAAATTCTAAGCTCGAAAAAGACCTTAGTAATGGTTTCGGAAGGAATTTGTTTTCACTTTTAAGAAAAAACGCAATTAGCGCTGAAAGTGGTGCAGGTCTAAATTTAATTAATGATTAATCATAAATCTTAAGATGCAGAAGCAATAGCAGAATGAAGTAAAACATTTGTACTAGAACATGCCCATTCAGGTTTTATCTCCTCAGCTTCGTTATGACTTAAGCCATCAACACAAGGGCACATTATCATTGCTGATGGTACTACTGTATTAATCCAACATGCATCATGTCCCGCACCAGAAACTATATCTCTGTATGAATATCCAAATTTTTTAGCACTTTCTCTTATGTTATCAAGACAAAGTTTATCAAAGGCTACAGGATCAAATCCACCAATTTGTTCCATTTGAAGATTTACTTCGTATTTCTTACAGATTTTCTCAGCACATGACTTTATTTCTTCTTCCATATCATTAAGTTTTTTTATGACAGGAGATCTAATGTCTATTGTAAAAGTAGTTTGACCAGCAATCACATTTCTTGAATTAGGTGAGACTTCAATGTGACCTACACTACCCAGTGCATTAGGTTGGTTCTCATTTGCAACTTTATTAACAGTTAAGACAATTTCTGATAAAGCTAGTGCCGTATCTTTTCTAATGTTCATTGGTGTTGTACCAGTATGTTGCTCTACTCCAGTAAGCTTTATTTCTAACCATTTTAATCCTTGACCATGAGTAACTACCCCAATATCAATATTTTCACTTTCGAGTATTGGACCTTGTTCAATATGAAGTTCATAATAACAATGAAATTTTTCTTTACCAACTGGTTCAGTTCCTTTCCATCCAATTTTTTCAAGTTCTTCACCAAAAATATTTCCTTCATAATCAGTTGCTGCAAGTAAAGTCTTAACATCATAAATGCCTGCATATCCAGCTGAAGCCATCATCGCAGGTGGAAAACGTGATCCTTCTTCATTAGTCCAATTAACGACCAAAATAGGTCTTTTTGTTTGTATATTCAAATCATTAAGTGTTCTGATAACTTCTAGGCCAGCTAAAACACCAAGAACACCATCATACTTTCCACCTGTTGGTTGAGTGTCTAAGTGGCTACCTATTACTACAGGAAGAGCATTTTTATCTGTTCCGTCTCTTTTAAAAAACATTGAACCAAGTTCATCAACTTTCATTGACATTCCTGCTTCCGAAGTCCATTTCTGTAAAAGTTTTCTAGCTTCACCATCTTCGAAAGTAACAGTTTGTCTATTATTTCCACCTGCTATGCCGGGACCAATTTTTGCCATTTCCATCAAACTATCCCATAATCTATTCTCATTAATTGAAATGTTTGTTTCTTTAACCATTGGATTTTCCCTTAATTTGAAATCTTTATTAACTTAATAAATCGTAATAATATAAAAAGTAATCAATTTATTAGGAAATAGAAATGTTTAAATTAGATAATAGAATAGAACAGGATAGTTTTCTAGTTAAAGAATTTAATGATTTTCAAATTAGGATAATGGATGTAAGAGAAGTTTTTTGGGTTATTCTAATTCCAACAAAAATTAATTTAATTGAGTTAAGTGACTTAGATATTGAAAAAAGAAACATCTTAATTAATTTTGCGGTTGAACTAGGTGATTTTCTTAAATTTAATGAAGAATATGACAAGGTAAATATAGCCATGTTAGGAAATGTTGTATCTCAATTACATTTACATTTGGTAATGCGAAATAAACATGATCCAGCATGGCCGGGTCCTGTTTGGGGATTCAATTTTAAAAATAAACTCGATGGAAAAACTAAATCAAATAGATCAAAGTTAATACTCCAATTTTCAAAATAATTTTTCCAAATTTTATTTAAATCAAATTACTTGGAAAAAGAAATTTTTATTTGATCAACTAAAATATACCAAGCAAGACTTAAAATAACTATAACTCCACCAACTATCATATAGATATTTGGAGTTTCATTTGTGCCAAGCCATACCCAAAATGGACCCAGAGAAGTTTCTAAAAGCATTAAAAGTCCAATATTTGAAGCCTGAGTGTACCTAGTTGCAAAAGTTAAGCATGCAAAAGATATTGGAAGGATTATTAATCCAGATAAAGAAATTGCTATTATATCCCCTTTAAAAAGAAGATCTGGAGATACAATAAATAACCCAATTATGCCATAGCCAAAAGAACTCAATCCAGTAACAGTCATAGCTGGTATATCAGGTTTGCTTCTCAAAAATACTAAACTCAAGCCTAATGTGGCTGCAGCTCCTATTCCGCATACCGTCCCAATGAAAACGCTACCCTGAGGTGCATTTAAAACATTTTCACCATTTGCCACAGAAATCCCAACTCCAATCAATGCAAAAAATGCAGTTATCCATGTCGAAGATGTTGTTTTTTCTTTAAGAATAAAAATTGAAAATATAGAGGCAAATATTGGAGAGGTTGCTAGACAAAATAAAATTAACGATACTGAAGTTTCAGCAACACCATACGTGAAAAATATAGAACTTAATATCTGAGATAAAATTATCCAGATACCAACTCTTGAAAAAACTTTTTTAAAATTTTTTCTATAAATTCCAAAACAGCTAGAAAATAAGATAAGCATTAATCCCATTTCAAAACCTCGCCACGTCAGCATTGACCATGCGTCCATTTCAGACCATCTCATAAACAAGGTGTCTGGAGATAAAACTAATGCACCAATAGTGGCTATTCCAATTCCCTTAAAAAGATTTCCAGATAAAGAGAAATTCAAAATAATTCCTAAAATAAATTATTATTTTTAAAAAAATCTATTAGAGTTTTTGCTACATCGACATGATTTTCTTGTTGCACCCAATGTCCAGCATTCTGGATAATATGTCTGCCCTTATAATGCAAACATAAATTATTTTCCATTATTTCTAATGCTCCAGGTTTTTGGTAAATACCCCAATCTTTTTCACCTGCAATAAAACAAGATGGAACTTCAATCTTTTTACCAGAAAAAATTCTTAAATCACTATTAAGATCATTTGAGGTCATGCACCTATACCAGTTTAATGCAGGTTGAAAACTATTTTTTAAAAAGCTGTTGGTGTAAACTTCTAATTCTTGATCATTTAACCAATTTTCATAACAATTTGACTGTGGATAATGCGACATTACACTTTGGACCATATCCTCGTTAAGGTGCATAATGTAATACTCTGGCATTTTAGCTAAGTTTTCCGCATTCCAAGAATTCAACTTGTAAGGAACGTTCTTTTTCCAGTCTGCACTTTTCATGTGATAGTAAGCTCTTAAAAATTTATGTAGTTCTTTTTTTTCTAAGTGCATATCTTTGTTGGCTTCAATTGTAGAATAATACCATTGGTAGTGTTTTCTGGGAGGGTCTAATTTTTCTAATTCTTTGTGAATAGGATCTTCATATGTCAAACTACTTTTTATATTTGGAGTTCCAGCGTATGGAGCACTCATCATAACTAATGATTTAAAGATGTCTGGTCTGATTATAGCTGACACTGCAGCAACTGATGAACCTGCATCATGTCCAACCAATAAATCAATTTTATCAAGATTTAAAGAACTCATAAGACTTATTATATCAGTGCTTAAGTTTAATAATCGATATTCAGATATGTCGGCATGAAATTCTTTTCCCCCACCTAAGGTTTGGCCATATCCTCTCATATCAGGTGCAATAACCCTAAAACCTTCAGCAGCTAAAAAAGGTATAATTTTTCTCCAACTAAAACTTAATTCGGGAAACCCGTGCAGAAGAAGAGCCGTTGGTTTTTGAGATTTGTTTGGATTTGCTTCTAAATAATGAACATTGAGACCATTTGAAATTTCTACATTATGTGATTTGATTATTGGGTCTAAAAGTTCAATCATGATTTGTTTCAATTAGTTTTGAATTTTTTAATAGTTTCTAGATTTACTTCAATTCCTAAACCTTTGTTGTCTGGAATATTTATCATGCCATTCACAAGTTCAAAAGGTTTTGAAAGTAATTCTCTTCTAAAGGGATGACTTGATTGATCATATTCTAAAATAGGCTCTCTAGCAAAAATTGAGAAATGGGTTTCTGGAATTGAGGCAATTACTTGAATAGATGCAGCTTGAGCAATTGCTGAACCCCATACATGAGGATTAACCTCTACACCAAAACTATGCGCTAAATTAATAATATGTTTTGCTCCTGTTATACCGCCACATGACCCAATATCAGGTTGTGCAATGTCAATTGCATTATTTTCGAAAAGTGTTTTAAATCCAAATAGAGTATGCTCATTCTCACCTCCTGCAATAGGAATGTCTAACTTAGATCTCAATTCTGCATAACCTTTAATATCCTCAGGAACAACTGGTTCTTCATACCAGCGTAATTTATAACTCTGTAAGTTTTTTCCTAATGTTAGTGCCTCAGATCTTCCATAAGCGTGATTAGTATCAATCATAAGAGTAACATTTTTATTTTTCAGAGCATGACCGATGCTTTCCATACACTTCAGGTCGTCGTCTATTCCAAACCCAAGTTTAACCTTCATATGATCAAAACCATTTTCGAAGTGAGATAAAGCTTCTTCTGCTAATCTGCTTGCTTCACCTTTACCTTTTATTCTGTAAAAACCCGTTGCATAAGGTTTAATTTTTTTTCTAAATGCACCTCCTAATAATTGATATACAGGTTGGTCGTAATATTTGCCTGCAATATCCCATAATGCTATATCAATTGCACTTATGCCAGATACTACAGATCCTTTTCTTCCATAATCTCTTGTAGAATTGTACATTTTGTGCCACAGGACTTCTATATTTAATGGGGACTGATCTAATAAAATAGGCTTTAGAGCATTTTCAATTACAGCTGCAGATATTTCAGGAGGTTCTAATCCTTGACAAAATGCTTCCCCCCAGCCAACTAAACCTGAGTTTGTTTTTATTTCTACAAGTGTCGCAGACCTTACATTTACCCATCCTTGAGAAAATGCAAAAGGTATTTCTAATGATGATTTAATAACATGGACTTTAACATCAATTATCTTTATTTTCATTTAATGCCTCCATGATACTTGTTTTTAATTTGCTTTATTTGGTTTTGATTCTTCCTTTTAATGTAATTGGCAACTGGCACAACATAAAAATTCCAACTAAAGGCGATAATACAAAAACTTTGATAAAAACCCAATCCTCAGTTTCAAGAAACCTCCAAGATATTTCATTTATAATTGTAAGAAATAAAAAAAACAAACCCCATCTCAAACTAAGTTTATACCAGGTTTCATCATTGAGAGAAAATTGAGATCCAAAAAATTGTTTCATCATTGCTTTCTTATAAAATATGCCAAAAAGTAAAACAGCACTAAAAAAGCCATTAAAAATTGTTGGTTGAATTTTCACAAACTCATCGTCATTAAAAGAATATGCAAAAAAAGTAAAAAGAGCAGACATGCAAATTCCAAATATTTGAAATTTGGAAATGCGTTTTTCTATGACATAGAACACTAGCATAACCATAAGACCAAGAATTAGTGATATGATAGCAGCAACAATTAAAGTGTAATATTGTGCTCCTAAAAAAAAACCTGATAAAGGTACAATTTCAAAAAAAAATGCACTTAATCGCAAGTAACTATCCTCTAGTTTTTCCCAACAATTCTTGAGTGAATTTTGGGTTTTGACTATTTTCTCTTAACCAAATATCAAAAAAAATCTTTATAAATTCAGAGTTGTCAGTTTCTAAAACTTTTTCATTTTGGAAATAAAATATTGCTTCATCGTTATTTTTGATACCTATGAATTTATTATTTTTCTTTATCTCTCTGAATGCTTTATTTAATAAAGTATTTACTTCTTTTAATTCTTTTTCATTGAATGTTTTTTGCTTTTTCAGTTGATTGATGGTTTCATCTACAACACTTTTTTTGGAAAAATCTTTGTTATATTTTAAAATTAAAGCAAACTTATCTGAAGGATAGCTGCCACTTTCACTTATAAGTTTTGCATCATAAATATTCCAAAAAAGAAATTGAAAATTAGCTTTTCCTACAATAGTTTGTTTTGAAAAATAATTATTCAATATATTTACAGTTTTTTGATCTTCCCCAATAGAATTTTTAGGATTTGAGTATACTAAGTTGGTATATGAAAGAAGGATTAGTGTGAAAATTAAACAAAATTTATTAAACATCAAATGTTACCAGCTTTGGAGATTTAAGGGTCCTATTTGAGTTGCAGTTTTACCTCTTAAAAAAACTAATGTAACTGATCCAATATTAATACCAAATTTACTTACGTAAGCTCTATTAATTGCTAAATCTTCACTTTGTTTATAGATCCAATCGTTAAAGTGAACTTTAATATTTGAACCTTTGATATTTAGATAAATATCATAAGACCAATTAAGTGTATTACCCGAAATAGATCCAGAGGCTTTACCTTCAATATCATCAGCTTGTCCTTGATATATGACTTTATTTTTATCAGTGATTTTTTTTATTTTCCAAATACGATTTGCTTGTTCACCATCATCATATAAAAAATCTTCGTCAAGAGTTAAGGTATTATTCTCTATCTTCCCAGTAATGTTAACTCTAAATTGTCTTTTTAAATTCCCAAATCTATCTTCAAAAATTCCATAAGCTATAGTTTTACCTTCAAAAAAAGAAAATAAATCTAGTTTAGGAGTATTATTTTCAAATTGTTTCATATCAATTTTACTACAAGAACTTAATAATAATATAAATATAAATATAAAAAAAACTTTTAATTTATATACAGGTTGACTAACAGAAAACAATTTTTACTCCACAATTTATTTGCTTAATATAAGAGTTTTTTTTCTAAATTCAATTTATACAACAGATTTTTCAGGCTCTCTTTTTTCAGACAATTCAAAAGCATTTGCAAAAATTTCGTAGGATTTAATACGATGATTTTCGTTGTGACACCAAGTTAAAATAGCAATCTCATCAATATTATTTTCTTCTACTAGTTTAGAAATTTTATCCTTTGTTATATTTGCGTCTCCTACAAATGAGTTTTGATACATATTTTGATATTGTTCAGTCCAACCATTATCATTGATAATACTCAAGGCATTATCAGGATCAGTAATAGATCCAAGTTGACCATAATTTCTTCCAATCTTCCATGCAGCTCTAGATGCAAATAAATATTTTGCCTCTTCATTTGTATTTGCAGTCAAAGCCCACATACATACATTAACTAAAGGTTTAGGGAATTTTTTGGATGGACGAAATTCAGATCTATAAACATCTAAAGCTTCTTTCAGTCCTTGTCCATCTGTAATGAAATGTGCAAAACAATATGGAATACCCAAGTAGGCTGCTAACTGAGCACCGTAATTAGATGTTCCAAGCATCCAAATTTCTGGAATAGTTTCTGAAACAGGCTGAGCGATTAAATGTCTAAATGGATGACCTTCGATTAACTTTTCATTTGAAACCCATGCTATTAGATCCCTTACATGACTTGGAAAATGTTCACTATCACTCCTGCTGTTTGGATTTAATGCCAATGCAGTTCTTCCATCAGAACCTGGTGCTCTTCCCAAACCTAAATCAATTCTGTTAGGGGCTATTGCTTCTAAAACTCTGAATTGTTCTGCAACTTTAAGTGGGGAATAATGAGGTAACATTATGCCTGCACTTCCAATCCTTATTGAAGATGTGTTACATGCTATGGCTGCCATCAAAATTTCAGGTGCAGTCCCAATAATTGTAGGATGGTTATGGTGTTCTGAAACCCAAAATCTTTTGTAACCAAGTTTTTCGGCTTTTTTTGCTAAATTTATACTATCTTTTATTGTTACTGACTGAGGCTTTCCTTCAACTGAAACTGATTGTTCAAGAATTGAAACTTTCATAGAATTTGCCTAAAAATAATTATCATAATTTTATCTTATATGTTTTTGCAGCATTTTCATAAAACAATTTATTTTTTTCATTATCTGACATGTTTTCTGAAATTATTTTGAATGCATTCCATAACGATCCATAACTACAAGAGCCTTTATCAACTGGAAAGTTACTTTCAAACATACACCTTTCAACGCCAAACATATCAATTGTTTCATAAATCCATGACTTCCATATATCAGCTAATTGAGAAGAGTTTGGTGGATTATGATTTAAGTGAAATTTTGCACCATTAACTTCCATACCTAATCCACCTAATTTAACTTTAATATTTGGTAATCTTGATAATCTCATCATAGCCTTACGCCACTCTCTATGAGTTAAGGCTTGTTTTCCTTCATATTCACCAAGATGAATGGGTCCTCCAATATGATTAAGAATAATGCTAAGTTCTGGTAGTGTCATGGCTATTTTTTCCATTTCACTTAATTGTGTGTGATATATCCAAAAATCTAGTGAAAGTCCTGCGTCTTGCAAGCATCTTGCACCTTCAACAAATTTTGGATGTGACATAAGGGATAAATCAGAATTTACAGCACCAGATTTAATTCTAGGGTCTGGATGTGCTGCTAAAAGCATTCTTATACCTTTTAGTCGACCTTCACTAATTTCTAAACCTTTTTGTATAACTGGTTTCAATTTATTTCCAAAAGTTAGATCAAGAGATCCAACTATAGATGCATTTACCTTAACTTTATTATCCGGTATTAGATCAGCTCTTTTGCCTTCATTTGTAGCAAATTCAATTTCACTGAGAGTTCTGAATTCTTCAAGTCCATCTTTTAAATATATCTTTGTGTTAGATGAACTCATAATATAAACAGTTGCCTTTATATTATGACCTGAAGACTCAATGTCCTCCAACAATTCTTCTACATAATATTTTCCAAATCCAACATCCCAAAGATGATGATGTGGATCAACAATATTCAGATCAGGAAGTAAAGGTTGTTCTTTTAATTTATTTAACCACGTTGGTCTCACATCAAGGTGAGGTGATTTGATTTTTTTCATCTAAATTTCTCTGTAGAAATTGAAAATAATTTATTTTTTATTTATAATTTAAATTATTTAACACCAACTTAATAAGTGCAAATAAAATTTAAATGTTTTCCTAGTTTTACCCTAAGGAGCCTAAATATATTATGAAAATTAATAATAATCAGAATATTGATTTTAAGACAATTAGAGTAAATCCTATTGCAGGTGCGCTTGGTGCTCAGATAGATAATATTGATTTATCTGAAAATCTGCCTGATGAAATTATATCTGAAATCTATGATGCACTGTTAGCTTATCAAGTGATATTTTTTAGAGACCAAAAGTTTAGTCCAGACACTCAAAAAGCATTTGCAGAAAGAATTGGAAAGCCAATAGTTTATCCTTTTGTAAAAAGTTTAGAAAATTTTCCTGAGATAACACCAATTTTGAAAAAGGAAACTGACACAAACAATTTTGGTGGAATTTGGCATAGTGATACCACCTATCAAGAAGAACCTCCCATGGGAACAATGCTGTATGGTATCGAAACACCTGATTATGGTGGAGATACAGAGTGGTCCAATCAATATATGGCTTATGAAAGTTTATCTGAGGGTATGAAAAAATTTTTAGATACTCTTGAAGCAGTAAATATTTCAGGTAAATCACGAGTTGCTAAAACTAGATCGGATATTATGAAACATGCATCAGTTGGTCTAAAAGGAGACGAATTAAAAGCTATTCATCCAGTAGTAAGAACACACCCAGAAACTAAAAGAAAATCATTATATGTTAATGAAGCTCATACTACCAATTTTGTTGGCATGACGGAGGAAGAAAGTACACCAATATTAGAGTACTTATACAAGCATCAAATCAAATCAGAATTTACTTGTAGATTTCAATGGAAACCAGGGTCTGTAGCAATTTGGGATAATAGATGTACAATGCATAATCCTATAAATGATTACCATGGACAAAGACGATTAATGCATAGAATTACTTTTGCAGGAGACAAACCGTCATAAGCAAAAAAGTGGAGAAAAAGATGTCGCAAAAAAAATATTTTAATAACATAAATGACTTAGATTCAGGAATAAAAAGAGAACTTGCAGAAGGAGTTTCTACAAGAATTTTTTGTGGTGAACAAGCTATGCTATCTCTTGTTGACATTGAGCCAAACGCTAAAGGTAAAATTCACTCACATCCAGAAGAGCAATGGGGACTTTTGATTGAAGGTTCTGGAATTAGAATTCAAGGTGGCGAAGAAATAGAAATTAAAAAGGGTGACTTTTGGCAGACGCCTGGCGGGGTTGAACATGGTATTATAGCTGGTCCAGAAGGAGCAAAAATCCTTGATGTTTTTAGCCCTCCTAGAGAAAATTACAAATCTGCTGGTTCTGGATTCGGTTCATAATGATTTCAATTGATTATTTTATGAGCCATGGAAGTCCTTGGACATTTCTTGGACATGGTCGTTTAGGGGAGTTGATAAAAAAATTCAATGTTAATTTAAATATGTATCCAGTAAACTATGGGGAGATTTTCCCAATTTCCGGAGGTCTTCCTGTTTCAAAGAGACCACCTCAAAGACAAAATTTGAGATTACAAGAATTGAATAGATGGTCTAAATTTTTAAATATAAAATTAAATCCACAACCAAAATTTTTCCCATCAAAATCTGTTCTTCCATCATTAATAATCATAGCTGCAAAAATTCAAAAAATAGAAAATTATTTTGAGCTTGCCGATAATATTATGAATAGTTTGTGGGTAAGAAATCAAGATGTAGACAATGAAGATGTACTTATAAACATATTGAACCTTATGAACTTAAATTCAAAAAAAATTATTTCGTTTGCTAAAAGTGAAGAATGTAAAAAAATTTTTGAAGAATATACCCAACTAGCGATTAAAAAAAATGTTTTCGGAGCTCCAACATATATTATAAATGATCAAATTTATTGGGGACAAGATAGGTTGGATTTTGTTGAAAGGCATTTATTAAGTCTCAATTGAACTAATAAGTATTGTTTTTAAAAAATTATTTGAGTAATATACAAAAAAAATTAAGGATATGTCATGGATACAAGTATTGATATAGATCAAAAAAATGTAGTTGATCTTAAATCAAAGTCAAAGGTTAAACCCAATTTCAATTGGGAAGATCCTCTCTTATTAGATTCTTTGATTTCTGAAGAAGAAGCTCTAATTAAATCAACTGCTCACGAATACGCTCAAGCCAAACTTTTACCAAGAGTAGAGGAAGCATTTTTAGAAGAAAAAACCGATAAAAAAATCTTTAAGGAAATGGGAGAACTTGGTTTATTGGGAATTACTATTCCAGAAAAGTATGGTTGTGCAGGTGCTTCATACGTATCCTATGGATTAGTAGCTAAAGAGGTAGAAAGAGTTGACTCAGGTTATAGATCAATGATGTCCGTTCAATCTTCTTTAGTGATGCATCCAATTTACTCTTACGGTAGCGAAGAACAAAGACAAAAGTATTTACCAGGTTTGGCTTCAGGTGATCTTATTGGTTGTTTTGGATTGACTGAACCTGATGCTGGATCAGATCCCAGCTCTATGAAAACTACAGCAACAAAAGTTAAGGATGGGTTCTCTTTATCTGGTTCAAAAATGTGGATTTCTAATTCTCCAATAGCTGATGTTTTTGTTGTTTGGGCTAAGTCTAGAGAACATGGTGATGCCATTAAAGGATTTATACTTGAAAAAGGGATGAATGGCTTAAGTGCACCAAAAATAAAAGGAAAATTATCATTAAGAGCGTCTATAACTGGTGAAATTGTTATGGACAATGTTTTTGTTCCAGATGAAAATCTTATGCCAAATATAACTGGTCTAAAAGGACCATTTGGTTGTTTGAATAGAGCAAGATATGGCATAGCTTGGGGGGTGATGGGAGCTGCTGAGGACTGTTGGCATAGAGCTCGCCAGTACACATTAGATAGAAAACAATTTGGTAAACCATTGGCTGCCACACAGTTAATTCAAAAAAAACTAGCTGATATGCAAACTGAAATTACATTAGGTTTAGGTGCTGCACTTCAAGTTGGCAGGTTATTTGATCAAGGCAATTTAGCACCTGAAGCCATTTCACTCATTAAGCGAAATAATTGTGGAAAAGCTCTTGGAATTGCTAGACTTTCAAGAGACATGCATGGTGGAAACGGTATTCATGCTGAATATCAGGTAATGCGACATTTGATGAATTTGGAAACTGTTAATACCTAT
Source organism: uncultured SAR116 cluster alpha proteobacterium (assembly GCA_902530325.1). Classification (GTDB taxonomy): domain Bacteria; phylum Pseudomonadota; class Alphaproteobacteria; order Puniceispirillales; family Marisalimonadaceae; genus Marisalimonas. Next base: position 65,181 of record CACAAB010000002.1, on the reverse strand, counting down.
GAAGGTACTCATGATGTTCACGCATTAATACTTGGTCGAGCGCAAACTGGTATTCAAGCGTTTTTTTAAATACAGGTATTAGGTTTATTATAACTAAATTGATCTTTAAAATCGTCAATGGGAATTGTTTTTAGTACGTGAAATTTCGTGTTTTCAAATTCTATTTCCATACTTATTTTAACATAAGGAACTTCATCTTTATCAAAATAACTAATTATTTTTGCATTTGATCCAGTTTTTAAGCAGATTAATGGACTATTAATTTTATTATCATTACTCATAAAGTTTTACTTCAATTGTTAAAAAAAAATCGTAACATAGTAAATAAGTGTAATATTAATTATGATTCACGAAATGAGATTAAATTATAATTTAGTAAAGTTTTATGTCTGAAGTTAAAAGAAGATTAGCAACTATATTAGCAACTGACTGTGTTGATTTCAGTAAGCATATGGAATCCCAAGAAGAAAAAACACTGAGCAGTTTAAAAGAATGTAGAGATATTATTGATCCAATAATAAATAAATTTTCTGGTAGAATTTTCCATACTGCTGGTGACTCAATAATAGCTGAATTTGATAGTCCTGTGGGAGCAACAAGAGCTGCTGTTGAATTTCAGAAATCCATAAAAGATAGAAATTTAATTGAGGATACAAACCCCAAATTATCATGGCGAGTAGGTGTTCATTTAGACGATATCATAATTGAAGGTGATAACATTTATGGAAATGGTGTCAATATTGCTGCTCGTCTCGAGAGTCAATCGCCAGTTGGGGAAATTCTAATTTCAGATGTAGTAAGGCAGCAAATTTATAACAAAATTGACGAGACTATTCATCCTTTAGGTAAAATTGAGTTGAAAAATATTTCAAATAATTTTGAAGTTTTTTCTATACTTGGTGATGGAAAAAGTAAAATAAAAAATATTTCAAATAAAAATCTTAATAAAAAACCAAAATTTGCAATTTTACCTTTTGCGAATACCAGTAAAGATGAGGATAGTGGTTTCTTGGTAGATGGCATTGTTGAGGATTTAATTACAGAATTTTCTATGATGCGAGAATTCGAAATACTTTCAAGACAAACAACCGTAAATTTCAAAGAAGAAAATCAAGACATAAAAGAATTTTCAAAGAAATTCGATTTAGATTTTATTGTGACAGGAGGTATCCGCGCTTCTGGTAAAAGAGTAAGAATAAGTATCGAATTAAGTGATGCGAAAGATGATAGTATTATCTGGAGTAACAAATATGATAGGGTTCTTGAAGATATTTTTGATTTACAAGACGAAATAGTTAGAAAAATTTCAATCGCTCTACTAGGAGAGATTGAAATTAGTTCGTTGCAAAGATCAAAAAGAAAGCCTACTGAGAATATAAGTTCTTATGAATATTTATTAAGAGGGAAAGAAAATCATCATAAATTTACGAAAGAAGCTTGTCAGGAGGCATTAAAAAACTTCGACAAGGCTATTGAAGCAGATGTTAACAATGCTCAGGCATATGCTTGGAAATGTTGTACTCTTGGCCAAGCAATGTTTAGGGGTTTTTCAGATCAGAAACCTGAAGAAATTTTTGCAGAAGCTAAACAAAATATAGATAAAGCTCTAGAATTAAATGAGAATGATTTTGAGTGTCATAGAATGTTATCTGCAGTTTACTTAAGTAATCATGATTATGTTTTAGCTGAAGACCATGGAAAAAAAGCATTTAATATGGTTCCAAACGATCCAAGAGTGTTATCTGGATATGGTGAAGTTTTAGTAAGAATAGGAAAGGTTGATAAAGGTTTAGAATTACTTAATAAAGCATATGAGCTTGACCCAATTCCTCAAGGTCAGTCGTCATCAGATAACAGAGTTAAAGACTTAGTTCTTGGTTATTTTTTTGCAGAGGATTACAATAAAGTAGTTGAATTAAGTTTTGATATAAGCGTAATGGACCCAAGATCTATTGCTTTAATACTATATTCAAGGTCGCAATTAAAACAAGATTTAGAAATGAGTAAAGAATATAAAGTTTTAAAGAGTGAGTATGAAAAAACCGATTGGGCCCAAGCTGTAGATAGATTTCATATTCAAGATGAGGTTATTAAGAGTGAGTTATTAAGTTTCATTAAAAATATTTAATTATTATTTGCATATTTTTGTGCTGCTATTCTAAATAGGGCGTTATTTGCACCATATCCTTTATAATCATTTATTCTCTGCACAAACTCAAAGAAAAAATTATCATTAATTACTGGGGTATAAATTTGTAGAAAAGATCCACTATCATCTTCATCATATAAAATATTGAGCCTTTCAAGTTCTTTACAAAATTCATAATCCAAACCAAATCTTGCTTCAATATCATCATAATAATTTTTAGAAATTTTAAGAAATTCTTGTCCTTGATTTTTTAATTTTTTTACAAGTTCAATTAAATTGTTTGCACTTAAAGCTACGTGTTGAATTCCTGAACCTTTTTTATTTTCTAAAAACTTTCCAGCTATTGTATTTTTATTGTTAGCTCCATTAATTGTCATTCGAAAAGTTTGTTCTTCGTTTTCAACAATTTGACTTTTAGTTATTCCTGATGGATCAATGATATCAAATATAGGTGATTTTTTTGTTCCTAATAGTGTTGTGTATGAAAGTAAAACTGATGACATTTCATCTTGACGGAGTGTTTGAGCAATATGATCAATTTTTAAATCAAATTCATTACTTAAATTTTTTTCTTGAAGATTAAATTCTTTTTTCCAAATATTCGAGCTATTATGATCAACTATGTAAATTGAACCATCAATATTATTTATAACATCCATAGATTGATTAATGTCTTTTCTAACAAAATCTATGTCTAGTGATTTTGCATTGTGCAGTAAGGACTTTATATCATTCACTTTTATTCCAAATGCATATAGTGAAGGACCTTGTTTTCTTCCTTCTTTTACAAGAATTGTATTTTCATAATTCAATATTACTTTCACATCATCAAATATAAATAACTTTATTGATTTTGATTTATTTTTTCCAATTTCTTTGAATCCCAACGTTATTAAAAAATTTTCTAACTGTTCTAAATTTTTTTCTTCTAAAGCAAATTCAATAAATTCTATATTATGGATTATTGTAGTATTTTTCTTTTTTTTATCAGTTTCATTTATAAGAGAAATCAATGATCTTTTGCCATCTTTAGCAATTAAATCTCTTGGACCGGATCTATAATTATCGTTAAAAATTTCTAAAGAAAGATATCCGTCGTAACCAGTGTGATTTAAATAGGTCATAAAATCATTTATTGGTAAATCACCTTGCCCGGGCATATTTCGAAAATGTCGGCTCCAGTAAAGTAAGTCCATTTCGTAATAGGGTGCATCTGCTAATTGCACTATAAATATTTTATCTGCTGGTATAGACGAGATTGATTTCAAATCAATTTTTTTTGAAAGAGTATGAAAAGAGTCCAATATTATTCCTACATTTTCATGATTAACTCTTCTTACAATTTCCCAGGCATCTCTATGATCATTTACATATTTTCCCCAAGCTAAAGCTTCATATCCAATTTTTATGGATCTTTCTCTAGCAATTTCTCCTAATTCATAAAAATCATCTGCTGCTCTATCTATTCCACCTAAAGATATGTTTGAAGTATTTGAACAAATTAAAACAAGGTCTGTTTCAAGTTCTTGCATTATATCAAATTTTCTTTTAGCTCTATCAAACGCTCTTATTCTATGATTATTAGGCATTCCTTCAAAGTCTCTAAATGGTTGAAATAAAGTTATTTCAAGACCACTATCTTTCACTATTTTTTTTACTTCTTTAGGAGACAAACTATTTGTTAGGAAATCATTTTCAAAAATTTCTACACCGTCAAAGCCAGCATTTGCAATAGCTATTATCTTTTCTTTTAATGTTCCATTTATTGAAACTGTAGCAATGGAGGTTTTCATTTGAAATTTCCAAAATATATGATATATTTAATAATATATGATATTTTTAAAATTGACAATAATAAGTTTATATTGAGTTTTATTTTATGATTGATAGTTATAAAACTGTTGGTGAAAATACTTATGAAATGATAAAAAAAGATATCATTTTTGGTAATTTAAAACCTTTAAAAAAATTAAAACTTAATGAATTAAAAATTAATTACAAAACCAGTATTTCAACCCTAAGAGAAATTTTAAGTAGATTGTCTGGTGATGGCTTTGTTGTTTATGAAGAACAAAAAGGATTTTATGTTTCACCAGTTTCTGAATCTGATTTAAAAGAAATAGCAAATTTAAGAATTTTAATTGAAAGTCACGCATTAAAATATTCCTTAGAAAACTCAAATCCCGATTGGGAAGGATCTTTACTTGCAGCACACCACAAATTAAATCTTTATGAAAATAAATTATTAAAAAACAAAACTGAAGAAAGAAGCAATTGGAAAAGATATGATAGTGAATTTCATCAAACATTAGTAAGAAATTGTAATTCAAAGAACTTAATTGAACTTCACAAATTAATTTTTGATAAATATTTAAGATATCAATTATTGGTATTAACTTTTAGGGGGAGTGGTTCAATTGAGGAACATAAAAAACTACTGGATTTTAGTCTTGAAAGAAATTTTAAAAAAGCACAAATAGTTTTAGAAGAGCATATTCAAAATGGTATTATTCACGCGAATAAAAGTTTTTAAGTATATATAAATTATTTTTCACCAAAACCACCACCACCAGGTGTTTGCATTACAAATAAGTCATTCGGTTCAACTTCACAACTATCGTTACCATTCAAGTTTAAAATACTACCGTCAGTTCTTTCAAGCCATTCTTTACCGCAATCTCCTGGACTACCTCCATTCAAACCAAATGGTTTCACTCTCCTATGTGAACATAATGTTGTTACTGTCATTGGCTCTAAAAATCTAAGTTTTCTTGTAACTCCATCTCCTCCATTAAACTTACCTTTTCCACCAGAATTTTCTCTAATTGAAAATTCTTCAAGTCTTACTGGAAAACGAGTTTCTAATACCTCGGGATCAGTGCTTCTAGTATTAGTCATATGAGTTTGAATAGCTGACGTTCCATGAAAGTTAGGACCAGCACCAGTTCCTCCACAAATGGTTTCATAATTTTGTATTGAGTCATTTCCCCAGATAAAATTATTCATGGTTGCTTGACTACCAGCAATCACACCTAGTGCTCCAAATAATGCGTTGCATGTCAATTGACTTACTTCTGTATTGCCGGCTATGACTGCAGAAGGGTACTTTGCATTTATCATTGAATTATTTGGTATAATGATTTTTATTGGTTTAAAACATCCTTCATTAAGTGGAATATTATTTCCGACTAATGTTCTAAATACATATAATATTACAGCATAACATACTGCCATTGGGGCATTATAATTGAAAGGATTTTTAGGAGCTGTGCCTGTAAAATCAATAATAGCCTCACGATTTTTCTTATCAATTTTTACATTAACTCTAATAAACTCACCATTATCAAGTTCATACTCATATTCACCTTGTTTTAAATTAACTATGGCATTTCGTATACTTTCTTCTGCATTATCTTGTACATGGTTCATGTAGGCATGCACAGTTTCAATACCAAATTGGTCAATCATTGAATTAATTTCATTAATGCCTGTTTTATTTGCTGCAACTTGTGCTGCAAGATCTGCCATATTATGTTCAATATTTCGACATGGATACTTACCTGACGATAAGATTTTTCTCATTTCTTTTTCACGAAATATACCTTTATCAAACAACTTAAAATTATCAATCAAGACACCTTCTTCTTCAATATGCTTTGAGTCTGGTGGACCAGAACCTGGTGTTTTACCTCCTATGTCGGCATGATGGCCACGAGAGGCAACAAAAAATATAATTTCTTTTCCATTTTTATCAAAAACTGGAGTTATTACCGTTACATCTGGAAGATGTGTTCCACCATTAAATGGGGCGTTGAGTACAAAAACATCATCTGGATAAATATTATCTTTGTTTAACCTAACTACTGTTTTTATTGCCTCTGACATAGATCCTAAATGAACTGGAACATGAGGGGCATTGGCAACTAAAGACCCTTCATTATTAAAAAGAGCACATGAAAAATCTAATCTTTCTTTTATATTCACTGAATAAGCAGTGTTTGCTAACGTTGCGCCCATTTGTTCAGCAATATTCATAAAAAGATTGTTAAATACTTCAAGCATTACAACATTTACAGATGTTCCTATTCCTTTTTGAAGTTTCTTTTCTTCTACTCTAGATAAAATCAAGTTATAATGCTTGTCTAATGTTCCAGACCAACCATCATCAATTATGTTAGTACCTGTTGCTTCTACAATGATAGCTGGACCTGAAATATTCTGTCCAATTATTAATTCATCCCTTTTATAGATTGGTGTATTAATTTCTGAGCCATTTACATACATTTTTTTGAATGCAATAGGATTTGCCTTTGTAGTTGATGTGTTAGGATTTAAAAAATCATAGTTTTCTGTTTTTTTACCTACTGCCTCAACAGTTAGCATTTCAATAAATATTTCTCTATTTTGAACAAAAAAACCAAAGCGTTTTTTATGTTCTTGTTCAAAAGATTTTCTCATATTTTCAGGTGTATCAAATTTGATTTCTAAATTTTGATGTGAACCTTTATAATGCAAAAAAGCATTTTTTAAGAGAATAATTGAAGCATCAGAAATATCTTGATCATTTAGATCTTTTTTTGCTTGTGAAGATAAGATTTCAATTAAGTTTTCAGCGTCTAAAATATTTGTTATATTTTTTTCAAAATGACCTTCCCTAATACTTCTAATTTCAGCAAGGCCCATTCCATAGGCTGATAAAACTCCAGCATATGGATGTATCATAACATTTGAAATACCAAGAGAATCAGCAACATTACATGCATGTTGCCCGCCTGCACCTCCAAAACAATTCAACATATAATTTGTTACATCATAACCTTTTTGAATTGATATTTTTTTTATTGCATTAGCCATGTTTTCGACAGCTATTTTTAAAAAACCTTCAGCCATTTTAAAGATATCCATCATAGGCTCATTTTTTTCTTTAGAAATTATATCTGACAAATCCAAAAACTTTTTCTTTACAATTTCTAAATTTAGAGGTTGATCCCCAGTTTTCCCAAAAACTTTTGGGAAAAAACCTGGATTTAATTTACCTAATAAGACATTGCAATCAGTTACAGTTAAAGGTCCACCTCTACCATATGATGCTGGGCCAGGAATTGCTCCAGCGCTCTCCGGGCCAACTTGAAATCTACCATCTTTATAAGAAAGAATTGAACCACCACCTGCTGCCACAGTATTAATCTGCATCATGGGAGCTCTAATTCTTACACCTGCTAATTCTGTTTCAAAAGATCTTTCAAATTCACCAGCAAAATGGCATACATCTGTAGAGGTTCCCCCCATATCAAATCCAATTAATTTATTAAATCCCGCTTGCTTTCCGGTTTGTGTCATACTCACAACTCCTCCAGCTGGCCCAGATAATAAAGCATCTTTACCCTGGAAAAGATTGGCGTCTGTTAGGCCTCCATTGGATTGCATAAACATTAATTGAGTAGATTTAGTATCTTTAAGTTCTTCTGAAACTTGATTTACGTACCGTCTAAGAATTGGAGATAAATAAGCATCAACTACGGTGGTATCACCTCTACCAACTAATTTAATTAGTGGAGATACTTTATGACTTACTGAAATTTGATTAAAATTTTCTTCTTTTGCAATTTGTTCAATTTTATTTTCATGATCGGGATTTATATACGAATGCATAAAAGCAATAGCTACACTATTTATACCATCTGATTTTGCTTTGATTAGTGAATTACGTACTTCTTCCTCATTTAATTTAGTTACTACTTCACCTTTCTCGTTTAATCTTTCTGATACTTCTACTACTCTTTCGTATAACAACTCTGGTAATTTGATATTTAGATCAAACAAAAGAGGTCTATTTTGATAACCAATTCTTAATAAGTCTCCAAAGCCTTTTGTAATTAGTAGAAGAGTTCTATCACCTTTTCTTTCAAGTAGTGCATTAGTTGCAACGGTTGTACCCATTTTTACTGAAGAAATAATATCTGTAGGAATTTTTTCATCTTTTTTGAGCTCAAGAATTCTTCTTATACCTTCAACTGCAGCATCTTTGTAAGCATCAGAGTTTTCAGATAAAAGCTTATCAATTATTATTTTGCCATTAGGTTTTTTTGCTACTATATCGGTGAATGTACCACCTCTATCTATCCAAAATTGCCACATATTCATTTGCCAGTATTATGTATATAAATAAGATTATTTTTTTAAATCGTCTTCAATATAAGTTTTGATAATTTCATCAAAATTAGTTTCTGCTTTAAAACCCAGTTCAATGGATCTTTTTGTATCAAAATTTCTTGCCCATCCACTTACTATTTTTTGTATTGTTGGGTCAGGTTGATGTTTAATAAGTTTTACAACATCACTGCCAGCAACTCTCTCTAATGCGTCTATTTGTTCTTGAACGGTTACAGATAAACCAGGCATGTTTAATGTTATTCTATCATTTAATTTTGATGTATCAATTTCTGCAGCATGAACTAGAAAACCTGCAGCAGCTCTTGGTGTTGCATGCCAATGTCTTACATCAGGATTAACGGGGAGAATTGCTTCTTGACCATTTAAAGGCTCACGTATAATTCCAGAAAAGAAACCTGAAGCTGCAAGATTAGGTTTGCCAGGTCTTATACAAATAGTTGGTAATCTTATTGATACACCATCAATCATTTTCTTTCTTGAGTAATCTGCTAACAATAACTCAGATATAGCTTTTTGGGCTCCATAAGATGTAAGAGGAGTTGTAAAAAAATCATCGGGTATCTTATCTGGGAATGGGGCGCCAAAAACCGCTATTGAGCTTGTAAAAACTAATCTTGGGCAATAATTTTCTCCTTGATGTCTTATTGCTTCAAATAAACCCCAGCTTCCTTTTGCATTTATATCCCAACCTAAATCAAATTCCTGTTCAGCTTGTCCTGAAACTATAGCTGCCAAATGAAAAATAATATCTGGCTTAGATAAAATAAGATTTTTACTGACATCTATATCTGAAATATCACCTGACTTTGATTGTATTGGAATATTAGTATTATTAGGATAGGGGGCTTCTATGATATCAAACAATGTGATTTCACTGATTTTTTGATTATTTAATTTTTCTTTTTTTAATAAGAGATTAAGCAGTTTTTGCCCAATCATCCCAGCTCCACCCATTATTAATATTTTCATAAAACCCTCTTAATTAATTTATTGATTGAAGAATTTTGAATAACAACATATTAAAATAGAAAGTAAAAATAAAAAATAAATTTTTGATAAATTGATGCATAATTATATTAAATCTACTCTTTCAATGTCTCCAGTTATGCCTGTACTGACAATCAATAATATTGATAATGTTGAATATTTATTTGAGGCTCTAATCAACGGAAATCTTAAGGTAGTTGAAATCACTTTAAGAACGGATTGTGCTCTAAAAGCAATAGAGATTGCGTCTAAAAAATTTCCTTCTTTGAAAATTGGAGCAGGTACAGTTTTAAACAATGAGGATTTAAATTCCGTAAAAGATGCTGGAGCAAAATTTGCTGTTAGTCCTGGCTCTACAATTTCCCTTGCAACACATGCACTAGAAAAAGAATTTCCATTCCTGCCGGGAGTTTCAAACTCCAGTGATATTATGAATTTAATGAATTTAGATTATAAATTTTTTAAATTTTTTCCAGCACAAGCCGCAGGTGGTCTTGAATATCTTAAATCTTTAAGTGGGCCATTTCCTGAAATTTTGTTTTGCCCAACAGGTGGCATTAACCAAAATAACGCTCATGAATGGCTTAGTCAAAAGAATGTAATATGTGTAGGCGGTAGTTGGATAATTCCACCTGAAAGCAGAGATTACAAAGAAATTACAAAAAGAGCTTTATTAGCAAGTAGTTTGTCAAAATAATTTCCTGTTTGTTCTAAATAAATAATAAATAAATTTTTTTGTAAAATATTTCGATTTGTCTATCATTATATTTAGAAATTAGTTTTATGTGTTTTTAAAAACTTGGGGGAAGCAATGACTGAATATTCAATTGAGGATTATGTAACTGATATTCGTTCAGTTGTAAAAGAAGAGACTGACGAGGGAAAGATAATCGATAGAATAAAACCATTATCAAAAAAAATAGCAGCAAACAAAAGTTGGGTTAAGCCAGAATATTTTAATGTAGATAAAGAACAGGGATTTGGATTGCATTTACTGCACGAAGAAAAAGATCATAGTTTAGCTGTTTTTGCAATTGCGTGGGCTCCTGGAGAGGGACTTGCGCCACATAATCACAAAACATGGGCGGTTGTTGCTGGTATTCAAGGACAAGAACATGAAACTAGTTACAAAAGAATAGATGATGGAACTACAGAAGGTTTTGCGGATTTAGTAAAAACAAATGAAGAGACTATATACGCTGGAGATGCTACTTGTTGTTTGCCTGAAGACATACATAGTGTTTGGAATAATGGTCGTGAGATAGCTCTTTCTATACATACATATGGAAAACATCTCAATCATACAGGAAGATCAATTTTTGATATAAATCAAAAAACTGAAACACCCTGCATAGTAAAGGTTCAAAATTAATTAAGTTTTATACGAAAAGTTCTAAGTTAAAATCCAATTAACCTTGGAAACATGTTTGATTTTGTTCACCCAAACCTTCTATACCCAACTTCATTTTATCGCCCGCTTTTAAAAAAACAGGTGGTTTCATTCCACCACCAACTCCAGGTGGAGTACCCGTAGCAATAATATCGCCAGGATTTAAACTCATAAATTGTGATAAATAATATACAATGTATTTTGCAGAGAATATCATGGTTTTTGTAGAACCATCTTGCATTCTTTTACCATTAACATCTAGATACATTTTTAGGTTCTGAACGTCAGACACTTCATCTTTAGTAACTAAATATGGTCCAGTTGGCCCAAAAGTGTCACAAGATTTGCCTTTAGTCCACTGTCCTTCTTTTTTTAGTTGAAATTCTCTTTCTGAAACATCATTAACTACGCAATATCCAGCGATATATTCTTCTGCATTTTCTTCATTAATATATTTAGCTTTTTTTCCAATTATGATGCCAAGTTCAACTTCCCAGTCAGTTTCCTTAGAATTTCTTGGTATTTCAACATTGTCATTTGGACCTACTACAGCAGATGTTGCCTTTGAAAATAATATTGGTTCACTTGGTACAGGCATTCCAGTTTCTGCAGCGTGATCTGAATAATTTAATCCAATACAAAGAAATTTTCCAATATTACCAACACATGCTCCCAATCTTGTATTTTCAGGAATAATTGGTAAAGATGAAACATCAATCATAGAAATTTTATTCAAGCCCTCTTCACTAATATTGTCTCCATTGATATCCGTAATATGATTAGATAAATCTCTTATTTTACCATCCTGGCCAAGAATACCAGGCTTTTCTTTCCCAATTTCTCCGTAGCGTAATAATTTCATTTTACTTCCTTTCTTTAATTAAAATAATTAAATTTTATTATTGATTTATTACATACATATTCCACCATCAATAATATGGAATTGACCTGTAGTAAAAGCTGATGCATCACTAGCTAGATAAACCGCAAGATTAGCGACTTCTTCTGCCTCACCAAATCTTCCCATTGGTTGCCTTGCAACAAATTGTTTCTTGGCTAATTCATAATCTCCCATATCTAAAAGTCTTTGCTCTAATGATGGACTTTGAATTGTTCCTGGACAAATGGCATTACATCTAATCCCATGGTTGATATAATCGGCTGCTACCGATTTAGTTATTCCCAATACTGCAGCTTTAGACGCTGAATATATAAATCTATTTGGTATTCCTTTTGTTGAAGATGATACTGATGCAATATTAATTATTGATCCACCACCTTTATTAATCATAACAGGAAGAATCTCCTTTATCATATGATACATAGATTTACTATTTAGGTTGAACGCTAAATCCCAATCATCATCTGTAGATTCTATAATTGTTCCATTATGAACTATACCTGCACAGTTAAACAGAATATCTGGAGCTTTTATCGAGCTAACTAATTTTTTTATTTCATTATAATCTGTTACATCAAGAATATGAGTTTCGTAAACTACATCCTTTAACAAAGATAGACTTTTGTGATTAATATCTGTGGCAATTACATATGCTCCTGCTTCTGCGAAAGCTTCAGCCGTTGCTCTACCAATTCCCTGGCCAGAAGCAGTTAAAAGTGCGGTCTTATCTTTTAGATTAATCATAATAACTCCTTACATAGTTGCTCCAATTTGCCAAGGAACAAACTCCAAGTCACCAAGGCCTTGGGTTTCAGATTTTGATTTTTCACCAGATGCCACCCGAACAATCAAATCAAATATTTCTTGTCCAACATCTTCAATGCTTTTGTTATCTGAAATTACTTTTCCAGCATTTACATCCATGTCCTCAATCATATTATTATACATCTCAGTGTTCGTAGCTATTTTAATTGAAGGTGAAGGTTTACACCCAAAACATGAACCTCTTCCGGTAGTAAAAGTTACGACATTACAACCGCTAGCAATTTGACCCGTTACTGATGCTGGATCATATCCAGGGCTATCCATAAATAAAAAACCCTTTTTCTCTGCTTGCTGTGCATATAGGAGAACATCATTTAAAGGTGTGGTTCCTCCTTTTGCAGCTGCACCTAAAGACTTTTCTAATATTGTAGTTAATCCACCTGCTTTATTACCTGGGGAAGGGTTATTATTTAAACTTCCCTTATTTCTTGTTACATAATCTTCCCACCATAGAATTCTATCAATAAGTTTTTTGCCTACTTCAGGAGAAATGGCTCTTCTTGTTAGCATGTGTTCTGCACCATAAATTTCTGGTGTTTCTGCCAAAATTGCGGTGCCACCATTTTTTACAATTAAATCTGCAGCATGACCAAGTGAAGGGTTTGAGGTTATACCAGACCATGCATCGGATCCTCCGCATTGAAGAGCAACACTTAAATGTTCTACGGATTGATCAGTTCGCTCAATGGAATTAACTTCAGGTAGCATATCATCAATACATTTTATTCCAGCTTTTATTGTTTTTCTAAGACCTCCCATGTCTTGTAAGGTCATAGTTTTAAAAAATGGATTTTCGTTTAAGTTGAAAGCATCCATTAAAAACTTGATTTGATTTGCCTCACATCCTAATCCAATTAGTAATATACCAGCTAAATTTGGATGTTGAATATATCCTAAAAGGACTCTCTGAAGAGCGTCAAAACCGTCTCCTGAGTCTGCCATTCCACATCCTGTGCCATGAGTAAATGAAACTACTCCATCAACATTTGGGAAGTTAGATAATTTTTCTTCATTAAATGCTTCTGCAATATTTTTTGCAGCTGTTGCAGAACAATTTACAGAAGTAAGTATCCCAATATAATTTCTTGTCCCAACCTTTCCGTTTTGTCTTTTGTATCCTTTGAAAGTAGCTCTTTTTTCAGGTTCAAGAATGTTGGGTAATTTAACAGATGTTGAAAACTCATAATCGTGATCTGTTGATTGAAAATTTGTATTTTCAACATGTACATGTTCACCTGGTAAAATATCTTTGCTAGCAATACCTATTAATTGGTCATACTTAATTATTTTCTCACCTTTTACTATTTTTCTTAAGGCAATTTTATGACCTTTTGGAATAATGTCTTTACTCTCAAGATCTTGAGTAATTTCACCAGCATTAACTTCTCTTAATGCGGTAGCAACATTGTCATTTTCATTAAGTTTAACTGTTAAGTTTTCAACATTATTCATTTTTATTATCTCCCACCTAATAAAAAGCAAAAAAACTGAAATTAACTTTTGATTTTTTTTAAATCAAGTATGATTGTTATATTGATCTTAAAATATATTAAGACCTATTAATACTATTTTTAAAATAATTTATAAACTCTATTTGTTGTTTTTAAATTTTAATTGGGAGAAAATTATGTCAGATAAAAATTTTAATCCAAAATATAGAAGTCAACAGTGGTTTGATAATCCAACTAACCCTGGCATGACAGCACTCTATTTAGAAAGATCAATGAATTTTGGTCTTACACCGGATGAATTGAGATCTGGAAAACCAATTATTGGTATAGCCCAAACTGGATCAGATATATCCCCATGTAATAGGGTTCATTTAAAACTGGCAGAAAGAGTTAGGGAAGGAATTAGAACAGCAGGTGGTATAGCTTTTGAGTTTCCTGTACATCCAATACAAGAAACACTAAAAAGACCTACTGCTGCTGTTGACAGAAATTTAGCATATTTAGGATTAGTTGAAATTCTTCATGGTTATCCAATCGATGGTGTTGTCTTAATGACCGGATGTGACAAAACAACTCCAGCTTGTTTGATGGCAGCTGCTACTGTAGATCTGCCAGCTATTGTTCTAAACGGAGGTCCAATGCTGGATGGATGGCATAATGGTAAGCTTGCTGGCTCGGGAACAGCTGTTTGGGATAGTAGAGTTGAGTTAGCAGCTGGCAGAATAGATTATGAACAATTCATTGATATTGTTACTAGCTCTGCTCCTTCTGACGGTCATTGTAACACTATGGGAACTGCATCTACAATGAATTCATTAGCTGAAGCTCTTGGAATGAGCTTAACTGGAAATGCTAATATTCCTGCACCTTACAGAGAAAGAGGGCAAATGGCATATAAGACAGGTTTAAGAATTGTGGATATGGTTAAGGATGATTTAACTCCTTCCATGATTATGACTAGAGAGTCTTTTGAGAATGCAATCATTGTAAATTCTGCTATTGGTGGATCAACTAACGCTCAATGGCATATTACTGCAATAGCAAGGCATGTTGGTGTAGAATTAGAAACTGCTGCATGGCAAAATGTAGGTTATGACATTCCTTTGATGGCTAACATACAACCGGCAGGCGAGTACTTATGTGAGAGCTATCACAGAGCTGGTGGGACAGCTGCTATAATGTCAGAGCTCCTTGAAAATTCAAAACTTCATGGAGATGTAATGACCGTCTCAGGAAAAAAAATGACTGAAAATTTAAAAGGAATTAAGATTAAGGATGAAAAGGTCATTACCCCTTTTAAAAAACCTATGAAACAAAAAGCAGGTTTTATAGTACTTAAAGGAAATTTATTTGACTCAGCAATAATGAAAACCTCAGTTATTTCAAAAGAATTTAAAGATAAATTTTTATCACGTCCAGGAAAAGAAGGTGTACTAGAAGGTAGAGTTATTGTCTTTGAAGGATCTGAAGATTATCATGACAGGCTTAATGACAAAAGTTTAAATATGGATGAAAATTCTATATTAGTTATTAGAGGTGCAGGACCTGTTGGCTGGCCTGGTTCAGCTGAAGTTGTTAATATGCAACCATCAGATGAATTAATTAAGCAAGGAATAACAGAATTACCATGCATAGGTGATGGAAGACAATCAGGAACCTCAGGAAGTCCATCAATACTTAATGCTTCACCTGAGAGTGCTACTGGAGGCGGATTAGCTTGGTTGAGGACAGGTGACACTGTCATAATTGATTTAAATAATTATACAGCTAACATGCTTGTAAGTGATGAAGAGATTCAGCTCAGGAAAAAAGATGGTGTTCCGCCTTATCCTGAAAGTCAAACTCCTTGGCAAGAAATTCAAAGAAATTTAGTAGGTGAACTATCTGACGGGGCTGTGCTGGAGAATGCTGTCAAATTTCAGAAGGTAAGAAAAACATTACCAAGGGATAATCATTAAAATAATGACAGAAAATAAAAATATTCTAGTAATTGGTCTAGGCTCAATGGGTTATGGGATAGCAAAATCGCTCATGCGCGCAGGGTATAAAGTTTATGGTCAAGATAAAAACCAAGACCAACAAAAAAAATTTTTTCAAGATGGAGGTTTTGAAGGTAAAGTTCCATACGACCAATTAGAAGCAGTAGTTATAGTTGTCTTAAATGAAACGCAAACTCGTGAGATTATTTTTGGTGAGGAGGGGATTTCCAATAAATTAAAAAATAACACATTGATAATGGTATGTACCACTGTTTCTCCAGATTTTGCAAAAGAAATGGATAACGAGTGTACTAAAAAAGGACTTTTATATCTAGATGCACCTATCTCTGGTGGATCAAAAAAATCATTAGAAGGTAAATTGTCTTATATGATTTCTGGAAGTCAAAAAGCTCTGCAAAAAGCCAAGCCACTCTTAGATTCAACCTCTGAAAAGGTTTTTAAATTTGGCCAATCTGTCGGAGCTGGGTCTGCAATGAAGGCAGTTAATCAAATGCTCGCAGGTATTCATATTTCAGCAATGGCAGAAGCAATAACATTTGGAATAACTCAAGGCATAGACCCTAAGAAATTTTTAGAGGTTATCTCTGAATGTGCCGGAACATCCTGGATGCTTGAGAATAGAGCTCCACATATTATAAATGATGATTATTCACCAAAATCATCGATAAATATATGGCCAAAAGATCTGGGTATTGTTCTGGATATAGCAAAAAAATCAAATTTTTCTGCACCTTTAACTGCAACAGCAATGCAACAATTTCTTGCAGCTGCTGGTATTGGTTTGGGGCACGAAGATGATGCTGCTGTAGCTAAAATTTATGCTCGTAATGCAGGAATCGAATTAACTAAGTATTAAATGTCTCCCTAATTTACTTCTGAAATTAGAGATTTTCCTTCGAAGTAATTTATTATGTTATCAAATACAAGCTGACCCATTGCATTTCTTGTCTCCACTGTGCCAGACGCAATATGAGGTAACAAAACTGTATTTTTCAGTTTCATTAATTTTTCAGGGATATTTGGTTCATTTGTATAAACATCTAATCCGGCAGCCAATATCAAATTATTTTCTAGACAATGAATTAATTCATCTTGATCGATAACCGAACCCCTAGCAACATTGATAAGTACCCCATTTCCTCCAAGATTATTTAGAACATCTTTATTAATTAACTTTTCTGTTTCTTTTCCACCAGGTGTAATTATACAAAGTGTATCAACTTCTTTTGCTAATTCTTTCAAATCGCTGTAAAATCTATACTTAACATCTTTTTTATTTCTTGAATGATAAGAAATTTCACAATTAAACGCTTCTGCCCTTTTAGCTATAGCTTTGCCAATTCTTCCCATTCCAACTATTCCTAGCTTGGTTCCTGTAAACTTTTTAGTTAGTGGAAAATCACCCTCAATCCATTTGCTGTTTCTTGCAAAACTGTCAGCTTCAACGATTTTTTTGTAAACACATAGCATTAATGCGATAGCTGTATCAGCTACTTCGTCATTAAGAACTTCTGGTGTATTGGTGACTTTAATTGCTAAACTTTTAGCAAAATTAACATCAATAGCATCATACCCTACACCATAACACGCTATAATTTTTAGATTAGGCATACTTTTCATTAAATCAGGGGTAATTTTATAACCTCCCATGACTGCTATTGCATCAATATCTTCTCTAACTTCAAATAAATAATTATCTTCATCTTTTTGTTTCCATAACTTATGTGTGTTAAAGTTTTGATCAGCAAGCGAAACAAAATATTCTGGCATTTCGGTCATTATTAATAAGTTTTTTTTCATTCAAAATATCCCTTTATATACTTAATTTTGGCATCTGATTTTTTTTGATAATCGCCCCTTTATATTTGATGACTTCTCTGGTGACAGCATGAGATTTTAATATAATTTCTTCAATACTAGTATTTTTACCATTGTTCATCAATGCCAAGAATGAGCCGTTGAAAGCATCTCCTGCAGCAGTTGTATCTACAACCTCACCATGCGGAACAGTAATGGTTTTTATGTCTTGATCAAGGTTTTTAAATATGATTGAATTTTTATATCTCAATAAAATCAGATTTTTTTTATTATTCAATAGATTAAAGATTTCATTTGGTTTTTTAATCTTAAATAGATCTTTAACATCATCATAAGAGATAAAATTAATATTTACATAATTATTAATTTCTATAAACAGTGATTGTGATCTATTTTTGTCATAATGTAGTTGATGTCTAAAATTAAAATCAAAAGCACAAACATCAGCTGTAGCTCCAACCTTAATTAGTTGTTGTTTTTGATTTTCATCAAGTATGCCAGCAGAAATACCGGAGTAATAAAAAATATCTGAGTTGCTTATATTATCTAAGAGATACTTTCCTTTTAATCCTAAAAAAATATTTTTAGATGGTGATTGATCTCTCCAATAGGAAAAGCTTCGTTCTCCTTTTTCATTGATTCCAATAGAATATAATCCTGGCGGATTTTTCCCATCTGTCCTAATAAGATCACAATTAAGTTTTTCAATTTTGAATCTCTCCATCATTTTCTTAGAAAAACTATCTTTTGAAAGAGCTGTGCAGTAAAAAGTATTGGTTTCCTTATTTGTTAATCGTGAAAAATAAACTGCAGAATTATAAGTATCACCTCCAAAATTAACCTCCATAAGTGAATTTGAATTTCCTAAAGAGGAAATATCACCGTTTAGCTCAATCATGCATTCCCCTAAAAAGATAGCTTTTTTCTGCATTTTATAAGTATCCTTAAGATATAAATTTTATGGTTACTATAATTATTAAAATGTAATAATTTACTCAATCTTTATTTTAAAATATATTTATTGTAGAGTAACATAGGAAAATATGAGGTTTATTGGTGACAATCTTAGATATAAACAACAGCTCATTTTATAATAAATTTGATTATAATGTTGAAAAAGCTATAGAGGCATTGAAAAAAGAATTTGGTCAACAATTTTCAATATCTAAATCAGTTCGTGAACAACATACTAGCACAACTACAGTTCATACACCCGAACTACCTGATGGTGTTGTTTTTGCATATAGTAAAGAAGATGTTCAAAAAACTGTAAAAATTTGTCACGAACATGGTTGCCCAATTATCCCCTTTGGTGCAGGTTCTTCTCTGGAGGGGCACCTAAATGCCAATTTTGGTGGTATCTCAATAGATATGAACAATCTCAATAATATTATAGAAGTTCACCCTGAAGATTCTACTGTTGTAGTACAACCTGGTGTAACAAGAGAACAACTTAATACATATCTCAGAGATACAGGTTTATTTTTTCCTATTGATCCTGGCGCGAATGCTTCAATTGGTGGAATGACATCTACACGAGCTTCTGGAACAAATGCAGTTCGTTATGGTACAATGAAAGACAATGTTTTATCTCTTGAAGTTGTTATGCCAAATGGTGAGATAATAAAAACTGCCAGTAGAGCAAGAAAAAGTTCAGCTGGATATGATTTAACAAGATTAATTGTTGGTTCTGAAGGAACTTTGGGTGTAATTACTGAAATTACTCTTAAACTTTATGGTATACCTGAGGAAATTGGAGCTGGCAGGTGCACGTTCCCTTCTGTTAAAGATGCAACTGATGCAGTTATTATGACGATACAAGCTGGTATACCAGTAGCTAGAATTGAACTACTAGACATTGCACAAGTTAAAGCAGTTAATAATTATTCTAAATTGAGTTTGCCAGAATCACCCTTGTTACTTTTAGAGTTTCATGGAAGCAAATCTTCTGTTAAAGAGCAGTCAGAATTATTTAACGAGATTTCTAAAGATTTTGGAGGGAATAATTTTGAGTGGAACGCTAATATTGAAGAAAGAAATAAATTATGGAAAGCTAGGCATGATGTTTATTATGCTGTAAAAGCATGTAGACCAGAGGCAGATTACATCGCAACTGACGTGTGTGTACCTATTTCAAGACTCTCGGAATGTATTACAGAAACCATTGAAGATATGGAGCAAAATAAATTATTTGGTCCTATTGTTGGTCATGTTGGAGACGGCAATTTTCATGTTCAACTTATGATTGATCCCAAAGACCAAAATGAAATTGATGTTGCGAATGGTTTCTTAGAAAGATTAGCTCATAGAGCAATTAGTATGGATGGTACATGTACTGGTGAACATGGTGTAGGGCAGGGTAAAAAACAGTATCTACTTGAGGAGTTAGGATCTGCGGTAAATTTTATGAAATTAATTAAGGAAGAATTAGACCCCAAAGGTATTATGAATCCTGGAAAAATTTTGTAGAAATAAAATCGAATATTTAGAGGCATTAAATATGGATGGTAATACTTCAATTTGGTCTTCAGATAATTATGATCCTGTAAGTATCAAGTTATGTGTAAAAAAGTTAAAAGAAGAATTTGGGCAGCAATTTTCAGACAGCCAGAGTATTTTAGAACAACACACTCATACAATGACAATACACGAATCTGAATTACCCAATGGTGTTGTATTTGTTGAAACAAAAGAGGATGTTCAAAAAGTTGTAAATATTTGTAAAGAATATAAGTGCCCAATTATACCATTTGGTGTTGGTTCTTCCTTCGAAGGGCATCTCAATGCACCTTTTGGTGGAATTTCTATTGATATGAATAATATGAACAAAATATTGAAGGTATATCAAGATGACCTTCTAGTTGTTGTTCAACCAGGTGTAACGAGAGAGCAGCTTAATACATACCTGAGAGACACAGGTTTATTTTTTCCAATTGATCCAGGGGCAAATGCCTCAATAGGTGGAATGACTGCTACACGAGCCTCAGGAACAAATGCGGTTCGTTATGGTACAATGAAAGACAATGTCATAGCTTTAGAAGTTGTTACTCCAGACGGTCAGATAATTAAAACAGCAAATAAGGCAAGGAAAAGTTCTGCTGGATATGACTTAACAAGGCTAATGGTTGGTTCTGAAGGGACTTTGGGTATAACGACAGAAATTACTCTCAAACTCTACGGTATTCCAGAAGTTATAGCTGGTGGAAGAGTAAGTTTCCCAACAGTAAAAAATGCAACTGATGCGGTTATTATGACTATTCAAGCTGGTATCCCTGTTGCTAGAATAGAATTTATGGATACAGCACAGGTAAAGGCTGTTAATAATTATTCCAAAACAAATCTTCCTGAAGCTCCATTGTTGTTGGTAGAATTTCATGGAAGTCAATCATCTGTTGATGAACAGTCGGAGTTATTTGGAGAGATATCATCTGATTTTGGAGGTAAAGATTTTGAATGGACTTCTAACAATGAGGACAGAAATAAATTATGGAAAGCAAGGCACGATGCGTATTGGTCATGTAGAGCTGTAAGGCCAGAGGCAGAACTTTATTCTACGGATGTCTGCGTGCCTATTTCAAAATTATCGGATTGCATCACAGAAACTATTGAGGATATGGAACAAAATGAATTAATAGGTCCAATAGTAAGTCACGCAGGAGATGGAAATTTTCACGTTGCACTTTTAATTGATAAAAATAACATAAATGAGTTAGATAAGTTAGATGAATTTTTAGTAAGAATATCTGAGAGAGCTATAAGAATGGATGGCACATGCACAGGTGAACATGGAGTTGGTCAAGGTAAAAGAAAATATATGCTTAAAGAGTTAGGTAATGCTGTAAATGTTATGAAAAGTGTAAAAGAAGCTTTTGATCCTCATAAAATAATGAACCCTGGCAAACTTTTCCTATAATATTGCATTATCATAATTCATAGTATGGTTAACAGGTTATTTTTCATTAAGTTCAAGGTGTAGAGAATCTTCTACAAGTTCAGATGATTACATACATAATTATTAGTTTTTTAATGATGGTTACTCCTGGCCCAGGTGTATTATCATTAGCTGGTGTTGGTGCAGGCTTTGGTTGGAAAGTTGGTATGATGTATCTCATTGGTTTATTTTTTGGAACTAACGGAGTTGCACTATTAGTAGTTTTAGGCTTCAAACAATATTTATTTGAGATTGATGGTGTTGAAATTACTTTCTTGCTTCTTTCTTTATCTTATTTATCTTTTCTATCTTGGCGAATAGCTACGTCTGACAACAAAACTGGGTTTAAGCAGAGTTTGAAAGCACCTAGATTGTATGAAGGTATTTTTTTACAATTTGTTAATCCTAAAGCTTATGTTGTGCAAGGTCATTTATTTGTAGTTTTATCTCTTGGACTGGCATCATTCAATACTGAAATTATTGTAAAATTTATTATTGTTAATTCTATTTGGATACCAATACATTTATTATGGCTTTGGTTAGGAATAAGTTTAAAGAAATGGTCATTAGGTGTTAATAAACAAATTTGGGTAAATAGGGGAATGGGCCTGGCTTTGTTTGCAGTTGTTGTCCTTTCCGCTTTCATGGAATTAAATTTAGAGATATAAAATGATCAAATATTAATCACTTACTAATTCGGCTAATTTTTTATGCTCAAATTTTTGGCAAATATATTCTTTGTTTTTTGATTATTAAAACATATCATGACTGATTTAACGATTCGACATATAAATCAGATAGTCAAATAAACTCCCCCGTTTAATTGTACTTAAAACTAATACATTCCTCCCTAGTGATTAGTTTAAATAGGTGCAGAGGATCTCCTTAAAATCCTCACCACTAATATGTAGCTCTACCTCCTGATATGTCAAAAACACCAGCTGTAGTAAAACTATTCTCCCTACTTCCTAAGAAAGTAATTAAAGAAGCAATCTCATCAACGGTTACGAATCTTTTTCTTGGTATTTTAGACAGCATATAATCAATAAATTCTTGTGATACTTGATCAAGTATCCTTGTTTTTGCCGTTGCAGGAGTAATACAATTAACTGCAATATCTTGATCAGCTGTTTCTTTTCCAAGAGATTTAGTTAATCCAATAACAGCAGCCTTTGATGCTGAGTAAGCAGGAGCATTAGGGTTTCCTTCTTTTCCGGCAATAGATGCTATATTAATAATTCTACCATATCCGTTTTCTCGCATAGTTTTAACAACATATTTATTGCAATAAAACACACCATTTACATTTACGTTGAAAACTTTTGACCACTCTTCAACCGGATAATCCCATGTTGAAAAGGTCGGACCTGCTATACCTGCACTACAAACTAATATGTCAATTTTTTTTAGCTGGTTAATTGTTTCAGCCGTAGCTTGTTCTACAACTTTACTATCAGTTTGATCAACTTCTAAAAAATGGCAATCAAGTTCTTTTGCAGCGTCCATACCCAACTTTTTATCAATATCCCAAATCATAACTTCACAGCCATCATTAATAAATCTTTTTGCGGTTGCTAGTCCAATCCCTTGAGCTCCACCAGTAATAACTGCAGTTTGTCCATTAAAATTAGCCATAAACACCCCCTGTATCTGATTTGGTTGAATTATAAAATATATTAACAATAGATATATTTCATATAAACACTTATAGTGTTCTATATCGTTCAACTGTCCAATGCCAGAAAAATTTTAAAAATAGAGGAAGTTTGATGGAAATATTTCACATAGTCATTATTGGAATTGTATCTTGTCTTGCAATGGATATGTGGCAGAGGCTACTTAAATTATTATATGATATAAATCCTTCTGATTGGGGTGTGGTTGGAAGATGGTTTTTATTAGTAATGTCTAGAGGAAAAATTTATAATCCTACTATCGATGAAGAAGATCCAATTAAAAATGAATTAATAATTGGCTGGATGGTTCATTATTCCGTTGCAATTATATATTCAGTATTTTTTTTTATTTTATTAGAATATGAAATATGTAGTGCATCTCTTATGAATGGCATTATTTTTGGTTTGATTAGTGTAATTGTTCCTTGGTTTTTTTTTATGCCAGCTTTAGGTAAAGGTTTATTAGGAACAAAGACACCGTCACCACTTATGGCTTGTGCTATAGCAGTTGGAAGTCATATTGCTATAGGTGCACCTATCGGTGGGTTTTATAAGATATTTGGTTACTAAATTATGATATACGTATTGAGTATAAAAAATGAATGAAAATAAATTAAGAGAGCAAATATGTTTTTTAGCTACTTCTATTTTTGATAGAGGCTTAACACATGGTTCAACCGGAAATATTTCAGTACGTTTGGATGATAATAATATTTTAGTTACTCCTTCTGGATCTTCTTTTGGTAGACTTGACCCAAACCAAATAGTCAAGGTTACTAAATCTGGTGAAATTGTTGGCTCGACTACTCCAACAAAAGAGTTACCATTACACCAAGCTTTTTATGAAACAAGAGGTATGAAATCTGGTGCAGTAGTACACCTCCATTCTACGTATTCAGTCGCTTTATCTATGTTGCCTGGAATTAATGAAGATAATGTTTTACCATCATATACACCTTACTCCGTTATGTTACTAGGCAAAGTAAAATTACTTCCGTTTTTTGTGCCAGGAGATCCAGCAATGGGTGATGCAATCAAAGGTCTTGCTGGAAAAAGATCTGCCGTTCTTCTTGCTAATCATGGTCCAGTTGTTTCTGGTAAAGATTTAGAATCTGCAGTTAATGCTATTGAAGAATTAGAGGCTACTGCTAAACTAGCTCTTATATTAAAAGGATCAGATGCAATAAAATTAAAAACATCTCAAATAGATAAAATCGTATCTAACTTTAATATAGAATGGGATTAGAACAATGTATAAATTTTCAGCTAATTTAGGTCTTTTATGGACAGAAATGTCTCAAATTGATGCTATATATAAAGCTAAAGAAAAGGGTTTTGATGCAGTGGAGTTTCAATTTCCTTATGAATATGATTGCAAAGAAATTAAAAAAGCTCTTGATGAAGTAGATTTGCCTGTTATGGGTATTAATACAATTAAAGGGGATGTAGAAAAAGGCGATAATGGTTTGTTAGCCGTGCCTTCAAGAGTATCTGAGGCAAGAGACGCATTAACACAAGCATTTGAGTATGCAAAAGTAATCAAGTCAAAAAATATTCACGCAATGGCTGGTGTGACTGATTTATCAACAAAGTCTCTTGTGACTTTTATAGATAATTTAAAATTTGCAAAAGAATTAGTCAAAGAAAGTAATATCGGTTTAGTCATTGAACCTTTAAACTTAAATGATAATCCAGGATATTTTTTAACGAGGGTTGAGCAGGCTAAGGAGATATGTGAGCTTGTAGGTTCTGATAGTATAAAAATTATGTTTGATTTTTATCATATTCAGATCAATCAAGGTAACGTTATGAACAGATTTGCGGATAATTTACCTTACATTGGACATGTTCAGATAGCTTCAGTAAAAGGTAGATGTGAACCAGATAAGGGTGAATTAGATTTTTCTTACATTATTCCAGAAATTTATAAAATAGGTTACAAAGGGCTGATCGGAGCAGAATATAAGCCAAGAACCACGACTGATGAAGGAATTGCTTGGATGGATAGTTTTAAATAAAAATTTTTAAAGGATTTTTAAATGAAAATAATCAGACAATATGGCCCGAATAAAATAGAAAACTCATCGTTGTGTTTTGGAACAATGCAGTTTGGAGACGGAGCAGATGAACGCGACAGCCAAGAAATGTATGAGGCATGTCGAGAAAATGGTATTAATTTTTTTGATACTGCATTTGTTTATACTGGAGGCAAATCTGAAAAAATTCTTGGAAATTTAATTAGAGAAGAACGTGAAAAAATTATTCTAATTACAAAAGCAGGTTCAGTTGGAGGTTCAAGTGGAGAAAATATTAGATCACAATTAGAGCAGAGTCTTAAAAGACTAAATCAGGACTACGTAGATATATTTTTCTTACATCATTGGGATGATAATGTGCCATTAGAAGAAACATTTGAAACACTTAAAAATTTAAAAGAAGAAAAAAAATTTTTTCAATTAGGTGTTTCTAATTTTGCTGCTTGGCAAGTTTTGAAAGCAAATTTGATTGCTCAAAAATATAATTTTCCATCAGTAGATATCCTGCAACCTATGTATAATATTGTAAAAAGACAAGCCGAAGTAGAAATTCTTCCTATGGCTACATCAGAAAATATTGGTGTAATAAGTTATAGTCCTTTAGGAGGGGGACTTCTTACTGGCAAATATGATGCATCAATTACATCAAGTAAAAATACATCTGGAAGATTGCATGAAAATGAAAAATATAAAATTAGATATGGACAAGATTGGATGTACAAAGCAGCACATTCTCTAAAAAATTTAGCTAATGATTTAAATTATGATCCTATTTCTTTGGCAGTTGCTTGGGTTTTAAAGAATGATGCAGTAACTGCTCCAATAATAAGTGCCAGAAATCTAAAACAATTAAAACCTTCCTTACATTCAGTTAAAATTTCATTAGATAATGAAACTTACAAATTAATATCTAGTATCAGTCCTACACCCGCTCCTGCAACTGATAGATTAGAAGAAGTAAGTGACAATTAAGGATGGAAATCTCTTGGATACAGCAATAGAAAAAAATTGGGAAGTTTATGCTTTAAAATATGCTGAAAGAGCAGATAGAACTCGTAGTGACAGCTTCATTTTCGACGATCATTCTAATCAAGCACACTCTATCGATTATTTTATTTGGGTCTTAAAATCAGATAAAGATATTATAGTTGTAGACACAGGATATGATTACGATGAGGCTAAAAGAAGAGATAGGCCTATACAAAGAGCTCCATCTGAGGCCTTGAAAGCTATTGACGTTGAAGCTAATGATGTTACTGACGTAATTATAACTCATCTTCATTATGATCATGCAGGAGGATTAAAGGATTTTCCTAATGCGAAATTTCATCTTCAAGAAACTGAGATGGCATACGCGACTGGTCCATGTATGTGTCATGAAACTATTAAAATGCCTTTTACAGGCGAACACGTATGTGAGATGGTTAAAAATTTATACTCTGGCAGGGTTGTTTTTTATAATGGTATTGGATCAATCAAAAGTGGAGTAACTGTTCATTTAGTAGGAGGTCATTCTAGAGGCTTGCAGTCTGTAAGAGTAAAAACAGAAAATGGTTATTTATGTTTGGCATCAGATGCCACTCATTTCTATGAAAACTTTCTTATGGGTAAACCATTTCCTATTGTTGTTGATTTGGAAGACATGATTAATGGCTTTAAGTTAATTAAAAGTCTGGCAACCAATAATGATATGGTGATCCCAGGACATGATCCTTTAGTTAAAAACTTTTTTCCTAAAAAAGGAAGATCAGGTTTTGTTTGGAGATTAGATAAAGGACCAACTAGTCCAGTGAAGATCTAAAGTATTTTTCCATTGATCTTCTATATAAAACAATAGGATCATTAGGTGAATAATCTACATCTTTCCAAGTTATAAATTGATCTTCTTTTATATCTTTATTAAGTTTTATCCCATGTGCCAGACCTATAGGTAGTGTCTCGTTTAAAAGAGAGTCTTTTGCTGGTATCAATTTACCCCAAACAGTAGCTCCCCCCTCTCCATCTAAAATTTCACCTTTTTTTAAGGGGCTTTTTGATGTGGCAACCACATCGCCTGAAAACTTTTGTGTTTGCCCGGTAGATTGATTTAATAGAGCTGCACTAAAGATTGAAATATTTAGTTCCATACCGATTAAATGAAATGGTTTGTACATTGCAGAAAATTGCCCAGTACTATCAGTGTTCATACCATATTGTTTAAAACAGGAGGCTGCATAATCATTTGGTGCTTTTAGCACTGCATAAACTCCCCATCTTAAATCTTTAAACACATCATTACCATCTCTATCAAGAGATGAAACCACCTCAACTTGTCCATCATATTCTAAAACACCCCCCTTGTTCTTGGGTTTAAGAACCTCTGCTAGATCATCCATACCACAAGGAGGAAAAAGCAATCCATTAGGGGGAACTTTTAGATTGCAAGCGTTAGCAATAGCTGCCATTTCAAGGCTAGATTTTGTTCCATCAAGAAATGAGTTAAACATTTTAGGATTCATTCCAGCTTCAATTGCATCTTTTTCTTTTAAGCCATAATAATTCCAAACTGTATCTGGTGTTGATTTGTGATATTCAGGAAGATATTTAGTACCTTTGCCAGCAGCAGTTACATAAAAGCCACTAGACCTAGCCCAGTCAACAATTTCAGCTGTAAGGGCAGGCTGATCTCCATAAGCCATAGAATAGACAACACCAGCTGATTCAGATTCTTTGGCTAATGACGCACCAGCCAAAACATCTGCTTCAACATTAACCATTACAATATGTTTACCATTACGAAAAGCTTCTCGGGCATGTAAAATTCCAGCTGAAGGATGTCCAGTCGCTTCAACAACGACCTCTACTTCAGATTTTGTTATTGCTTTAATTCCTGATTCAACAAATTCGGTTTTAGAAATAAGATCATCTTTCCAACCAACATTTTTACAAGCTTTTTTAGCATTGTCTGGAATTAGATCTGCAATTATTACAACTTCTAAACCAGGTGTGGTTGGTACTTGACTTAAAAACATAGAGCCAAATTTTCCAGCTCCAATTAATGCAACTTTTATAGGTTTATTATTATCAATTCTTTGTAAAATTAGATTTTGTAAAAACATATCTTAATTAATTCCCAAATATTCGCTGAATTTTTTGGATGTCATTATGTTTAAGTCCTAGCTGTGAAATAAAATAATTTTCTAATGAGATGAATTTTTTTTCTATTTCATCTATCGCTGCATTTAAATAAGATGTCTGAACTTTACCTAAAGTGCTCAACATATTTTTTGTAACTTGAGTATCCTGTTTTGAAGAGTTAGTCTTTTGTTCTGCTGTCGCTGCTTTAATAGTCAATAAGTCATTTGAAATAAGATAATTTTCAAAAATCTTATCGATGGGATTTTTGAAAATACTTTGTATCATAAAACTAGCTATGCCAGTTCTATCTTTGCCAGCTGAGCAATGAAAAATAATTGGACGATTATTTGATCTAAGCAGAATTTCAAAAAATTTTGCCCAAACTTTTTTATGGTTATTGATATACATCCGATAACTTTCTTCCATCACTTCTTCATAAGATTTAATATTGTCTCCATTAATTTGCTTTTGAGAAACCATTCTACTTAGAGTACTGGCTGAAATAGGAAGGTTAATATATTTTTCTAAAAGTTTAGGAGATAGATTGTCTGGTGCCATTTTTACTTCTTTAGGATCACGAAAATCAATTATGGCAAAAGGGTTTAAATTCTCTAAAATTTTAATGTCTTTTATATTTAATGTACTAAGTTTAGCACATCTAAATAACAAATTCTTTTTCATTCTAGAGCCAATAGACACATCTCTAAAATTTGAAACTGACTCAACTGAAATCAAAAAAGTTTCCCTCGTTCAAAAATTATTAATTATTCGGCTGCACTAACACCAATATTTACTAACTCGTTAAGGCAATTATCATTGAGTTTTTTAATAGGTGTAAAATCTCTATGAGCAATCCATTCTTCACGATTAAAGTTTTGGATATGATTATCTACATGACACAAAGAAAGGTAGACAATACTTCGCCCAAAAGGAGAAATATTTGGAGGACTAGCGTGAACCAACAAAGAAGAAAACATTAACATACTTCCGGCTGGTCCAGTAGGAGCTACACATCCACCTCTTTCGGCTAACTCTAATACTTTTTCATTATCTAATGTCCATAGTGGATAGCTTGTTGTCTTTAAATCGTGACCTGCGTCAATCACTCCTGTTTTATGACTTCCTGGTATAAAAAGCAATGGTCCATTCGCTGCAGTTACATCATCAAGAAATACTGCAATATTCATAGCTCTTGGTTCTGGCATTCCGTCATCTCTTTTCCAAGTTCCATAATCTTGATGCCATTGCCACACAGCTCCGTCAAACGCTGCCTTAGCATTTAATTTGAATTGATGCATATAAACATCACCATCTAATATTTGGGATACTGGATCAATCAACCTTGGATGAGCAGCTAACCTTCTAAAAGCCTCGTTATAAGTGTGTGCAGCAAAAGCTGTTCTAGCAACTCCTGTACTTTCTTTCCAAACTTCTTTTCTATCTTCTAAATATACTTTGTCAGCTTCTTCTTTTAATAATGATGCTTCATCAGAATTAAATAGTTTAGGAAAGAATAAATAACCATCTTTGTCAAATTTTTCTAAATCAGTTTCATTTAAAAACATTTAATCCCCCAAATTTATATTAATAAGATAATATTATATAAAAATTATAATTATGTAATTAAAATAATTGAAGTGATCATTATTAGCGTGTTAAATAATTATTGGAAAGAAATTATGTTAAAAAGGAGATAAATTTGTCACTTATATCACCCTTAGATAAATTAAAAATACCAGTAATAGGATCTCCGTTATTTATAATATCAAATCCAGATTTGGTTATAGCTCAATGTAAAGCAGGTATTATTGGTTCTTTTCCTTGTTTAAATGCTAGGGAAGGAGAGGGTGAGCCTAATATGCTAGAGATATGGTTAAAAAGGATAAACGAAGAATTAGATAAGCATAATCAAGAAAACCCTGACAGTCCGGCCGCTCCCTATGCTGTGAATCACATAGTTCATAAATCAAATGTTAGGTTAGAAAAAGATATTGATATTTGTGCAAAATGGGGGGCGCCAGTTTGGATAACTTCTTTAGGCGCAAGACCTGAAGTGAATGAAGTTGCACATCAGGCTAAAGGAATTGTCTTGCACGATATTATTAATAATTTCTTTGCAAAAAAAGCAATCGAAAAAGGAGCTGATGGATTGGTGGCAGTGGCCGCAGGAGCAGGAGGCCACGCTGGTACACTTTCACCATTTGCATTAATTCAAGAAATTCGTGAATGGTTTTCTGGACCTCTTTTACTATCAGGTTCAATTGCTAATGGAGGAGCAGTGCTCGCTGCTCAGGCAATGGGTGCTGACTTAGCGTATATTGGCTCTGCATTCATTGCAACCAATGAGGCTAATGCAGATCAAAGATATAAAGAAATGATTACCGAGTCATCTGCAGATGATATTGTTTATACAAACTTGTTTACTGGAGTGCATGGAAATTATTTAAAGGGTTCTATCGTAGCTCAGGGCCTTGATCCTGACAATCTCGAAGTAAGTGATTCGAGTAAAATGAATTTTAGCTCTGGAACTTCAAAGCCAAAAAGTTGGAAAGAAATTTGGGGTTCTGGTCAGGGTATTTCTGCTGTTAAAAGTATAATGCCTGCAGGAGAGTTGGTGAAGAGAATTAATAACGAGTATATTGAGGCAAAAAGCAAACTTATTTAGAGGAAAAGATGACAGTAGTTAAACATAAAATAATAGAAGAAATAGCACTTATAGAAATTTCTAACCCACCAGTTAACGCAATAAGTGCTGCAGTTAGGATTGGACTATTAGAGACTATTGATAACTTATCTTTAAATGAAAACATTAGAGCTATTGTTATTACAGCACCTGAAAGAACGTTCCTTGCTGGTGCTGATATAAAAGAGTTTGGTAAAAAAGTAGATGCTCCAATTTTAGGAAAGATTTGTGATAAAATTGAAAGTCTTAATAAAATAGTTGTTGCATCATTACACGGAACTCCACTTGGTGGCGGGTTAGAAGTAGCAATGTCAGCACATTATAGAATTGCAGCTCCAAATACCAAAGTAGGTTTACCAGAAGTATTACTTGGAATACTGCCTGGCGCCGGCGGAACACAAAGACTTCCGAGATTATGTGGCGTTGATATGGCTTTAGATATGATGCTTACTGGCAAGCATGTTCCAGCTAAAGAAGCTTTGTCATCAGGTATAATTGATGAGATTGCTGAAAATAACAATACTATAGATAATGGTATTGAGTATGCCAAAAAGTTAGTGAAAGAAGGATTTAGACCAAGACCCACTTCTCAAATACAAAATAAAATTAGTGATACAGAAGAAACAAGCGAACTTATTTTAAAATTTAAAGATACTGCATCCAAAAAATACAAAAATTTATTTTCACCTCATGCAATTATTAGATCTGTAGAAGAGGGTCTTAAATTAGATTTTGCTGAAGCTATATTAAATGAAAGAAAATTATTTGAAGAATGTATTGAAAGTCCCCAAAGACAAGGTTTAATACATTCTTTTTTTGCTGAAAGAGCTAATACAAAAATACCAGAATTAAAAGAAGGCAAACCAATAGAACTTAATAAAATTGGCATAATTGGTGGTGGCACAATGGGTACTGGAATTTCTATGGCCGCTATGAATGCAGGTTTCAATGTGATCATGATTGAACAAAATGATGAAGCCATCCAAAAAGCCAAGGCAAAAATTACTTCAACTTATGATAGAAGCGTTAAATTAAATAGAATTACAACTGAACAAAAAAATAAAACTATGGATATGTTTTCTGCGACAACAAATTTCTCAGAGCTCAAAGATAGAGATTTGATAATAGAAGCTGTATTTGAAAACATGGACATTAAAAAAGAAGTCTTTGTGAAATTAAATCAGATTTGTAGTCAAGACTGTATTTTAGCATCCAATACTAGTTATTTAAATGTAAATGAAATTGCTTCAGTTGTAGATAATCCAAGCAGGGTTATTGGTTTGCATTTCTTTTCTCCAGCTAACATTATGAAACTTTTAGAAGTTGTAGTGGCAGAAAAAACATCTAAAGATACTGTTTCTACTGCCTTTAACTTAGCAAAAAAAATGAGAAAGGTACCAGTAAGATCAGGAGTTTGTGATGGCTTTATAGGTAACAGAATTCTCTCAAAATATTTAGTTGGTACGTATCATATGGTTGAGGATGGAGCAAGCCCATTTCATGTTGATAAAGTGATAAGAGATTTTGGCTGTGCAATGGGAATTTTCCAGGTAATTGATTTAGCTGGTGGAGATATAGGCTGGGCAACAAGAAAAAGAAAAGCACCATTCAGACATAAAGATGATAGATATGTGCAAATACCTGATAGAGTATGTGAAAGAGGTTGGTTTGGTCAAAAAACTTCTAAAGGATATTATTTATATGGAGAAAATGTAGATTTTCTTACGCCTAACCCAGAAATAGAAGTAATTTGTAAACAAGAAAGAAAAAGAGCCGGAATAACTCCGAAAAAATTTGATGATAAGGAGATATTAGATAAATACATTGCTGCAATGGTATATGAAGGGACTAAAATTCTAAGTGAACAAATAGCACTAAAGCCTTCAGATATCGATGTTGTATTTACTAATGGTTATGGATTTCCTAAATGGAGAGGAGGTCCAATGAAATATGCAGATATGATTGGATTAGACAAAATATTGAAAAATATTCAAAAATATTCAGAAGAAGACGCAAGATTTTGGTCTCCTCCGAAGCTATTAGAAGATTTAGTTAAACAAAACAAAAATTTTGACAGTTTAAATTAAAATTTAATTATCTATAACTACATAGTAGGGTCGGGATTAACTTTAACTACTAACTTTCCAAAATTTTTACCATTTAATAATCCTATGAAAGCATTAGGAGCATTTTCTAAGCCCTCAACAAAGTCTTCTTTATATTTAATCTTGCCTTCATTTATCCATTTTGAAAGTGCTATGATTGACTCTTCTCTTTGATCATAATGATTAAAAACAATAAAACCTTTTATCATCATTCTTTTTGTAAGTATTTGCCTAAATAATAGGGGCAATCTATCTTTTTCTCCACCTTTTAGACTTGTAGCATTATACAAACTAATAAGTCCACAAACTGGTATCCTGGCATAATCATTTAAGAGAGGCATAACAGTATCGAAAGTAATACCACCAACGTTCTCCCAATAGATATCCACACCATCAGGACAAGCAGATTTTAGTTTTTCTTTAAAATTTGGATCCTTATAATTTACACATTCATCAAAACCAAGTTCAGTTTTAGTAAACTCACATTTATCTTCGGTACCTGCAACTCCTACAACTCTACATCCATAAATTTTACCAATTTGACCAACAGTCGCTCCTACGGCACCACTTGCTGCTGAAACAACTAAAGTTTCTCCATTTTGTGGTTTAGCAAAATTATGCATACCAACGTAAGCTGTTGTCCCTGGCATGCCCAAAACACCAATAGAAGTTGATAGGGGTGCCATTTTTGGATCAATTAATCTTAATTTTTTTTCATTTACAGTAGGATTGTCTTGCCAGCCCGTTCTGCCTTCAACAAAATCACCAGCTTTAAATATTTTAGATTTACTTTCCACAACTTGACTTAAAGCACCAGCCTCCATAACTTCACCTATACCTACTGGTTTTGCGTAACTCTTAGCATCATTCATTCGGCCTCGCATATAGGGATCTAAAGACATATAAATTGTTTTTAAAAGTACTTCTCCATCTTTAGGAGAAACAATGTCTTCTTTAACTGTTCTAAAATTACCTAATGTTGGTTCTCCAACAGGTCTTTCATTAAGTAAAATTTTAGTATTCATAAATATCTCCTAGGTTGTGATAAGTTTAAACTATATCTTATATTTGAAAAAGTAATATCTAAATGTCAAGGCTGAAAGAAGCGAACCTAAACCTAAGCATAAAAAAGACATGAACCAAGCCAAATGACTTGCCTGTCCTCCAAAATTGTCTAAAACAAAACCTACAACTGGTCCACCTATAGCTCCTCCCAAAAAACCAACCATTGAGTGCAAAGCCAATCTCACACCTCTGTCATGAGGTTCTCCATTGACAACTGTACCTGTTGTTAATGAACCAGAATCTAAAATTATTAAGCTATTATATAAAAAAAGCATAAACAAAGCCAACCAAAAGCTTAATAGAAAAGAGACTGCTGTAAATATTGAACCAAAAAAACAGAGAATTCCCATATTAGAAACTATTCTTGCTCTATCTTTGCCAATACAATATTTTGCTCCAAATATTGAAGCAAAAATTCCTATAAAACCCATTAAAGCAATACTGTTCGCAATGAAAGCGTCACTTACAGAGACTTTGAAGTGGCTTGAAAGAAAAACAATGCAAGGAAATGTCCAACTCCTGAAGCCAAATAATTCATATGTATGGCCTCCATATCCTAATATAAAAGGGGATGCTTTTTTATTTTTGAAAGTTTTTAAAATAGGAACAATGACTTTGATGATTCCCTGGTATTTCTTTTTCTGACGCTCTTCGATTTCATCACCAGAAAAATATAAAAGAGGAAAAGAACATAAGAAGAGTATAACTGAAGCTAAAAGAAAAGCATTTTCCCAACTAACATTATAGTTTTTTAAAATCCCAAAAAGAGAAAAAGAAAAAGCAGTTCCTAGTCCAAAAAATGAAGTATATACAGCAACGTATTTTTCTCTAGAAATTTTATTTAGTCTAGAATTTAGTATTTGTAAACCTGGCATATAGGTCCCTGCAAGCCCAACTCCCACAAGTGACCAGAAAATTGAGGCATTAATTGCATTTGTTGAAAAAATAGAAAAAAAGAATAGTCCTGCTGATCCTATTAAACATGAAATAGCATAAAGTTTCCTTGAATCAAAAGTATCAGTCAAACTGACTAAAAATGGAGTGGCGATTACATAACCTATATAAAATGAACCACTAATCCAACCTGCTTCGCTATTAGATAACTTCCACTGTTCTTGAAGGTCTATTAAGTATATTGGCCAAATAGCAAACCCAACCATAGAAATCATCTGAATAAAACATGTTAGTATTAAAATTTTTGGTAATTTATAAATAAACATCAAACTAAAATTATAAAGTTTGATTTAAGAAGTAAATTATTTATTCTGTATTTTGTAAATATACCAAAGTACAAAGAATTTAAAGAAGGTCAATATGATTACATTGCAAGAAATTATGTCTCCTAAGTCTATTGCTATTGTTGGCGCTTCGGACAACAAAGCGAGGATTGGAGGGCGTCCACTTGCTCATATGATAGAACAAAAATTTTCTGGAGGTATTTTCCCAATTAATCCTAATAGGGATACAGTACAAGGTATAAAAGCGTATCCAAGTTTATTAGATGTAAAAGATGATTTAGATTTCATATTAGTTGCAGTACCTTCCAATATTGTCGTATCAGTTTTACAAGAAGCAGTAGTTAAAAAGGCTAAAACAGCATTAATTTTCTCGTCTGGGTTTGCAGAAATTGGAGGTCAAGGTGAGATCCTTCAAAATCAAATAAAAAAAATTAGCAAAGAGAGTGGTCTCAGAGTTATTGGACCAAATTGTTTAGGTCTATTTAATTCAGCCAAAAACTTCTATCCTACATTCACTTCAACTATAGATAGAGCAACTCCTAAACCAGGTGGTATTTCTATTGCGAGTCAATCAGGAGCTTATGGAAGCCACATTTATATGGTATCACATCAAAGAGGACTTGGAATTAGATATTGGATGACAACTGGTAATGAGGTTGATCTCTCTGTTGGAGAGACTATCAAGCTTATGGCAGAAGATCCAGATGTTCACACAATCATGGCGTATGCCGAAAGTGTTAAAGACGGTAAACAATTTACTGATGCACTAGACACTGCAAGATCTGAAAAGAAACCGGTAATTTTTATGAAGGTAGGAAGATCAGAAGTAGGAGCGGCTGCTGCTAACTCTCATACAGCCTCTTTAGCAGGTGAAGACAAAGTTTACGACGAAGTATTGAGAGCGCATGGTGCATATAGAGTAAGAAGCACAGAAGAAATGTTAGATGTAGCATATTCAACAATGCCCAGAATATTCCCAGCTGGAAAAAATTTAGGATTAGTTACTATTTCAGGGGGTGGTGGAGTAATCATGGCAGATGCAGCCGAAGATGAGGGCCTAATTGTAGGCCCAATGCCAAAAGACGCACAAGATGAATTAAAAGAACTTGTACCCTTCGCGTCACCAATGAATCCTGTTGATGTAACAGCCCAGTTTTTTAATGATTTAACATTAATACCTAAATTCACAGATTTAATGCTCTCCAAAGGTGGCTACGATGCATTGATAGGTTTTTGGACTTCAGTTGCGGGTTCTCCTGTTTTGTCCAAACCTTTACTTTCTGCGTTAAAACAAGCTATGAAGGGATATGAAGATAAACTGTTCATAAACTGTATGGTAGCATCTGAAGAATATATAAAAATGTATGAAAAAGAAGGATTTCCCTGCCTTGAAGATCCTACGAGAGCAATTGTTGCAATGTCAGCACTTATGTTTTTTGGTGAAAAATTTAATGAAAAGCCTAAGAGTAACCAAATTAATTTAGACAATTACAAAGTTGACATACCAAACAAGAATTTAAACGAAATTGACTGTAGTGAAGTGCTTTTATCTGCTGGTTTGCCATTATTAAAACCGATTCTTATAAAAGATATTGAAGACTTATCATCTTACTTTAAAGAAGGCAAAGATAAGTATGTTATGAAAATAGTGTCTTCGGATATTCAACATAAGACTGACATTGGTGGTGTGGTTTTGAACATAGATAATTTAGATTTAGCAAAAAAATCTTACCAAGATATTTTTAAAAATGTAAAAGATAGTGCACCTAATGCGAATATAGATGGAATAATGATTTCACCAATGAAAAATGGTGATATCGAATGTATTTTAGGAGCTAAAATTGATCCAGTTTTTGGGCCAATTGTGATGTTTGGACTTGGTGGAATTTATGCAGAAGTAATGAAAGATATTGTGTTTGCAGAAGCTCCTGTTAGTAAACAAAAGGCAGAGCAAATGATTTTATCACTAAAAAGTAAAGATATTTTTTATGGCGCAAGGGGAAAGCCACCTATTGAAATTAATTCATTGTTAAATGCAATTATAAATTTATCAAACTTTATAGCAGCTAATTCAGATAAAGTTGATCAAGTAGAAATGAATCCAATTTTAGTAAGTGAAACTGAAGTGATAGCCCTTGATGCACTAATTATAAAAAAATAAAATGGAGGATAAAGTGGCAGAAAACTTAAAAGGTACAGTAGGACCAGAACAGCAATTTAAGAATTTTTTATCGGAGGGTAAATTTATGATTCAAAGATGTAAAAGTCTCAATAAATTTTTCTTTCATCCTCGTGTGGCATTTCCTGGAAGTGGTGAGCGTGATCTTGAGTGGGTTGAAGCCTCTGGAAATGGAGAAGTGTATAGTTCTTCTTGTAATAGAAGATTACCTGAAAAGGGTGGAGACTTTAACTTATCCTTGATTACTCTAGAAGAAGGTCCAAGGATGATGGCGAGAGTTGAGGGTATAGATCCAGATAAAGTTGAAATTGGTCAAAAGGTTAAAGCTAGAATTTCTTCGTTAAATGGAGAACCAGCAGTAATTTTTGATATTGTATAAGGATTAAATTAATGGATCAAAATGAAATAAATAGATTAAGAGGTAAAACTGCTGTCGTAGGTTTAGCAGAGAGTGGATGTGGATTAGCATCTGGTTGGAGTGCTATGGAAATAATGGCAAGTGCTGTTCATGATGCTTTAGACGATGCAGGAATAAAATTAAAAGAAGTAGATGGAGTTTTTGCTGCAACTGCTTTTCATTCTATGGCTGCAATGTCATTATCTGAGTATTTGGGTGTAAAACCAAAATTTGCAGATGGGTCGCAAATAGGTGGGTCAAGTTTTTTATCTCACATTCTAACCGCTGCAATGGCTCTTGATGCAGGTTTGATCAATGTAGCTGTTGTTGCGTACGGATCTAATCAAAAAAGTGCAGGTGGGTTTAAAACTATCTCCGAAGCCATGCCCTATGAGGCTCAATATCAGCCAAGAATGCCTGTAACTGCATATGCCTTATCAGCTAAACGTTACATGAATGAGTTTGGTGCAACTCGAGAAGATCTTGCTAATGTGGCAGTTTCAGCAAGAGATTGGGCTTTATTAAATCCTAGGGCTTATACTCATCAAGATGGTCCATTAACGGTAAATGATGTTTTGTCTGCAAGGCCTATTGTTGATCCTCTCGGAAAATTAGATTGTTGTCTTGTAACAGACGGAGGTGCCGCTATTGTTATGACTAGATCAGATAGGGCAAAAGATACCAAAAACACTCCTATTTATCTTCTTGGTGCAGCAATGGAACATCACCATCGTATGATTTCTGAAATGCCTGATTTGGTACAAACATCGGCTATTGAAAGTGGAAAAAGAGCATTTAGTATGTCTGGTTATAAACCGAATGATATGAGTACTATTCAATTATATGACGCATTTACAATAAATACTCTTTTGTTCCTAGAGGACTTAGGCTTTTGTAAAAAAGGAGAAGCTAAAGAACTTGTAAAAAATAATAATATAGGACCTGTTGGAAACTTAAAAGTAAACACTAATGGTGGTGGGTTATCCTGTGTCCATCCTGGAATGTACGGTCTTTTTGTAACTTTAGAAGCCTTAAGGCAGTTAAGAAATGCTTCAGGAGATGATGTTGGTCAACGACTAAATGGTGGTTGGATTGATAATGCTAAATTATCTGTTGCTCATGGAAATGGTGGAGTTTTATCAAGTCAGGTAACGAATATATGGGGCGTTTCTGATACTCTATAAATTAAGACTTAATAGTTTCTAGATAAAAGAATGAACCAGTCTCCTCGTTAAATTTTATCTTGAGTTTGCCCTTAATAGTTATTGGATCAAATGAAAAATCAACTGGATTATCTGATTTTATCTCAATCACTTGAGAAGGCCCAACGTGGTAGTGAAAAGGACAACTTAAAGGGTACGGTCCTATTAAAAACTTTCTTTGTTTTCCAGATTCTTCTAATGGAAACATATATCCCATTATAGTTACAGTTTCCCCATTATATTTTTTAATTTTTTCGTCATAAATTGGTTTGATAAGACAGTAATCAAAACCATCTTTATCAATGGTACAATCTTCTACTTCTTTAGTCTTACCAAATAATTGCCATGGCAAAGCATCTCCCGTGACTTTTAATGGTTCAAACATATCCTCTACAATAATATTTTCATAAGGGTCAATATCATTAAGGTTAAATTTTTCAAACCCAAATGCTTTATTACAAAAAAAGGTAAAAACAATTATAAATAGAAATCTCAAATTCAAAAATTTCTCCTTCAATAAAATCTACGTCATAAATATATAAATTTTAACTATTTAATAAAGTAGATCTTATATTCTGCTTATAAACTTTTATACATGGAACTAGGCACGTTATAAAGGCAATTATGTTTACGATTATCCAAATTAAAAGTAAGTCATTTAAAAAACTTAGCTGCCCCAGTTCAAAGCTTCTACCTACAATAGAAAAATAGTACATGCTTTCACATACAATATATCCAAACATTAGACCAATAGTACTACCTAAAATAGAAATAATCATTCCTTCTGATAAAATAATGGAAAATAATTTCCATCTTGAAAATCCAAGTGTTCTTAACACTGCTAAGTCATATTTCCGTTCATTTATGTTATTTAATAAAGTGAACAAGATTCCCAAGAAAGATAATATTGTTATTAGTACACTCAGGTAATCAACAATTCTATGAGCATTACCAGTAAGTTTAAGTAGTTTTGAAATTTCAAAACTAGGACTGGCAGCTTGCATGTTTGTACCTTTGTTAATTAAACGAGGAAAAGAGAAAGATGAAGTCTTATTTTTGTATTTTAATAACAATGAAGTAATCTCTAATTTATCTTTATTTGTAACAGAATGTAAGTTCCAGACACTATCTAAACTTGTTAAAATTAAATTGTCTAATATAGTTCCAGTTTTTTTTAAAACACCGACAACTTTATAAGGTTGTTCTGCATGAACATCCCCGGTGTCAACTAAGCCGTGTGAGCCAACAAAAAACTTGTTAATTTTTAATTTTGTGATTTTAGACACATTATAACCAATTACAGCTTGCATTGGTTGTGACCAGGCTGTACCTGAAATTAGATTTGCTTTATATAACTCTAAAAAACTTTTGTTAGTCCCAACTATTCTAAAATTTTGAAAATTATCGCCCAATGAAATTGGTATTGCACTTTTAATTGCTGGGTGTTTAATAATTTTTCTAGCGTTTTTATAGCTTATATTTCCAGTAGGAATATCTATATGATGAATAGAAGATAATATCAATTGAAGGGGGCTTCCTTTTGCACCAACTACAGCATCTAAACCTGGATTATTTTTACTGAAAGTTTCTTTGGTAACTTGATTTACCAGTATAGACACAGTTATGATTGTAATTCCCACAATCATTAGAAATACACTCAGCAAAAAGTTTAAAGGTTTAGATTTTAGATACAAAATAGATATATAAAAAATATTTATAACTCATCTCCTAATTTTAAAATTTTAGAGAAATTTATTAAAGATTGTATACGATTATCATGTGTTATAAGCACCAGTGAAGCTTTACAACGCAAGCTTTCATCTTTTATCAAATTAGCAATAATATCAGCATTTTTATCGTCTAATGATGAAGTTGGTTCATCACAAAAAACCCATTTTGGATCCCCGACAAATGCACGCGCCACCGCAAGTCTTTGTTTTTCACCAATGCTTAAATTTGCAACTTTTATATGTGATTTGTTCGCTAGTCCAACTCTATCCAAAATGTTAAAAAATGGAATGGATTTTTTTGTATCAGTAGCACTCACAACAATTTCTAAGTTTTGTTTAACAGTGAATGTATTAATTAAGTTAAAATTTTGAAAAACCACACCAAGATTTTTACCTCTAAATTCATCTATTTTGTTTTCAGGTAAATTATAAAGGTCAATACTATTATAAGTTATTTTACCAGTGGTTGGTTTTTGAATACCGCATAAAATACTAAGTAAGGTTGTTTTACCAACTCCAGAAGGACCAGTTATCAAAAGGTCCTTCCGTGGTTGTATATTTAAACTGATGTTTGAAAATAATTTTTGTCCGTCAATATCAAACGAAATATTTTCACATGTTAGCATTAATAACTATTATCCTAAGCAATCCTTAAGACTTTTAGCCATGTTTCTTAATAATTGTAAATAAAAATCTTTTTCATCTTTGATGCCAACACCCAGCGGATCAAGGATTCCTATTTGTGCATTTGTACCTTCAACTACAATTTTAACTAATTTACTATCAAATTGAGGTTCCTGAAATACACATGAAGCTTTTAGTTTAACAATTTTTTCTTTGATGTATGAAACTTGTTTTGGTGATGAAGCAATATCACCTTCTAATGCAACAGATCCAACCGCATTAAGTCCAAATGCCTTCTCAAAATACTGATATGCATCATGAAATACAACATACGGTTTGTCTTTTATCGGAGCTAATTCCTTATCAAGTTCCGTCTTTAACTTATTAATCTTGTCGATCATTATCTTTGAGTTTTCATCATAGATTTTTGCATTTTGGGGATAGTACAAACTCAACTCTTTATTAACTTTATTTATAATTTTGACAGCATTTTCAGGACTTAACCAAATGTGAACATCATCCTTCATTTCGTGGTCATCATGATCATCGTGTTTTTTTGCATGTTTATCATGATCATGGTCGTCATGTTTTTTGTCGTGTTTATCATGATCATGATCATCATGTTTTTTACTGTGCTTCTCATGGTCATCATGCTTTTTTTCGTGTTTATCATGATCATGATCATCGTGTTTTTTTGCATGTTTATCATGATCATGGTCGTCATGCTTTTTGTCATGGTCATCATGCTTTTTGTCGTGTTTATCATGATCAACATGCTCACCATGACCATGGTGGTGATCATGTCTTTCCCATGCTTCATTATCTCTTATAGTAAGATGTTTGATTCCAGTTTCTTCCATAAGGTTAATGATTTTTATATTTTTGGGAAGATTATCGAAAACTTTTACAACATTACTCTCAAGATGGCTTGATATGTAAAATATGATGTTGCCATCTTGCATTTTTTTAACGTCTGATGGCTTAAGTTTAAATTCATGAGGTGATATTTCAGCAGGTATTAATGAAATAGTTTTTCCAGTATTTCCAATGACTGCACTTACAAGAGAGTTTATAGGTTGTATAGTTGTTATTACTCCTTTGGTTTCAGAGGCAATGGCCTTGAATTGTGCAAATAAAATTGTTGTTAATATTATTAATAGTTTAGCCATACTGAACCTCAAAAAAAATCTTGCATTAATGTAATGATATAACATAACATCTACTTTTATTAATCTAAACTATTAGTGTCAAGAATAATATTGTATAGATTGTTTAATTTATTAAAATGCATATTCAATTAACTATTTTAATTTTTGAAAGTTGTGAATGAATTCATTAATCTCAGCCACTGACGTTAACGTTTCAAAATCTGGAAAAACAATTCTGAAAGACGTTAGCATTCAAATTAACAAAAATGATTTCATTACCATAATAGGCCCTAATGGTGCAGGAAAGTCTATGCTTTTAAAATGTATAATGGGATTCTATCAACCAAATTCAGGAATTATAAAAAGAAAACCTAATCTTAAGTTAGGTTACATGCCTCAAAACTTAGATATAATCAAAACTATTCCAATAAAAGTACAGAAATTCATTACCTTAAAGAAAAAATTTGATAAAATTTCTTTACAAAAAGTAATTTTAGAAACGCAAATTGAAAACATATTAGATAAGCAATTAACTATTTTATCTGGTGGTGAAATGCAAAGAGTTCTTCTTGCAAGAAGCTTATTAAACAACCCTGATGTATTAATATTGGATGAGCCAGCTCAAAATTTAGATGTTTCTGGTCAAATGCATTTTTATAAACTTTTACAAAAAATTTATTCAAAAAGAGAGTTGAGCATATTAATGGTTTCTCATGATTTGCATTTGGTAATGGTGTCAACAAAACAAGTTATATGTCTCTCAAATCATATATGCTGTTGTGGTCAACCACAACAAATAGCAAATGATCCTGAATTTTTATCAATGTTCGGAAAAGATATGGCAGAAGTTATGGCAGTTTATCAACATGCCAACAAAGAAAATTATGAAAAAAATAACAATTCACTTGGAGAAAATCATCACTGATCCGTTTATAATTAGGGGTATAATAGCTGGTATTGCAGTAGCATTAGTCTCTGGTCTTGTTGGATGTTTTGTTGTTTGGAGAAGATTGTCATATTATGGTGAATCTATTGCTCACAGCTCTTTACTAGGTGCTGGCATTGGAATTTTGTTAGGAATTGGCATTAACTTTGGTGTTGTTTTTGTTTGTTTAATTTTTGGTATTTTATTTTTGTGGTTACAACAAAGTAAATCTTTATCATCAGATACTCTTCTGGGTGTGATAGCTCATTTTGCGTTAGCAATTGGAATTATAGTTATTTCTTTTAATAAAATTAAAATTGACCTACATGCTTTTTTATTCGGTGATATACTTACGGTTAGTTCAGCAGATATATTGGGAATGTATATTGGGGTAATAATAGCCATTACATTAATTTTATCTAATTGGTCATCCTTAGTTTTAGTTACCCTTGATGAAGATTTAGCAAAATCTGAAGGTATAAACCCATTATATGTTAATGTGCTATTAACAACAATTATGACTATTGTTGTTGCATTATCTCTTCAAATTATAGGGTTATTGTTAATTACAGCAATGTTAATAATACCTGCAGCAACAGCAAGAAGGTTGGTAAATTCACCTGAAGCGATGGTTATTGTTTCAACTGTAATTGGAATTTTTTCTGTGATTTTTGGAATTTATTTATCTGTAGAAATGGATTTGCCCTCTGGTCCATCTATTGTAGTAGTTGGTTCAATATTATTTTTCTTGTCACATATGTTTGGTATATTTTTAAAAAAAGAGTAAAAATTATGGATTTAAAGTAATTTTTCCTTTTGAACCTCTATCAAGAATTTTTTCTAAAACTGAAGCTGCTTTTGATAAAGGGTGACTTTCTTCTATTAAAGGTTTTAAAAATCCTTTTTGGTACCAATCAAATAATTCAATCATATTTAACTTATATTCATCTGGTTCAGCTCTAGTAAATGCACCCCAAAAAACACC
This sequence comes from uncultured SAR116 cluster alpha proteobacterium, assembly GCA_902530325.1. GTDB lineage: Bacteria > Pseudomonadota > Alphaproteobacteria > Puniceispirillales > Marisalimonadaceae > Marisalimonas. The sequence continues at coordinate 20,445 of CACAAB010000002.1, read as the reverse complement.
TACTACACTGAACTCTTTTACTAAGGCCAGGTTTACAGCTAATTTTGGTATTGACCCAGAAGCAAATCCGATCACTAATAATCTACCTTTTCTGGCCATAGTTCTTGCAATTGTGTCAAAAGTGTCTCCACCGACTGGGTCGAAAATAACATCAATTCCATTGCCATTTGAAATTTCTTTTAAATTTTCTTTTAGATTATCATATCCAATTGCAAGATCTGCTCCACTATCTTTTGCTATTTTTTGTTTTTCAGCATTTGAGGCGACAGCAATTACTTTTGCACCCATTATTTTACCAATTTGAATGGCTGCAATTCCAGTTGAACCTGATGCACCTAATACAACTAGAGTTTCATCTTTTTTTAATTGACCTCTCTGTTTTAGTGCATAATGGGATGTTCCATAAGCACATAATAAAGCGCAAGAATCATCAAATGACATGCTATCTGGAATTTTAAATACAGACGAAAATTTCACTGCTGCTTTTTCAGCATATCCACTAAGTCTTGATAAGCCAGCAACCCGATCACCAATTTTAAAATCTACAACTTTTGATCCAAGTTCTATTATTTCACCGGAGACTTCCATGCCTGGAATAAAAGGTGTTTCTGGTTTCAATTGATACTTTCCTTGAACAAGGAGACCATCAGGAAAATTTACACCAACAGATCTTACACTAATCAGAATACTTTCATCATCAATTTCAGGATTTTCTACATCCATGTACTTAATATTTTTTATTGGACCAAAATCGTTACAGACTATAGCTTTCATTTTATATCCTTTAATTTATGGGAATACTAATGATATTGTTTCTGCAATAAAAGCAGGTTTAATCTCATCTTTAATTTCTAATTCACATTTATTTACTACTCTATAGCCCCCATTTTTCATTTTCTCGCAAGAAATTATTGTTCTATTTAATCTAACTTGAGAATCTACTTTAACCATGTTAATAAATCTTACTTTGTCAGACCCATAATTAAGGGTTTTGGATGTGTTTTGTATTTGTGCATTTTGAGCAGCTAATTTTGGAAGAAGAGAGACCATATAATATCCATGCGCAATTGTTTTCCCATCAGGCATTTCTTTTTTTGCTCTTTCTTCGTCAACATGTATCCATTGATGATCAGATGTGGCATCAGCAAATTTATTTATTTTCTCTTGTGTAACATGATACCATTCACTAGGAGTAAGAGGCTTATTTATAAAATTTTTTATTTCAGAAGGATTATCTATAACAATCATTTCAAACACCTTTTATTATTTTCTTAATTTAATATACACTTAAAGTTATTTAATTAAATAATATTCTAAGTATAAATCTTGAAATTTTTAAATTTATCATGACTTTATTAATATGCAATTAACAATACCAAAAATAGATTATGAGATAATTTCAAATCAACTAAATGTGTCTTTTAAGGAAGAGTTAGACAAATTTAATTACGCTATTTCTCATTATGGTTTTTTGCTATTAAAAAACACACCTATAGATAAGAAAGTTAAAAATAACATCTTAAAAACTTATAAAGCTTTTTTTGACCTTCCGTTTGAAGAAAAAAATAAAGTTAATATGAATTTAACCTCATCTAATAGAGGATGGGGTGCTCCAAAAGGAGAACAAGTTAACCCAGAATATAACCCAGATTACAAAGAAATTTTTGATACTGGTCCTCATCAAAAACCTAAAGAAAAATTTATAGACTTAACATACTACTCTAAAAACCTTTGGCCTGAACAATTACCGTTATTTGAAAATAATGTTAATAATTATTATGATCTATGTACTAAAATTGGGATGAATGTTTTATCATTTATTGAGTGCTCATTAGACTTATCTGAAAATTTTTTTAGAAATAAATTTGAAAATCCAATGTCTTTGCTGAGATGTAACTATTTTCCACCTAGGGAGTCAATATTATCAAACAAAGATTATGGTATAGCACCTCATACTGATTATGGTTGTTTGACAATTTTGTTAACAGATAACAATCCTGGACTTGAAATTAAAAATCCTTCAAATGAGTGGGAATTAGTTACTCCTGAGGAAGGGGAGGTAATAGTAAATTTTGGAGATATGTTAGAATTTTGGTCCAAGAAAAAAATAAAGGCTACACCTCATCGCGTATATGGAAATAACAAAGAAAGATTTTCTATACCTTTTTTCTTTAATCCACAATATGACACAGTGATATCAAAAAAAGATAAAATTATTGCTGGGGAATATTTATCTAAAAAATACGACACAACTTATTTGCACAAAATGAAATAAATTAATATTAATTTACTTTAATATAGTACTTTTAATAATTATACTGAAAATAATTCGATTGAAATATTATTTATATGTTTAGATATAAGTGCATTTTTTATTAATTTGTATCATTTTAAAAATACTAATAAAATTTAATTGAACAAACTTTTTTTAATGAATATGTAGGTGAAATTAATAAACTTTCTTCGTAAATCTGATCTAAATACTATGTAAAACATATTTGATAAACAATATTATTAAATTGGAGAAAATGTTGGTTGATAATCAAATTTTAACAGGTTTTTAAAAATGAGTGAAATTTGTAATGAACTTCATTTTAATGATAGAGTAATTCCTACTTTTAAAAATAGAGAAAAAAGCTTTTGGCAAGCATTTATTAAGAATACTAAAAAATATCCTTCCAATAATGCAGTTACTGATAATAAAAAGAAAATATCTTATCAAGAATTATCAGATTTAGTATCAAGATTATCCAACTTTTTTCATGAGCTTAAATTAATAAAAAAACACAGAATATGTGTGTTATTTGAAAACAGTTGGCCTCTTATAGTTTATATACTAGCAGGATTAAGAAATGGTGTAATAGTTGTTCCTTTGAATCCAAAATCATCTAAATTTGAAAATGAACTTATAATTAATGATTGCGCGGCTAGTTACATATTTTCTGAAAAAACACTTAAAAATAATCTGCCAACTTTAGATAAACTAAAATCAGTCCAAAACATTATATACTTTGATGAATTAAAACTTAAAAAGTACAAAGTTTTATCTACCAATAAATCAATAACTATAGATGAAGAGGATACTGCTTTCATTTTGTATACTTCTGGTACTACCGGAAAACCAAAGGGAGCAATGATTACAAATTTAAATATTATTCATTCATGTATACATTTTAAAAAACATTTTAAATTAACTAAGGAAGATAACAGTATTCTTGTCGTGCCTGCAAGTCATGTCACGGGATTAATCGCTCATATCATGACAATACTATATTCTGGGGGAACATTAATATTAATGAAATCATTTAATGTTAAAGACTTTCTTACCTTGGCTGAAAAAGAAGAATTGTCTTATCTTATAATGGTTCCAGCTATGTATAATTTATGTATACATAAAGAGGATCTTACAAAATACAATCTTTCAAAATGGAGAATAGGATGTTTTGGGGGAGCACCAATGCCACTTGGAACCATAAAAAAATTAAAAGAATTGCTTCCTAATTTAATATTAGTAAATGCTTACGGATCAACGGAGACATGTTCGCCAGCAACCTTAATGCCTTTAGAATATAATGAAAACCTTATAGCAAGTGTTGGGAAGCCAGTTTCAACAGGTGAAATACTTGTTATGAGTGAGGATAATAAAGAAGTAAAAATAGGCGAGGTAGGAGAATTTTGGATTTCTGGCCCTATGGTCATACCTGGTTATTGGAAAAATACAAAAAAATCATCAGAAGAATTCATTGATGGTTTTTGGAAATCAGGAGATTTAGGATACAAAGATGAAAATGGCTTCTTTTTTATAGTAGATAGAAAAAAAGATGTAATAAATCGAGGTGGTTATAAAGTATATTCTTCTGAAATTGAAAATTTAATTAGTTTAAGTGGTCTGGTTATTGAAGTGGCTATAATACCTCATAAAGATCTAATTTTAGGTGAAAAAATCCATGCTGTTGTATTATCCAAAAGTGGTGATGATATATTAAACAAACTCAAAAATATTTGTTTAGAAAACCTATCAGAATATAAACAACCAGATTATTGGTCATTTTTAACTAAAGATCTTCCCAAAAACAAAAATGGTAAAGTTTTAAAATCATTATTGATTGAAGAAATGAAAGATAAGTTTTAGATTAAAAACATAATGACTTTTAATAAGATTTAGGAGCACGAAATGTTAGGTCTCATGCAAGATCATCCTCTTTTAATTTCAACTATTTTTGAGCATGCGATTAAGAACTACAGCAAGCAAGAGATTGTTTCAAACACAGTTGAAGGTGGCATCCATAGATATACCTATTTTGACTGGGGAAAAAGAACTAAGAAATTAGCTAATGCTTTTAAGTCTCTTGATTTGAAAGAAAGTGATAGAGTAGGGACTTTAGCCTGGAATGGTTATAGACACTTAGAAATTTATTATGCTACTTCATCAAGTGGCCTAGTTTGCCACACTATAAATCCACGACTTCATCCCGATCAAGTTTCTTATATCGTAAATCACGCGCAAGACAAGATTTTATGTGTTGATTTAAATATTTTACCTTTAGTTGAAAAAGCTTCAGAAAATTTCAAAACAGTTAAAGCGATTATTATAATGACTGATAATAAAAATATGGTTCAATCTAAGATTAAAAATGAAATCAAAGTAATTTGTTACGAGGATTTTATTAAAGATCACTCAGATCAATTTGAATGGCCTCAATTGGATGAAAAGACAGCATCATCTTTATGTTACACTTCTGGAACAACGGGAAACCCGAAGGGTGTACTTTATTCTCATCGTTCAACCGTTCTGCATGCTTACGGGATGAATTTAAAAGATGTAGTTCCATATGGAGTTAAAGATGTAGTTCTTCCTGTGGTTCCTATGTTCCATGTTAATGCATGGGGTACTCCTTATGCTGCTCCAATGTGTGGTACAAAATTAGTTTTCCCTGGTGCTAAATTAGATGGTGAAAGTATAACTAATCTCATGAACGAAGAGAAAGTTACTATCTCGCTTGGGGTGCCAACCATTTGGCTTTTATTGCTAAATTACTTAAGGGAATCAGGTAAAAATATAGATACAGTAAAAAGGTTAATTATCGGTGGATCATCATGTCCAAGAACATTGTTTGAGGGATTTGAAGATGAATATGGAGCAGAGGTAATACATGCTTGGGGTATGACTGAGATGAGCCCATTAGGAACTGTAAATATGCCTTCATTACGTGATTTACCAAAGGATAAAAAGGAATATTATGATCAAAAATTACCTCAGGGAAGAACAATATTTGGACATCAAATGAAGTTAGTTGACGATAATGGGAATGATTTGCCACAGGATGGAGAAACTCAAGGTCGATTGCTTTCAAGAGGTTTTTGGGTCTTAAAAGAGTATTTTGAAGATAATACTGAAAAAGATAGATTTCTTGATGGTGGTTGGTTCGATACAGGCGATGTTGCAAAAATAGATCAACATGGTTTTATGACCATAACAGACAGAACAAAAGATATAATTAAATCTGGTGGAGAATGGATAAGCTCAATTGATTTAGAAAATATTTGTGTTGGCCATCCAGATGTAGCAAATGCTGCTGTTATATCAATCCCACATGAAAAGTGGGAAGAAAGACCAATAGTAATTGTTCAGTCAATGCCTGGAAAATCACCTGCAAAAGATGAAATTTTAAAAATGTATAACGGTAAGGTTGCAAAATGGATGATACCAGACGATGTTATTTTTACAGATAATATTCCTCTAGGAGCTACAGGAAAAATATTAAAAAATAAGCTCAGGGATCAATTTGGTGGACATAAAATAAGTTAAATATTTAAGTTATTTCAGACAATTTTAACAACTATTATTTAATTCTGTTATATGCTTCCCAGACAATAATAAATAGAAAAGCTATGTTTTATAATAGACCATTGTCAATCACTAAAGTATGCAATAGTTTTATCCTTATTTCATTTACTCCATATGTCTTCTAGCTATTAGAGAACCTCCATCTACCGGTATTATTGAGCCAGTTATATATGAACTTGCTTTAGAAGATAAAAATATAGATGTCCCAGCCATGTCTTCTGGAATGCCAATTCTTCCACGTGGAACTGATTTTTTGATCTGTTCTCCATATTCTTTTAGGGAATGAGCCATCATATTACTTTGAAATGGTCCTGGGGCAATAGCGTTTACGTTAATATTCCTGTGAGCCAATCTATTTGCTAAAACTCTAGTTAATTGATGAATCGCAGCTTTTGATGCAGGATAAGAATACGTTTCAGCTCTAGGTATGCCTACTCCATCTATAGACCCAACATTAATAATTCTAGATGGATCAGAATTATCTCCAGAACTTTCCAATATTTTTATTAATTTTTGAATTAAGAAAAATACAGCTTTTACATTTGTGTCCATTACTTTATCCCACCCATTTTCAGGAAAAGTATCAAATGGTGCTCCCCATGCAGCTCCTGCATTATTAATTAAAATATTAAGTTTTTTTTCATTTTCTTCAATATGCCTCACTAATTTATCCAACTCTTTCATATCAGTTAAATCAGTAGGTACAGAGATACATTCTCCAAACTTCGAGAGTTCCTTCGCTTTATGATTACATTGTTCTGATTTTCTAGATGTAATATATGTTTTGACACCATTCTTAACAAAACCCTCGGCAATCATCGCTCCAATTCCTCTTGAACCTCCAGTTACAAGAGCAATTTTTCCACTAATATCAAATAAATTATGCATAATTTTCCTCAAAAGCTTGAAATTTTAATTACTAAAATGTTTTAATTATATTATCATTTAATATATTAAAATTTAAATATTTATCATTATTATTTTCTAATATTGGTTTCTTTGGATAAAAAAATGGTTGACCATGAATTAATTAATCTTAGACAAGATGAAAAAATTGATTTGGATAAGCTAAAACAATATTTAACTACGTTATTGAAAATTGATATTGATAAAATCAATATACTCCAATTCAGCGGTGGTCATGCAAACTTGACATATTTGATTAGTTTTGATCATCAAGAATTTGTACTTAGAAGACCGCCAATTGGTCCTGTTGCTCCTTCTTCTCACGACATGGCTAGAGAACACTTAGTTCAATATTCTTTGAATAAATTATATCCTTTAGCACCCAAAAGTTTTCATTTATGTAATGATGAAAATATTATTGGAAGTAAATTTCATTTAATTGAAAGAAGAAGAGGTATTGTAATTAGAAAAGAAATGCGACCAGAACTAGATGGATCTAGAGAAAAGATAAGATCATTAAGTTTTAAAATGATTGATGTGTTAGCTCAATTACATACACTAGATCCATCAAAGGCAGGTTTAGGTAACTTTGGAAGACCTGATGGTTTTGTTTTAAGGCAGCTCAATGGTTGGGAAGAGAGATGGAAAAAAGCATCTGACAAAAAAAAATTAGAAAATAGATTTAATAAGCTACTTAAATATTTAAGATCTAATATACCTAAGCCACAAGCTGCAACAATTTTGCATAATGATTTTAAATTGGACAATATTATGTGGGACAATGATAATCCTCTCTTACCTACAGCGGTATTTGATTGGGACATGTGTACGAGGGGAGATCCACTTATGGATCTAGGTCATTTCTTAAATTATTGGATAGATGAAGATGATAATACCGAAGCTAATCTAATTACTTCAATGCCAATCAAAAAAATTTTATATCCCAAAAAAATTGAAATTATTGATCATTATGCATTAAAGACAGGTTTTAGTATTAAAGACATTGACTGGTATTATGCATTTGGAGCGTTTAAATTAGCTGTAATTATTCAACAAATTTATGTAAGATTTCTAAAAGGTCAAACTCAAGATGAAAGATTTGCAAATTTTGGTCATAGAATTGAGGCTTTAATTAATAGAGCTAACGGTGTTTTTAACTTAAATTAGAGGTGCAAAATGAATTTTGAATATTCAGATAAAGTAAAAGAACTACAAGAAAAATTAACAAATTTTATGAACGAACATGTTTATAAAAATGAGTCTGTTTATAAAGAAGAAGTTGAAAAAGGGGGTAGATGGTGTGTACCTAAGATCATGGAGGATTTGAAGTCTAAAGCTAAAGCACAAGGATTATGGAACTTATTTCTTCCAGAAAGTGACTTGGGAGCTGGATTAACAAATACAGAGTATGCTCCTTTGTGTGAAATTATGGGCCGCTCTCCAATTGGTGCTGAGGTTTTCAATTGTTCTGCTCCGGATACTGGGAATATGGAAGTATTAGTTAGATATGGAACAAAAGAACAGCAAGATAAATGGTTAAAACCACTTCTAAATGGTGAAATACGCTCTGCATTTGCTATGACTGAACCTGCTGTGGCGTCATCAGACGCATCTAATATTCAAGCTAGTATTGAAAGAAAAGGTAATGAATATATAATTAATGCAAGAAAATGGTGGACTTCTGGTGCATTGGATCCCAGATGTAAAATTATGATCTTCATGGGTAAAACTGACCCTAAAGCTGAAAAGTATAAACAGCAATCAATGATTTTAGTTCCAATTGACACACCAGGAGTAAAAGTTTTAAGACACTTAACAGTTTTTGGATATGATCATGCACCTCATGGTCATGCTGAAGTTGATTTTAAAGATGTAAAAGTGCCCTCTAGTAACATCCTTCTAGGAGAAGGTAGAGGTTTTGAAATTGCACAAGGCAGATTGGGGCCAGGCAGAATTCATCACTGTATGCGTTTAATTGGTCAAGCAGAAAGAGCTTTAGAGTTAATGATAAACAGAGCAAAATCAAGGGTTGCTTTTGGTAAACCTGTATCAGAACAGGGTGTTGTAATGCATGATATTGCTGAAAGTAGAGCTGAGATTGAGCAAGCTAGATTATTGGTATTAAAAACAGCTTATATGATGGATACAGTTGGAAATAAAATGGCAAGAAAAGAAATATCAATGATTAAAGTTGTAGCTCCTAATATGGCAACTAAAATAATAGATAGGGCAATACAAGTTCACGGTGGAGGAGGCGTTTCTTCAGATTTTCCATTATCATATGCGTATGGTCATGCAAGGACCTTAAGACTTGCAGACGGGCCAGATGAAGTGCATAGGATGAGTGTTGCAAAGTTGGAAATGAGAGATAAAAATTAGGAAATATCCTAATTTAAAATATCATTATGTATTTTCAAAATTTAGAAACATACAGGGGGCTTATAAAACCTGATGATAAAAATGAATTAGGAGTTTTAAAAAAGTCGTGTTCTAACAAAATTTTTGAAGATAGTACTCATTTTACTAGAGTTATTTTAAATAATTTAACAATTGATACTAAAGAATATTATGAAACTGAAATTTATAACGTTTTAGTTTCTGAATATATGACAGTATATGTTAGTACAAATTTATCTTTAGAGGCAAAAGATAAAATAAAAGTTACTCACAAATTAATTTTATTAAATCCTGCCCATAGTAAAAATGATAAAATTTTATCAATCCAAACTTTAATTCTAATCTGTAAAGATATAGATAAACCATTAAAAATTGATATAAAAAGTCAAAGTGGTATTTACTCTGCTTTCAAAGATCTGGTTAGAATTAAAGATTGTGATCAAATGTCTCACATGAATGTGCAATATTATTTTGGAAAACATGCAGATGCGATCAAATGTCTTTTCAATAAAATTAATAGTTATACTTCAGAAAAAATTAATTATAAAATTTTAAATGAAAGATGTATTTTTAGCCGTGAACTTCACTTAAATTCTATTATAGAGATAGTTTTCAAAGTTAAATCAATTCAAAATAATGAACTTGTATTGTTAGGCAAAGTTTACAGTATAGGTCATAAAAATGTTTCAGCTTACTTTGAAACAGCGATTTCTCTAGATCTCACCAAACTAGCTAAAAAAATAATTTCAGACTTATTTTCTTTGGATAATAAAACTTTTTTAAATGAATTAGATTTTGCAAACTTAAGAACATTAACTGATAACAGGCCGCCGCAAAATTATTCTAAAAATGCAATTATTAGTTTAAAAAGTGCCGTCAACACATGGGATTTAGATCATGAGAAAATGGGATCAAGTCAATTTAAAATAGGTTGTATTTCTGATGCAGCTACACACTTGTTTACATATTGTGGAGCAGACTTTAATTGGAGAAATGAATATAATATTGGATCGGCCGCATTAGATTATTCCGTAAGATATTTTAAAGATGCGCCTCTTGGAATGGCAGTTACGACGCATACCAACTTTACAAAAATAGGAAATAAATCATTAAAATTTATTCACCATATGGTGGATGAAAGTACTGGTGATGTAATAATGGATATTGAGATTGTTGCTGTTTTATTTGACTTAAAACAAAGAAAATCAGTTGTAGTCCCAGAAGAATTTAGATTAAAAGCTTCAAAATTATTAATAGATAACTAAATTGAACTTAATAACTTGAATCTGTCTCTATGATAATCCGCATCACCCATTAAGTGATCAATCATTATCAGCCTCTTTGCATAATGCGCAACGGAATATTCCCATGTCATCGCAATACCCCCATGAAGTTGTATTGACTCCTCAGCAATTAATTTACCTACTCTTCCGACTAAATTTTTAGCAGCAGAAACATTTTTATCTCGTGTTGTAGAATTTGATTCGAAAGTTGAAGAAGCAAGCATTACTGCGGATCTAACTTGTTCAATTTCAAGCATCATATCTACCATTCTATGCTGTATACTTTGGAAAGCTCCAATTGATTTACCGAATTGTTTTCTAGTTTTTAAGTAATCAAGTGTTAAATCAAAACATACCTGCATTATTCCAACAGCTTCAGCTGAAAGAGCAAGTGCACCTGCAGAATTGGTTTTGATAATACATTCAAGAGCTTCATTATCTTTACATAGTAATTCACCATTAATGTTTTCAAAACTCATTTCAGTCGATCTATAACCGTCAATTGTATTATAGGGCCTATTATTGATATTATTATTATCAACTAAAAATAAACCAATACCTTCTTTGTCATTAACTTTACCCTCTATTCTAGCTGAAATTATAACTTTATCCGCAGAATCACCATTAATAACAAAAGATTTACTACCATTTAGTTTCCAGGTTTCTTTTTCAAGTTTGGCTTTGGTTTCTACTAAATGGTCCTCATATCTATTGTTCATTTCCATGTGGGCAAATGACATTAATAATTTTCCCTCAATAATTTGATTAATTAAATCAGTTTTTGGATTATTTAGAGAAGACAAAATAGTACTTGATAATAAACCAGAAGATAAGAAAGGTTCAATGCATAACGATTTTCCTATCAATTCAAATATTATGCAGATATCCTCGCCAGAGCCTCCAAGACCTCCAAAGGCTGGAGAAACCAAACCATTGATAACACCTAAATTTGAACTTTCTTTCCAAAAATCTCTTGAAAATCCATCAGTCATTTTGAGGTATTCACCTCGTTTTCTGATATCTTTATAATTATTTCCAAAAAAACGACCGACAGTTTCCTGAAGCATCTTTCTTTCTTCAGATAATGAAAAATCCATTTTTATTTCCTATAAACCAAAAGATGCTTTTGCGACTATATTTTTTTGGATTTCATTAGATCCACCATAAATAGAAATTTTTCTCATATTGAAATACTGCTTTGCAATTGGGCCAGCATACTCTGGTCCTATTGGCATTTCATTCCAACCCTCGTCGAATTGTTCAGGTAAATATGGTAATGCTTGTGGTCCAAGAGCTTTTCTAAGTAATTCGGTTGTTTTTTGTCTTACGAGTGTTCCTTTAATCTTCAGTAAGGAACTTTCCATTCCTGGAGCTTTTCCTTCGGCTGCTGCACTAACTGTTCTTAGATTAAAAATTTCCATAGCTAACAGGTCTATTTCTAATTCAGCAACTTCTGAGGAAAAAATTGGATCATCAATCAGAGGCTTTCCATTTTTCATGGACTTCCTTGATACCATTTTTAAATGATTTAAGGCTGACTTTGAATTGGGTACGCCAGCTATGCCAGTTCTTTCAAAAGTAAGTAAATATTTTGCATAGGTCCAACCCTCATTTTCTTTTCCAACAAGATTTTTCTTGGGAACTTTAACATCAGTAAACCAAACTTCATTTACCTCATGTTCTCCATCTAGCGTTATAATAGGTTTAACTTCTACACCTGGAGATTTCATATCAATAAGTAGAAAAGAAATTCCTAATTGTGGTTTAACATTCAGGTCAGTTTTCACTAGGCAAAAAATCATGTCGGCATGATGACCTAGGGTTGTCCAAGTTTTTTGACCATTAACTAAATAATGATCACCTTTATCTATAGCTGTGGTTTTAAGGCTTGCAAGATCTGAGCCCGCTCCTGGTTCTGAATATCCTTGAGCCCACCAATCCTCATTATTCAAAATCCTTGGAAGATAATAATTTTTTTGTTCCTCAGATCCAAATTCGATTAAAACAGGACCTAACATATTAACCCCAAATGGGACAATCCTAGGAGCTGATGCTTTGACTATTTCTTCTTCAAAAATATGTTTTTCGATGGCGTTCCAACCAGTACCGCCATATTCTTCTGGCCAATGCCAAGCTAACCAACCCTTTTCACTCAAATTATTCATAAATAATTCGTAATCTTCCTTAGTTAGTCTTTGGTATTTTTTTACTTTTTCTTTCAAGTAATTTGGAAGTGTTGCTTTAAGCCATTCTCGAACCTCAATTCGAAAATTTTCATCTTTTTCAGAATATTCAAAATTCATTATTTATTACCATTCAGTTTAATTCAGTTTTAGTGTATAAGTTATTTATATCACTCAACAAAAGAAATTCAATAATATGAAAGGTTAGAATGCAAATCAACAAAATAAAGAAAGATATGACCGAAATTTTATCAGATGTATTTGACGGAGCAACAATAATGGTCGGCGGTTTTGGTGAAGCGGGAAGCCCAATTGAATTATTGCACGGGTTAATTGATAAAGGTACGAAGGATTTAACAATTATTGCTAATAACTCAGGAAATGGAAGAGTGGGTCTTGGTGCGTTGATTGGTCAAAGGCAAGTTAAAAAAGTTATTTGTTCTTTTGCAAGATCTGCCAAAGGAGTTACTTTCCCAGAATTGTATAATAGAGGTGAAATTGAATTAGAAGTTGTTCCACAAGGGACATTGGCGGAAAGAATTAGGGCAGCTGGCTCAGGCATACCTGGATTTTATACTGCAACTGGAGTTGGTACTCCTTTAGCCGAAGGCAAAGAAGAAAAAATTTTTAATGGAAAGAAATATATTCTTGAGGAAGCTTTGAAAGCGGATTTTGCTTTTGTAAAAGCAGAAACATCTGATAGATATGGCAACCTTACATACAATAAAACTGCTAGGAACTTTAACCCAATAATGTGCATGGCTGCAGATAAATCATTAGTTCAAGTAAAAAATATTTTAGAACCAAGTGAAATTAACCCTGAACATGTCATTACACCAGGTATTTTTGTTCAAAGTCTTATTAATATAGAAAATCCTATTATTGAAACCAATGCTATTGAAGAAGGGATGACATATCCATGACAAATATAAATACAAATGATTTAATCAAGGGATGGGATAGAAATACAATTGCATCGAAAATAGCAAATGATTTACCTCATTCCTCATATGTAAATCTTGGTATTGGTATGCCAGAATTAGTATCTCAATACATTAAAGAAGATAGAGAAATAATTTATCATTCAGAAAATGGTTTATTAGGAATGGGACCATCACCAAATGAGAACGAAATTGATTTAGACCTGATAAATGCTGGCAAAAAACCAGTTACTATACTTCCAGGAGGGAGTTTTTGTCATCATGCGGACAGCTTTTCTATGATAAGAGGAGGGCATATTGATTACTGTGTACTTGGAGCAATGGAAATTTCTGTTACAGGAGATCTTGCAAATTGGTCAACTGGTAAAGGAATACCAGCTGTGGGCGGTGCTATGGATTTAGTTGCAGGAGCTAAAAACGTGTTTGTAATGACACAGCATTTGACTAAAGATCGAAAGCCTAAACTGGTTCAAAAGTGTACGTTACCACTTACAGGAGCAGGAGTTGTTTCTAGAATTTATTCAGATTATGCAGTACTAGATATAACAGATAACGGTTTTAAAGTAATTCAGTTAAATGAAGATATAACAATTGAATATCTTCAAAGTGTTACAGACGGAAATATATATCAGTGATTTAATCCTCATATATAACCTGATCACTATTGATATAGTTAAGAGCTTTTTGAGAAATTTTTAGCCCATTTTTTACCTTTTCATCCATGGCATTTTCTAATTCAATAATTCTATCTAACTTTTCTATAACTTGGTCAATTTTGTTAAACGGAACTACAGTAACTCCATCAGCATCAGCCACAATGATATCTCCTGAGTGAATAGTTTTACCACCTATTTCAGTTGGATATCCAATTTTTGCTGGACCACTATTATATGGAGAATTAGGGTTTAATCCTGTACAAAAGCAACTAAGTCCAGTTTCTATAATACCATCTAAGTCTCTCATCGGACCATCGGTTACAAGACCTATTCCTCCATTATTTTTAATCATACCTGCAATCCTGTCACCAACTGCTGCTGTGCCTTGAAAACCACTAACACCATTTACAACAACGTCTCCTGGTTGTATTTCACTTAATGCAATTGACATCCCAAGCACATCAGCTGCTCCAGAAAAAACTGTTAAGGCAGGTCCAACAATATGTTCAACATTTTTACCAGGAACTTTAAGAGGTTTAATATTTGTATCAAGAGCTGCATAACCGTTCAAAGCATCACAAATAAATCCTGTTGGGACATTTTTAAAATTTGCAAGTTGTTTTATTGAAGGTCTATTTCTACTAGATGATTTTTTTATTTGTATTAAGGGTGGATTTTCTATCATTTTTTTCTCAATAATCTATTTATTTAATTAATTATTCATTCATAACATGTTAAATTGAAAACACTAATAATTTTATGGAGTACATTTTGTCTAGTTTGGTTGATAAATTCCCAAGAGTGTCTGACATGGTAAATTTAGCAAAAAGAAGAATTCCTCATTTTGCTTCAGAATACCTATTTGCAGGAACAGGTTATGATGAAGCTCTTGAGAATAATAGAAAAGTATTAAATAAAATTTTTCTAGTTCCTAAGTACTTAAAAGGAACGGTTGATCCCAATTTGAAAACAAAATTATTTGATTATGAATACGACGCACCGTTTGGCATGGCCCCTGTTGGAATGACAAGCCTTATGTGGCCTGGTGCAGAAGTATCATTAGCAAAAATGTCTGTTAAAAATAATGTTCCCTTTTCATTGTCAACTGTTGCGTGCGCATCTGTAGAAAAAGTTGGAAAATATTTAAATGGTACGGGCTGGTTTCAATTATATCCACCAGCAGATAAAGCTATTAGAAACGATTTATTAAAAAGAGCAAAAAATTCAGGATTTAAAACACTAATTATTACTGCAGATATTCCAGCTTCAAGTAGAAGAGAAAGACTTAGAATGGCAGGTGTTTCTGTCCCTCCCAAAACTAATCTAAGAACATTTTTCCAAGCTGCAATTTGTCCTTCATGGTCTATAAATACACTTATAAATGGAATTCCAAAATTTGGAACAATGGATCAATATAGCGACGGCACTTGGCATGGCAACGCTAAATCTAAAGCTGGTTTTGCTGGTAGTCAAATGCAAAGATATTTAGACTGGGATTATCTTAAAGAAGTTCGTGATATATGGAATGGTCCAATAATTCTAAAAGGCTTAATGCATGTAGACGATGCAATCAAAGCTTCAAAAATCGTTGATGCAATTTATTTATCTAATCATGGTGGTCGTCAAATTGATATTGCCCCAAGTCCTCTTCAAATTTTACCGGAAACTCGAAAAAAAATAGGACCAAAATTTCCTATTATAATTGATTCAGGTTTTTACTCAGGTCAAGATATTTGCAAGGGGTTAATGCTTGGAGCAGATTTTGTAATGACAGGAAGACCATTTATAATTGGACTTGCCGCTTTGGGAGATAAAGGAGCAAATCACGTTCATGATATTTTAAAAGATGAACTTGCAAATGTCATGGAACAAGTTTGCGCTAAAAATATCAAAGAATTAAAATCTGAAGATGTAGTTTTGGAAGATGATTTTACCTTAAATAATTTTAAATTATCATCATAATGAACTAAATCTTTTTCCAGGTAGAACCATTTCAGAACCAGTTTTAATATGCAATAACGATGGTAAATTATGTTTATCTGTCCATTCTTTAGCTTCATCATAAATGCTCATAAAATCTTGAGTTTTTTCAACAGTATATCCTTGTCCTCCCATAGCAATGGCTAGTTTATTAAAGTTAGGATTTATTAATCCTGTATGTTTATATTTTCCTTTATAATTTTTGTGTTGATGCATCCTAATAGTACCATACATTTCATTGTCTACTACAAACACGATTACTCCAGCGTTGTATTGCACTGCTGTTGCAAACTCATTTTCTGTCATTTGAAAGCAACCATCGCCTGCAAGTGCTATAACAGTTTTATTAGGGTTTCTTAATTTTGCAGCTATTGCAGCCGGTAAACCATATCCCATTGAACCAGAAATTGGCGCTAGTTGGGTTCCAAAATTTGTAAATCTAAATAATCTATGACCCCACACAGCATAATTACCAGCACCATTGGTGATAATAGTGTTTGAATCTAAATTTTCTCTTAAATTTCTAAATGCTGTAGTAAGGTCAACTCCTGAATTTGGCGCCTCAAGTGGCATGTTTCCCCATTCTAAATATTCTTCGTGGGCTTGATTTGCTAAAGCTTGATTTTGAGATGATGGTTTTGTGTTCAAGCCCTTCAATGCATTATTAAGTGCATTCACAAAAGAAATGGGGCTACACACAATACCCAGATGTGGTTTATAAATTCTTCCTATTTCTTCAGGACCTGGATGAATATGAACAAATTTTTTATCGTGTTCAGGTATGCCTAAAAGTGAAAAGCCTTGAGATGGATTTTCACTTAATCTACCACCTAATAAAACTAAATAATCAGATTTGTTTATGCGTTCAATAAGCTTTGGGTTTACGCCAAGTCCTAGATCCCCTCCATAATTAAAATGAAGATTATTATAAAAACTTTGTCTTCTGTGAGAAGTTAAAATTGTTAATCCCAGCATTTCAGATATAGATTCTAAATCTTTACCAGCCTCATTTGACCAAACAGATCCTCCTAAAATAAGAATTGGATTTGCAGCAGATTTTATATCTTCAATAAATTGAGCCAAGTCACTTGTAGAGGGAGCTGATGATAAATTATTAATGTAACCAACAGGTTTATTTTTAGTTTTTTCTGTTAGCATATTTTCTGGTAATGCAATTATAACTGGGCCAGGCCTACCTGACATTGCTGTATGATAAGCTCGAGAGACAATTTCTGGTAATCTGTCAGCTTGTTGTACTTCCACAACCAGCTTTGCCATACCACCAAAAAATTGTTGATAATCAACTTCCTGAAATGCGTCTCTTCCATACATTTCTTTACCAATCTGTCCAACAAAAAGTATCATTGGTGTACTGTCTTGTTGAGCAATATGTATCCCAGAAGCCGCATTTGTGGCTCCAGGTCCTCTTGTAACAAAGGCTATTCCAGGTCTTCCGGTCAATTTCCCATCTGCTTCAGCCATTATAGATGCAGCACCTTCATGTTTGCAAAGTACAGTTTCTATTGAGGTTTCTTGAAGGCCATTCATTACTG
Source organism: uncultured SAR116 cluster alpha proteobacterium (assembly GCA_902530325.1). Classification (GTDB taxonomy): domain Bacteria; phylum Pseudomonadota; class Alphaproteobacteria; order Puniceispirillales; family Marisalimonadaceae; genus Marisalimonas. The sequence goes on along the minus strand of CACAAB010000002.1, from coordinate 2,698 downwards.
AGAGATAACTTTCTCCTGGGACACAAAAAACTCTATCAACTTTTTGATTTTCAAGTATCTCTACTAGCAGTGATCCAGCTTCTTTCATGATTTTAATCCTTAAATTTATTAAGATATGGTGACCTCAATGGTAATAAATCTTCTGTTACTGGTATAATTAACTCATAGAGTAAGTATGAAGACAAGGTTTTACCATGTCTATCAAGCCTTAATGAACTATTAACACCTCCACCAAGTGCACTATGAATAACGAAATTTAGGGCTTTTAAATTTGGTAGTTTATATCTGTCAACTTTTGTTGCACCCATATGTTTAAAAATCTTAAGAACTTTTTCTTCAGTGGCCAATTTTTCAATAACTGGCCAACCACTTTCTAAATAAGCTATCAGAGAGATATTTGATACATCTCCTTTATCTCCAGCTCTGGCATGTGCTATAGAATGTACTGGCAAATTTAACTTCATCATAAATATTTCAGTTTAATTATCATAAAATTTTGACTTGAACATTAGGACTAACAATTTCTCTATTAACCAGTATTGATGCAGTTGATGACTGAGGTGTTACATATCCACGACCACCTCCACCTGCAGCCGGACCACAACAGTATAGAGACATTACTTCATCAACCATTTGTTGTGCTTGATATTTTTTAGGGTAAATTGCTGATGTTCTAACTCTATAATCACCATCGTTTGGCAACTCATAGGATGATACTTCATCCATGGAAAAATGAACCGAACCAGCACCAATAATTTCAACTCTTAGTTGCCCTTGAAGCCCAAGAATTTGAATTCTTTCACTTATAACTTCACCAGCGAGTTTTGCTCTTGCTAATGCATTTGGTCCAGCATAACTAATTTCTGCCTCACCCATAAAGCCATTGTCACAGCATATAGTTGCTTTTAATTTTTGGGGTGCTTTTTTACCTTTTCCACCTTTTACAAGGATCCTGTTTTCTCCATTATCCTCAAGTATCAATTCTGACATATCAGCTGTCACATCAGGGACAAGATAATTTGTAGGGTCATGAGTTTCGTATAATAATTGCTCGGTTATGGTTGCTTTGCTTACTAATCCACCAGTATCTTTTGGTTTGGTAATTACGAATGATCCATCTTGATAAAATTCTGCTATTGGAAAGCCAACTTTGGCTAAATTAGGAACATCTTTAAACCCTGGATCAGCGAAATAAGCTCCTGTTACTTGAGCCCCGCACTCTAAGAGGTGTCCACAAATAGTACCGGAGCCAAGTAAGTCTAGATCTTCATTTTTCCAATTATACTCGTAGATCAATGGTCCCAAAGCAAGAGCACTATCAACAGTTCTTCCTACAACTACTATATCAGCTTCTTTTGAAAGAGCTTCAGCAATTGGTTTTCCACCAAGATAGACATTTGCGGCTGTTATCTGATTATTTGAAAAATCTAATCCCTCCATTGTGGGACTTTCTAATATTTCTTTATTCGTCATATATTCTAAAAGATCATCACCAACAACTACCCCAATCTTAGGCTTTCTTGTTTTCTTTTTTTTTGCTATTTCCAGTATTCTTTTAGCCGCACCAAGTGGATTAGCTGCGCCAATATTTGAGATAATTTTAATGTTATGTTGAAGACAATCATCAATTATAGGAGATATGTATGAATCTAAAAAAGGCGAATATCCTTCATCTGGATTTTTAATTCTGTATTGTTGAGCAATGGCTAAAGTTCTTTCAGCAAGAACTTCAAACATTAAATATTTAGGTTCACTAATATTTTTAAACTCGTTTACTATTGGAATTGAAGCGTCAAATCTGTCTCCAGAAAAACCTGCTCCACAACCTATAAAGACTTTTTTTTGCATGGTAATTATTTTGTTAAATTATTAATAGTTGTTTTAATCATATAACATAAGTAGTAATAAATGTACCAAAATTTCTAAGTTTAAAAAATAAGAGGAAAAAATGTCAAAAATAGTAGTCGTTACTGGAGCAGGAACAGGCGTTGGCAGAAGAGTAGCAGAAGTTTTATCAAAAGAAGGTATGGTAGTTTATCTTATTGGAAGAAGAAAAGATAAATTAATAGAAACTCAAAATTTATGCTCTGGCAAAACTGAAGTTTTACAATGCGATGTTAGTGACCCACAGGCTGTAAAAAATGCATTTGAAATTGTAGAAAAGGATCATAGCAGAATAGATGTTCTTTTTAATAATGCAGGAATTGGTGTGCCTGCACAATCTATTGATGAAATGCCTTATGAGAATTGGAAGAGTGTTGTAGATATCAATTTAAATGGAATGTTTCTCTGTGCAAAATATGCATTTGCATTAATGAGAAAACAATCTCCGCAAGGTGGAAGAATTATCAATAACGGCAGTGTTTCTTCTGTAACTCCTCGACCTGGATCTATTCCTTATACAGCAACAAAACATGGTGTTACTGGAATGACTAAAACTATTTCATTAGATGGCAGAAAATATGATATTTGTTGTAGTCAAATTAATATTGGAAATGCAGAAACACCGATGACTGAAAGAATGAAAGAAGGTGTACCACAAGCCACAGGTAAAACAGAAGTTGAGCCAGTTATTGATTCTATTCATATTGCTAACGCTGTTTTATATATGGCTAACTTACCTGTAACGGTAAATGTTTTAGACATCACAGTTATGGCAAACAATATGCCGTTCGTTGGAAGAGGATAACTTAACCAA
>CACAAB010000001.1 GCA_902530325.1 uncultured SAR116 cluster alpha proteobacterium | reverse complement strand
CAAATTAATAAATCTTAATTAACCTTGCATATGGTTTTTATACATTTAAGAGGTTAAGATGTTTGCAGTCAATGTAACAATAAAAGTGCAAAATGAGTTAGCAAAAAAAGCAATTATTCTTGCATTAAAAGACTGGAGCCATGATCTTTTTCAAAATAACGGTTTAATGTTTAGGTGTTTTGTGGATAGAACAGAAAACCAGGTTGAAATCTTTCATGTTTTTCGAACAAAAGAAGAAATGGAGGAGGTTCGAAAAAATAAATCTAATGAATTTTGGAATCAAATAAAGGATATGGGCGGTCAAGTAACAAGGTACGAGGGAAATTGTGAAGTTGAAGTATCAAAAGGATTACAAGATTTAGATCTAAAATTTAAATAAACTTTTTTTAAAATTATTTACTTAATATAAATTTATAATGAAAACATAAATAAAAAAACATTATAAAATTTTTGAAATTTAAGACATAGTATTTACCTCATTTGCCGCAGTCGATTTAACACTGACTTGGGTTTATTGAAGTTTTTTAGAGGATTCGTAATATCATAATTTTTATTGGTCGTAAAACATAGTTCTAGAAAATACCTATTGTATCTTTGAAGATATTCAAGAAGAAACCAGAACTAAGAAATTATTTTGCTTATATATAGTATAAATTTTAATAAAGTTACAAGCTAAGGTGAGAGCCACTCACCTTGCCAATTTGTTGTCTTTTTATAATGAGCACGAATATGTTTATTACCCAGAAGCAGTAGCTGAATTGATTGTATATCACATAATAATACTGCAAAACGTTTTTGATCTGGTGCAAGGTCATAGTCAAAGGGGCCTTCAATGACACTACCAGGGTTAGGAATAGCTCCATAAGAAACCCTAGAGTAAGTTGGAACGTTTCTCCAGTTTTTAATGGTAATGTCTCCAACCTTCACTTCAACAATAACGTCCATCTGAATTTGTAATTGCACTTTTGGCAACCAAATGTGAATTCCAGCCCGAGGGTTCTCCTTGAGTGCAAACATTTTTGAAGATGCGTTGTCGGTATGGAATTCTATCTGGTTATTTTTTTGATCACACCGTCTCATCACTAAAGTACGAGCATTCGGGAAACCATCAGCACTTGATGTCACAAAGGTAGGATGTCTTGCGGGCGATTTTTTATCAGCCTTACCACGATAAATTTGTGCCCAGCCAAAGTCTAAAAAGTCATCTAATTTTTGAAAATCTTTCATTTGTATAATACTTAAAATCGAATAGTGGGTTGTAAACTATAATTATTTAATAAGACTAATATGTATGAAAAGAAAAAATACTCATTTTCATACTTAGGCTATAGTATAATTAAGATAAGTAAATATGTAGTTGAAAAATTCTAATTACCAATGCCTAGAATAAGAACAAAAAAAAATTTTAAATGCTCTACATATAAATACATTTTGTAACGTTGTAGATACGATGAAATCAAGTATTGGGTGTTTTAATGAGGAAACTAACTTATGAAGATAAAATTTGAATTTAAAAATACCTATCAATATAGTGGACTTGGAAGAGTAAGAAGAAATAGCTATTATCTTGCTAACTTTATAAACACATCCCCCATACCAGATTTTAATTCATCAATGGGAGTACTATTTCTATATGGACAAAATCTTCCTGTTATCTTATTAGCATATATCTTTCTTAAATCAGAAGGCTCACAATATTTTGCTTCATGTAACATTCCAATTATTAATTTACCATCTTGTATTTCCACTTGTTCATCGTCTAATTGATTACCCTTACAGAAATAATTCTTGTTAACTTTTTTAGGAAAATCATTCTTTATACATGGATTATTTATAACTAATGCGTATACAACCTTGTTACCTTCTTTAAATTCCCTTGTTATCTTTTTAACTTTAGCGTATTTCATTAAGTCACATACACAAGGCCAACAGCATTTGTAGTAGTAACCACAAACTTCTTTTTCAGTTATATCCTCTCTTATATTTATAAATTGTGGTGTTGAATTTTCTGCAATCAAAGATCCTGAAACAGCACAATAATGTTTGTTATATTCTTTAAACTCTGAAAAATTCTTATATTTATCTGCAATATGTTTAAAAAATTTTGGTCCAGTTGCATTTCTGTTTCCATCTGGAAAAATTGACCGCCAGTCTTTAGATAGACTTTGATAATATTTACCTTTGTTATCATTTGCTGAAGAAACAACTACATTTGTAATAATAAGCAATAAAGATAAGATGAAATAAGGAGTGAGTCTTAAAACCAATCTAAATACCTTTTCGAAAAACATAAGTTTTATTAAGTTGATTTATATTAAAATTATCTGACGATCCGTCAGTCCATCGAATTGTAACACTATTAACTTTTTCTCCATTTCTTAGTCCGTAATGAGCAACGGGCTCCATCTGGCATAAATAACCGGACCCAGCATCAATGGTTTTTGCGTGATTTCTCATATTAGTATTGAGTATTACAGTAGCTCCTCTTGCTGGTGCATTGAAGGGTGTTTTTGGTAAAATTCTTAAAAAGTTGAAAGATTTTTTAATATTTGCTTTAAATAAAGAAAGTGGTTGCAACCCTGATTCACCATGTGAAACTAGTAATTCAAGAATGCCATCGTTGTCTATATCTGCTACAGCTGCACCTGTACCTAATCCTAGAGGTTCTAGTCCGTTACCTAGTTGAATTTGTTTTAATTCTCCATCACTTAAGATTTTAAAAAGTTTGTTTGGCTCTCCAATGTTATTTACAAAAATTTCGTCAAAACCATCATTATCAAAATCAGCTGAAATTATAGTTCTTACTCTTGATGGAATTTTGAATTCAGAATTAGCAATGTCATTAAACTTGTTTGTGTTATTTAAAAAAATTCTGTGTTCACCATTCCAATTACCACTAACAATATCTAATTTACCTCTATATAAAAAATCAGTAAGCGTCGTACCACGACCATTTTCAAATGTATCTTCAACACCCAGGCTTTCTGCAACATCTTTAAATGTGCCATTTTCATTTACATAAAGAAAGTTTGGCCCTCTCTCATTTGCTGCAAAAATATCCATATAATTACTTAAGATGTGGCCTGCAATAACTGCTCTTCCACCAGTAATTCTGTTGATGTTTAGTAACGGTGCTTGGTCTACGATACTTCCTTTTTTTAGTTCATAAAAACGGGTTGGGCCACCATAATTAGCAACATACATTCCATACTTACCATCACCATTTCGATCTACACACACAACTGACCTTCCCGCTGTTAAATTTAAAGATCTCAAGTTTTTATCAAGTTGAAATAAATCTATTATATCTTTGTTATTATCAAGTAATCGATCAGAAAACTGTTTTTGGCCACTATATGTATCAGTATTAAGAAAATATAATTCTTCAAAACCGTCATTATCAATATCACATGCAGCTACCCCAATCGTGGATCTAGCCTGGTCAGCAAACAAATTATTTGTATTAATATTTTCTAAAAAGCCATTCTTGTGGGATAAAATCAAATTAGGAAATTTAAATCCTGTAACAACGAACTCAAACTTTCCATCTTTATTAAAATCAGTTACAGAAACCCCATAACTTAATCTTTTTTGATTATTTTTGATTGAGGCAGATATGTCTTGGAAAAATTCACCAAAAGAAGGATTAAACATTAAGATAAAGATTAGCGTAATTATTGTTTTCATTTGATGTATATATTATTTCTATAAAAATTTTCAATGAATTAAATTTTTAAAATGATGAGTTGTAATTTATAAGGTTAAGATTATATCAATTTCATAAATATTTTTTACCAATAATATCTTTAAGTAATTCTAGTCTAGTTTTTTGTTAAATGAAAAATGTCCAAAAAATTCCTGCTTGTTTAGTGCATATCTTTACTGGTTCTGGAATAATATTTAGCTTTATGGCATTAGTAACCGTTATTGAAGGTTACAAATTATTAACTTTTATGTTTTTGGGTATTGCGTTGCTAGTTGACATTGTTGATGGAACTTTGGCACGAAAATACAAAACAGAAATAATTTTTCCAAATATTGACGGAAAGACTCTAGATACAATAATTGATTACATAAATTATATTTTTATACCTTGTATAATGATATATAAGTTTGGTTATTTACCTCCTGACTTCACAATAATCATACCAATTTTCATCATATGTATTTCTCTTTATTCTTATGTAAATACCAAATTAGTTGACACATCATTTTCGTACATAGGGTTTCCTTCTATTTGGAATATAATTTTATTATACTTAGAAATTTTGAGTTTTAATCAATGGATAAACTTATTTATTATCTTATTATTTATATTACTTAAGTTTGTTCCATTTAGAGTTATTCACCCAATGCGAAATGTTGCCCTTAAAAAAACTAATATCTTTTTTTTATTTGGAACACTTATTACAAGTTCAATTTTGTTAATGAGTAAACTAGAAGTAAAATTTATAAATGATTTTTATTTTTATTTTTTAGTTTTATGGTTAGTATTTAATAGTTATTTTATTTTATTCGTAGTTTTTTCTAATTTATTATCATCTAGACTTTATCAAAAATTAAAAAAAACCTGATGTCTAGTTGATATGATTAATGGTATAAAGATTTCAGCTAGCACCGAGTCTCCAGCTGTATTAAATATTGATCTATTATACTTTTTTAAAAGTTTATTAAGTATTATTTCGCATGCATTATAGCTTTGTAGAGTTCCATTTTCATCTACTTCCATATGTTTTGAGTAGCCCACAACATCGGCTACAAATATTACAGCTATTTTACGATTTATCTCGGCGGGCATAGTTTTAGATTAAGTAGATTTAATTTTTTACAAGATCGAAATAAATGAAATAGCAATTTTATAATAAAAAAGAATAGTTAATTCATTTTTAATATTTATAGTTATAGTCAGAAAAATTTTTTATTACATTAATTAGTTATGACCATTTTATGTTTGAGACTTTAACAAAAAATTTTACCAAATATATATGCCAAAACGATGGAGAAAGTTTGGCTAATTTGTTTTTAAAAGATGGCTGTTATCATGATTATATCTATGGAAATTTTAGAGGCAGAAAAAATATATCAATAATGCTATCTGATTATTTTCACCGAGATGGTGAAGATTTTTTTTGGGAAATGTATGATCATGCGTTGGAAAATAACTTAGGTTATGTAAAATATAGGTTTAGTTTTATATCCAAAATACCTGATTACAAAGGCCGCAAAGTTGTTATCCCAGGAATTGGTTGCTTTGAGTTTGAGAATGAATTCATTAAAAATTATAGCGAAGCAGTTAATGGTGGACTTGCAATGGTTCAGTTAGGTGTAAATCCATTAAAAATGGAGAAAGTATTTTTAAAATGGTTAAAACAATCATTTAACGATGATCCTAATTTGTCAGAGATAAAATGAAGAAAAATGATTTACCAGAATGGCTTTCAAAAGCTTCTAATAGAATAATTGAACATATGAATGATGATCATTCTAACTCAATAGTTTCAACTTTAAATGCACAACACGGGATTAAGGATAAAAACGCTAAAATGGAGAAACTTGAAGTTAATGGGTACTTCGCATCATCAAATGAAAAGTTTTATTTCTTAGAGTTTGAAAGAGTTTGTAACTCTGCTGAAGAATATAAAACAGAGCTTATAAAGCATGCCAAAAAATATAGAAACTATGAAATATGATTAAGCAAAATAAAAAGGCCTGACGACCGGTTGGCATAGTGGGTGGCACAAATTGACATTTTTTAAGTTGTTGAATTTATTAAAAAAGAGATAAAAGTGGTAAGTTTTATTAAAATAAGATTTTGAGGTTATAAAAGATTAATTATAATAATATATAAATTTTAGGAGATAATAAATGAAAGATTATATGGTAGAACATAAATTCAAGTCTGAAGAAATGAGAGATCAGTATTTTGAAGCAATGAAAGACATGACGCCAGATGATGTGCGTAAAAATATGAAAAATGAAAATGCAAATTTCCAAATGAATTGGAATAATGAAAAGAATGATATGGTTATGTATTGTTGGTGGAAAGCGAACTCTCCTCAAGCTATTTTAGACACCTTAGGTGACATGGCAGGCATGTTTCATAATGACATAAAAGAGATGTCAAATGTAATGGACGTAACTGATTAGATTATAAAATCAAAGGATTGATAAATGAACACTCTTATAATTGTGAAGATTAAAAATACAACTTACGATGAATGGAAAAAAAAATTTGATGCAGATGCAGAAGTTCAGTCTCAAATGATGACAAATACGATTGTTGGTAAGGTAGATGATAACACAGCAATGATTAGTACAGAAGTTTTTAACCCTGATATGGTTGGACAATTTATGTCATCAGATGAATTTAAACAAATGGAAAAAGAGCTTGGATTATCACACGAAGTATATCAACTAACTAAAAATTGAAATACATTGTAATTTAAGTCTTGTTAGTTATACGATTACAAGCTTTACATTGTTATATAATTCAAACTTAAAATTTTATCATAGCTATTATAATTAGGTTTAAAAGTGGTTCTTTCTTCAAACAATATTCCAGATAGTAAAGGAATAAACGCTTATTTAAGGGATAAGTCGTTTTCAAAATTATTAGAATATTACTGTGGAAAGGAATTATTTGAACAAGTTGAGAACAAGTTTATTGAGTTAGGAGAGGTTGTAGGTTCTGAATTAGAAGAATTAGCCTTGTCAGCTGATAAGAATCCTCCAAAATTGAAAAAAAGATCAAGAGTTGGTGAATTATCAAATGATATTGAAAAACACCCAGACTTTATAAAAATTGAAAAGTTTGCTTTTGAAAAATTTGGTTTAGCAGCAATGTCGCACAGGCATGGTGTTTTTGGAATGCAACAACCACTTCCGCCCATAGTAAAATATGGACTTACTTTTTTATTCGTACAAAGTGAATTTGGTCTTTGTTGTCCATTAAGTATGACAGATTCTTTAACACGAACTCTTACAAAATTTGGAGATAAAATATTAATTGATAAATTTTTTGATCAATTAACTTCACAAGATCTGGATCATCTATTTCAAGGTGCCATGTTTATGACAGAACAACATGCAGGATCAGACGTAGGGTCTATTGATACATATGCTGAATATGAGGATGGAAATTGGTTTTTAACTGGAGATAAGTGGTTTTGCTCTAATCCAGATGCAGATCTTGCTATGGTTCTTGCTAGACATAATAAAAACATCAGTGGAACAAAAGGGCTTGCATTATTTCTTTTGCCAAAAAAACTAGAAAATGGAGATCTAAATAATTATGAAATTATAAGATTAAAAGATAAATTAGGAGGAAGATCTTTTGCAAGTGGTGAGATTAAATTAAATAGAGCATTTGCTTATCTTGTGGGTAACCCTGATGAGGGTTTTAAACAAATGACTGACATGATAAATATGTCTAGGTTATCTAATGGAGTTAGGGCATCTGGAATGATGCAAAGGTGTTTTCAAGAAAGTTTGTTTATTTCAAATACTCGGCATGCATTTAACAAAAAGTTAATTGATCTTCCGTTAATGCAAAAACAACTTTTAAAGATTCTGATAATTACAGAAGCTTCTAGATCTATCGTATTTAAAGCAGCAGATCTCTTAAATAAAGCAGATAAAGGAGATATTGTTTCGCAGAAAATTTTTAGGATAATAACACCCCTTATTAAATTTAGAGCATGTAGAGATGTTAGAAAAGTTGCTGGAGATGCAATGGAGATTAGAGGTGGTTTAGGCTATATAGAAGATTGGCTTGATCCAAAAATTTTGAGAGATTCCCATCTTGGTTCTATTTGGGAAGGCACTAGTAATATAATATCTTTAGATACAATTAGAGCTCTAAAAAAAGACAATAATTTACAAATATTTAAAAATTTTCTCATAGATTCCGTCAAAATTAATTCTGAAAAAAAACAAGAAAAACATTTATTATCTGTCATAGATGATGTTTTTTATTTTGTTGAAAATGAAGTAAAAGAAGATTTTACTTCTTCATCAAGGCAAATAACTACATCTTTATATTACTTAAGCTCAGCTATTTTCCTTATTGAAGAGGGAAACTATTGTGAAGACTTAGCCTATAGATCTAAAATTAGTGAGTTAGTTCTTAAGTATAAAATTGATAAAAACAGTCCTATCACAAGAGATGATATCGACTATAATCTCATAAGTAATTTAATTTAAATAAATTAAATTTTTATAGCTTTTTGCAATGCAGGCCTAGACAATAAACGATCAATATAATTTCCTACATTACTCAAATCTGAAATGTCTGCACCTACTCTTTTTGCGCCTATACATGCGTGGCCCGTCATTATGTCAGCACCAGAAAATGTACCAGTTAAAAAGGCTTTATTTTCTAAATTATTATTAACGTTTTTAAGGGCAACATTTAAAAGTTTAAAAGCTCTTGCAACGTTAACGTCGTTCTTTCGTTCAGGAGGCAGTAAGATAGTCTCTACAACAATGGTATTTACTTGTGGCATTATTGATCCTTCAGCATAATGAAGCCATTGAAGATAGTAAGGAAACGTTGGATCATTTTTATCGGGACAAAATATTCCATTATCATATTTAGCTAGAAGATATTCAAGAATTGCTCCAGACTCATATATTGTAACTTCTTTATCTTCTAACACTGGAACTCTACCCATTGGATGTAATTTGTAGAATTCTGGTGTTCTAAGAGCTTTATCCCCAACTGAGTATTTTTCTATTTCGTAGGTAATGCCAAGTTCTTCAAGCAACCATGCTATCCTAACTGCTCGTGAGTTAGGAGCAAAATACAATTTCATTTAAACCTCCAATAAATAATGTTTCATTATTTAGTTTAAAAAGACTTTTATGTCTTTTATTATAAAATAATAAGAATTTATTTGGAAATATACAGAAAAATAATGAATTTAGACAACATACTTATTACAGGTTCGTCAGGTTTGGTTGGCGCTCCCTTAGTTGCAAAACTTTTAAATAAGAGTAATCTAATTATTGGTATTGACCCTGTTATCAACTCAGAAATTGAAGAAAACTACAAGCATATCTCAATACCCTTAAAGAATGTTGATGATTTTGCAAGCATATTAAAAAAATATGACATTACAAAAATTATTCACACTGGTGGTATTTCTGGTCCAATGTTGGCAAATGAAAAGCCAAATTTAATTATCGAAAATAATATTTTTTTTACTATGAATTTAATTGAAGCTGCCAGAATTTTTAAAAAAATTAATAGATTTATCTTCTGCTCTTCCATTTCAGCATATGGTGAACTTTCTGAAAGTAATACCACGGAAGATTATCATTTTGCTCCAGAAAATTTATATGGGGCTACAAAGGCTTCGTGTGATTTGTTATTAAAGAAGTATTATGAAAATTATGAGATGGATATAATATCTCTAAGATTATCAACTATCTATGGTTATAGAAGATCAACCAGCTGTTTTATCAATGACATTATAAATTCAGGAATTAAAAATAAAAAAATTAAATTACCATTTAAAAGTGAGTTTTGTTGGCCCTATGTTTATGTTGATGACGTAGTTTTATGTATAGAAAAATGTTTATTTCATGCAAAAGAACATTTTTATGATTATAATGTTTCTGGACCAGATTTCCCCTCATATGACAAGATAGTTAATGAAGTCAGTAAACACATAGGCAATTTACAAGTGAGCTTTTCAAATCATAATTCTGTAAGTGATAGGAAACTTTTTAGTTTAAAAAAAATTAAGAATGATATTCAATGGGAACCTGAATATTCAATAGAAAGAGGGATTAAAGATTATATTGATAATCTAACTTAAAAATTACCTTTTACCTTCTGGTAAATTTGTTGTAATTTTTATTATCTTTTTAATTTTAGGAGTTTCATTATGGAAGGATTATGTTGTGGTCCAGGGTATGCAAGTCCTTCCGAAGCAATTAAAGCACCTAGTGAAAAATTACTTTATACCATAGCAATTTACACTGGAACAGGTATTCAAAAACCTGATTACTTAGCTACAATTGACGTTGATCCAAATAGTGAAAGTTACTCAAAAGTAATACATAGACTAGAAATGCCAGGAATAGGAGATGAATTACATCATATGGGGTGGAACGCGTGTTCATCTTGTCATGATGATAATAGTATGAGTAGAAAATACTTACTTGTTCCTGGCGTTAGATCCAATAATATTTATGTTGTTGATACTGCATCTAATCCAAAAGCGCCCAACTTATATAAAGTTATTCAAGGATCAGAAATTAAGTCCAAAACCAATTTATCAGGACCTCACACAGTTCATTGTTTGGGTTCAGAAATAATCATTTCTTTCCTTGGAGATGCTAAAGGTGAGGCACCTGGTGGTTATCTTCATTTAAACAAAGACTTTGAAATTATAGGCCGCTGGGAAAATTCAATGGGGGATATTCCATTTAGTTATGATTTTTGGTACCAACCGCGTCACAACGTAATGGTAAGTTCTGAGTGGGCTGCACCAAACACTTTTATGCCAGGTTTTGATCTTGAAGAAGTAGGTCATCTTAAGTATGGCAGACGACTTCATATTTGGGATTTTAAAAAGAAAAAGCCAATTCAAACAATGTATTTAGGGGAAGACGGACTTATACCTTTAGAAGTAAAGTTTCTACACAATCCAAATAGTAGCCATGGATTTTGTGGTGCTGCATTAAGTGCAAACGTTATTCATTTTTGGAAAACTAAAAATGATAGTTGGGAATGGGAAAAGATAATAGATATAGATAACGAGCCACATCCAGATTGGCCTATACCTATTCCCGGAGTTATGTCGGCTCTTTTAGTTTCTATGGATGATAAGTATCTTTATATAAACAATTGGCTTCATGGTGATATGAGGCAATATAATATAACTGATCCACACAACCCTATTTTAACCGGTCAGGTATGGATGGGTGGGCTCCTTGGTAAGGCTCCAAAAGTAAATGGTGTCAAGGTTGCTGGAGGTCCACAGATGTACCAATTATCATTAGATGGAAAACGTATGTATGTAACTACATCACTTTTTTCAACTTGGGATAATCAATTTTATCCAGATATTAGAACAAATGGGGGAGTAATGCTTATGATTGACTGTGATGTAAAAAATGGGGGCATGAAAATTAATAAAGATTTTGTTGTAAACTTTGGTGATGAACCAAATGGTCCAAGTCGTTGTCATGAAAGTCGTTACCCTGGTGGAGATTGCACTAGTGATATTTGGTTATGAAAACAATTACAATAGCAAATCGTAATAACACCGTATATAAGGTTAAAGGTAAGAGACCATTATTGTCAGAATTACGTTCGCTTGGTCTTGTCTTACCCTATGGTTGTCAATATGGAGGATGTATTACGTGTGCTGCCAAATTAATTAAGGGTAAGGTTGATCAAAAATCTCAAGTAGCACTTAATAATCGGCAAATTAATGATGGTTATGTAATATTATGTGTAGCAAGAGCAAAAACTAATTGTACGTTTGACATAGGAGTAGAAAGTCATGATAAATTATACCGTAATCCATTTATTGATCCTCTTGAGCCACACGAATTAAAAGCTGATATAGCAACTTGTAGGGAAATTAAACATGATTAACATAAACCATGATGAGCCTTATAAAGATAAATACCTTCAAGACATTTTAAGTTCTGTAAAGACTATTGCAATGGTTGGGGCGAGTCCTGATAAAACTAAGTTTAGCTACGGGGTTCTCAGAGTATTACATGAGACAGGTTATGATATGATACCAGTGAACCCAAAGCCTGGATTAAAAGAAATAAGAGGTTTAAAGGTGTATCAAAGTCTAAATAAAATTAATAGACAAGTTGACATGGTTGAAGTTTTTAGAAGATCAGAGGATTTATATAGTATAGCTGAAGAAGCAATTGATATTGGCGCAAAAGTACTATGGGCGCAAATTGGTGTAATTAACTATGATGCCGCAAGGTTAGCAGAGGATGCTGGTTTAAAAGTTGTTATGAATCGTTGTCCCAAGATCGAGCTTTTTCGTCCATTTTGGAAGCCTAAACTAGATCTTAAAATTTAAAATACTTTTTTTTGAAAGTACACAACATCCAAACAAGATTAAAACTTAAAAAAAAGGCGACAAAAGTCGCCTTTTCTATAAAATAAAATTCTAAATATTTAGAATGATGCCTTAATTGTTAGACTTGAGTTTGTACCAGAATCACTTTGTGTTGCCATTCCAGTATCAGCATCTGTTCCTAACTTATACTCGTAGTCATCAATGTTTATAACAGCCTTCAATCCAGAAGCAATTGTGTAAACTACCTCTGCACCTGACCTTTCATACTCTTCACCTGCATCTAAATCATCTTCTGATTTAAATGTGTAAGCACCTATTTTTAAACCATTAGGCATTGTGTAAGAAATGGAGGCACCCATGTTTTCTCTGTCTTCGTCATTTGCTTCATATGTACTTTGTGAAACAATTAATGAGACATCGCCACTTACAACTTTTAAAGCCATATTATCAGAATCGATATCTTGGTTTGAATTCTCAGTTGTAGTTTGAGCATAAGCCAATGTTACAGCTGCACCACCTGCTTCCATGGCATACTGTGCACCATATGCAGTTGTGTCAGTTGCAGTATTAGCTGCTCCACCATCTGCAAATGAAATACCAGCAGTTAAACCGCCCATTGCAGGCAGATGATATGAGATCTTGTTTGCATCACCTTCAGACTGATTAATTTCAGTGTTTGTGCTGATTGTCATTGATGAAACACCAGGAGCTTCATCTTCTTCAATTAGATCACTTTCATCCATTGTATAAGCATCAGCGGCGCCATCGTCTTGACCTAATACAATCTTACCAAAGCCACCTGAGATAGATAATGATGTCTCATCATTGTCAGATGCAGCATCAGTATTATAATCTATACGCATACCAAGAGTTAAACCAGAATCAGTCTTATTTGTAAAATTGATCTGATAGTCTGAATCTTGAGTAAAAGATGTTCCGTCAAGAGCTGCTTGATTAGAACTTCTTGAGTTATATGACCACTCGAGCATACCACCAATTGATACGTCTGCTAAAGCGGCATTTGCTGTAAGAGAAGCAGCTGCAGCTAAAGCTGTAGTTCCTAAAAGTAATTTTCTCATTATTATAATCTCCATAAGGATTGTTAAAATTATACCAGTAAATAACATCATATGATATCTACTGATATCCGTATTCGTTATATAATATATAAATGTGTTGTTATAAAGCAAAATAAGCATCATTTTGGCATTTTAATCATTTTAAGTGATATTTTTGCAACAACTACATTAACTAATGCTTATTTATCGAGAAACGTCATTTTGAAAAAATTTGAAAATTACATTGGATAATTAAATTTATATTTATTATAAGTAAACAATACTAAATAATTTACTATATTATTTCAAATTTAAATTCTGAAAGAAAAACAAATGAAAATTAATAGTAAAACTTCTCAATCAATTGGCTTTATTGGTGCAGGTAATATGGGATTGCCAATGTTAAAAAACTTAATAAAACAAGGATACGAAGTAAAAGTATATGACATTAATCCTAAAATTACGAAAAAGTTAGAAAAAGAAAAAATAAGGTCTGTTAATAATTTAAGGGGTATAGCTAACAGTAATTTTATAATTTCAATTTTACCAGATACAAATGATGTTGAAAGTGTTTTCAACGATCGTATTGGTATAAACTCATACCTTAAACCGGGGACAATTGTGATTGATATGAGTACAATTTCATCAAGATCAGCAGTTGAAATTGGTAAAAGTTTACAAAGAATACAGGTTGACTTCCTTGATGCTCCAGTAAGTGGTGGTGTTAAAGGAGCTCAGAATGCAAACTTATCAATAATGGTGGGTGGAAAAAAAGATATTTTTAAAAAATCTATCAGTATTTTTAATTGTTTTGGGAAAAATGTAATATATGCTGGAAAATCTGGTATGGGTCAAATTTTCAAAATGTGTAACCAAATTATGGTTGGTTCTCATATACAAGCTATGTGTGAAGCTTTTGCTCTTTGTAAATCAAAAGGTGGTAATTTAAATCTTTTAAGAGAAACCCTTATGGGTGGATCAGCTAACTCGTGGATGTTAGAGAATTTAGGCAATCAAGTAATAAATAAAAATGATCAGGCAGGGTTTAGAATAGATTTGCAATTAAAAGATTTAAGATTAGCTAGTGAGGCTGCTTTTGAGAGTGGAGTTCCATTACCTGGTTTGTCTCTTGTCCAAACGCTTTATTTAGAATCAAGAGCTCATAATGAAGGAAAAAATGGAAATCAGTCTTTGTTTAAAACCTACGACAGGATGACAAATCAAAAGTAGCTATATAAATTTTTAAATTATTTACCTTCGAAAATTCTAATATCTCTGTCTGCACCACCATCGAGGGCTTTTAAAGCTAGCTGATATTCAGAACCATAATAAAAATCTTTTGCTTTTTCTAAGCTTTCAAATTCAACTAGCACAGTTTGTTCTGAAACTCCATTTTCATGAGCATCTACCTCATTAGTACTAGCTAATATTTTACCATTACCTTTTAAAATGGCAGGTCCAGCAAGATCGAGATATGCTTGTCTTTTCTTAGGATTCGCAGGTGAGCGGTGGGCGCTTAAAAAATAACCTTTAGGCATAAAAATTTCTCCATTATATATATTTAAGACATCTACTTTTTTTACAATTTTCAACACTTATATTAAGTTTATATTAAAGGAAATTGACGTGAAAGATAAAAGTTTACAAAAATCATTAAAAAGAGCTAACTCAGGTGGAACACATAAGTTATTAAAGACAAAATTTTTAAATTTTGAAAATGACATATATAAATTTTCACTTGAATTCTCAAAAGCATGCTTAAATCCTTTCAAAACTGTTCAAGGAGGTATGATTACGAGTGCATTAGACGAGATTACTTCCATAAGTGTAAATATATTCACAAAGGATGAATATTTACCAAGTTCAACTGACATTCACACTACATTTCATAGGCCATTATTTGAGGGCAAAGTACTTGGCACTGCTAAAATAATTAAACTAGGTAAGCAAATAGTTTCAATAGAAGGAAGGTTATATTCTCCTTCTGGCAAGATAGCTGCCTCTGGTTTGCATACGGCAGTCTTAGTAAAAACATCAGAAATTGACAATAATAAATAGATACCTCACATGATAAAAAAAGAAAATTTACCTTCAAAAATTTGTATCATCTGTGAAAGACCATTTACATGGAGAAAAAAATGGCAAAAAGTTTGGGATGAAGTTAAGTATTGTAGCGAAAAATGTAGAAGAAATAGGATCAAAACAAAATGAAAATAAATAAAAAAGATTATAATATCAACAATATTATCGAAATGGCATGGTGTGATAAAACAAGTTTTGACTCTATCAAATTTCAAACCAATCTAAGTGAAAAAGAAGTAATAAAGATTATGAGATCAAATTTAAAAAAGACTAGTTTTAAAGTTTGGAGAGAGAGAGTCTACGGTCGTAAAGCAAAACATGCAAAAATCTGAAATACAAATAGTATGGTTTAAAAGAGACTTAAGAATAACTGATCACAAACCTCTATTTGAAGCTTCAAAAACTTTAAAACCAATTTTACCAATATATGTCGTAGAAAATGAATATTGGAAACAACCTTTTTCGAACAAAAGACATTGGTGTTTTATTTATGACAGTTTAATTGAGTTAAGAAAAGAATTAAAAAAACTTGGTCAATCTTTAATAATACGGACAGGGTCTGTGATTGATGTCTTTAATGAGTTATTTACTCAATACGACATTATTTCAATATACGCACACGAAGAAACAGGAAATCAATGGACTTATGACAGAGATTTAAATGTAAAAAATTGGTGTAATGAAAAAAATATTTCGTTAATAGAGTATCCCACTAATGGTATAGTAAGAAATTTAAAAAATCGTGATGATTGGGCAAAAATTAGAAATTTAAGAATGAAAGAAAACTTAATTCCAAAACCTGTTTCCTTGATGCCTTTTAATGAAATTTTAGAAGGTTCTATCCCTAAAAAAAACAGTTCTATTTTTAAAAACGATTTTATTGGTAAAGTTCAAAAAGGGGGAAGAAGCGAGGCTCTTAAAATAATACAAAGTTTTATAAAAGATAGGGGTCAAAATTATTTATTTAATATTTCCAAACCAGGGATATCTGAAAAAACATGTTCGCGTATTTCTCCTCATTTGACCTGGGGAACCATCTCATCAAAAGAAATAATAAAAATATTGAATTTAAATAAAACCAACTCTCAACAAAATAAAAGCTCAATTAATAATAGAAACCTTAATGCAATTAAATCTAGGTTATCATGGAGATGCCATTTCATTCAGAAATTAGAATCTCAACCTTCCATAGAAACTTCCTGTATGCATCCTTTTTATGATAAATTGAGGAAGGATAATATGAATATAGATTATTATAAAGCTTGGAAAGAAGGGTCGACAGGCTATCCATTTATAGATGCATGCATGAGAAGTTTAAATTATAACGGGTGGATTACATTTAGAATGAGGGCAATGTTAGTCAGTTTTGCTAGTTATGATCTTTGGCTTGATTGGAGAAAAACTGGACATCATCTAGCCCAGACTTTTACGGACTACGAACCAGGTATTCATTATAGTCAATTACAAATGCAATCTGGTGTCACTGGTATTAACACATTAAGAATTTATAATCCAATCAAACAATCAATGGATCATGATATTAATGGTAAATTTATAAAGAAATGGGTTCATGAACTCAGAAACATACCAGAAATATGGATACATGAGCCATGGAAAATGGATCTAGAGACGCAAGAAAATGTCAATTGTATAATTGGAAAACATTATCCTAAACCAATTGTTGATCACACGACTGCAATAAGAGACGCAAAATTAAAAATATCATCTATATTTCAAAAAGAAGGTTATAGAAAAAAATCAAACATAGTATTTGAAAAGTTAGGAAGTAGGACAAGAACAAAATCATCAAAAAAAAGAAACAATCAACTTCAACTTATATAATTTTTAACTTTTCTTAGTTTTGACAGCCTTTTTTCTTTTTGGATAACAAGTAGTACATATTTTGCATACAGTACCGTCACAAGCCCAAGCAGAACAAAATTCACGACCGTAAAATATTATTTGTAGATGAAGTTTATTCCATTTTTCTTTTGGAAATAAACGTTTCAAATCATACTCAGTCGTTTTAACATTTTTACCGTTTGTCAAACCCCATCTTTGTGCAAGCCTATGAATATGCGTGTCAACTGGAAAAGCAGGTATACCAAACCCTTGAGACACTACAACACTTGCTGTTTTGTGCCCAACACCAGGTAATTTTTCTAATTCATTAATATCCTTAGGAACCATCCCATCAAATTTATTTACAAGAATTTTAGAAAGACAAGAAATTGCTTTGGATTTTTGAGGTGCAAGCCCACAGGGTCTAATAATTTCATAAATTTTTTCAACAGCGATTTTTTCCATATCAAAAGGATTATCAGCAATTTTAAATAATGAGGGTGTTACTTTATTTACACGTTCATCTGTACACTGCGCACTAAGTAATACAGCGATTAATAGTTCAAAAACATTTTTGTTGTTAAGTGGAACTGGCGTATTTGGATAAGTCTGTTCCAAAAAATCCATTATAAATTTTACTCGTTCAGATTTTAACAAATTCTATTCTCAAAATTTTGGGTTTATAATTTTTAGTTTTATATTTATATATCAATTTTATTAATCATAAAAAGTTTATAATAAATATTATGAAAAAGTGGCAAATATTTAAACAAGGTGTTCTTGAAGAGATGCCTCTTCAATTAGGTGTTTTTCCCTTTGGAATTATATATGGGGTTATGGCTATTGAAAGTGGTTTAACTTTCTTGCAAGCTCTACTGATGTCCTCAATTATTTTTGGTGGAGCTAGTCAGATAGCATTTGTTCAACTTCTTTCAAATTCCACTCCATTTGGAGTGATAGTTACAACTGTAGGTGCGATAAATTCTCGGCATCTATTGTATAGCATTTCAATGGTAGAATATTTAAATAAATTGTCTGTAAGCTGGAGAGTTATGCTTGCTTATTTACTTACTGATGAAGCTTATGCTGTATCAATCAGAAAATTTATAAACCACTCAGATAATTCTATACTTCACTATCATCTTTTAGGTTCTGGCATTACGTTATTTGTATCTTGGCAAATTTCTACATTATCTGGTGTCTTAATAGGTAATGATTTACCTGAATTTTTGGATTTACAATTCATCATTCCACTTACCTTTATTGCTATAATTATTCCAATGATTAAATCCAAATCAACTTTCCTTACAGTAATTGTCGCGGGAATTGCAGCGCTGGTTTTTAAAAATTTAGATATAAATTTCTGGATAATTTTGTCGGGGCTTTTTGGTATCTTAGTAGGAATGTTTTCAAGTAGATTGGATAAAAAATTATGACTTGGTCGTTAATTGTTTTATGTGGTGTAATTACTTTTTTGATAAGATTTATTCCTCTTTCAGGTATAATTTCAAGTGATTTACCATTATTTCTGAAACAGTCATTCAAATATATTCCTTTAGCAGTTCTAACTCCTATTATTGTCAGTGACTTATCAATTATAGAAAATAAAAATTTTTTATTAATTGACAATTTCAAATTATATTCTGCTTTGATAGCAATATTTGTTGCATTAATTTGGAATAATGTTCTTGCTACAATATCCATAGGTATGGCAAGTTTTTTAATAATGTCTAATTTTTAAAACCTAATTATTTGAAGGATTAATTAATGAATAAAAATATCTTGGGCGTAAATGGTTGTGCAAAAGATTGCCATAAAGCGGCTGTTAAGGGTGGTTGGTGGCATGATTCTGAAGGTAAAAAAAAGGATAGAAATATTGGAGAATTATTATGTTTAATACATTCAGAAATTAGTGAAGCCATGGAAGGTGCAAGAAAAGGGTTAATGGATAATCATTTAAAACACAAATCAATGATGGAGGTTGAACTTGCTGACGCTGTTATTAGAATATTTGACCTAGCTGAATCGAGGAGCTTTAATTTAGGTGAAACAATTTATGAAAAATTAGAGTATAATAAGTCCCGAGCAGATCATAAACTTACAAACCGCCTTCAAGAAGGTGGTAAAAAATTTTAGTAAAATATTTATTTAACTCTAAAAGTAAAATTAAATCTAAAAAATGAAAACACAAATTCCAAACATAATGTCACTTGATGATCATGTCACAAAAATTAAATTAGCCAAGAATAAAGTCAAAAACAGTATATTTGAGATGGCAGATGCTATAACAAATGCTTTAAATCAGTTAGAAAATAGACAAGCTGAGTTAGCTCAAAAGCTTGGTATGTCAAATGGGACTCTTTCAAAATGGCATTCAATTGGTTCGAACAATAATATAATGGAAATCAGAGAATTAGCACCTCCATCTTTTGATTCATTATATCAACTAAGTGTTTTAGACAATCAGTATTACAAATATTATGGAAAAGAAAAGGGAGGGGAAAAGTTTGTTAAACTTTTTAAAAACAAAGTTGTAACCCCCTTATCTCAAAGAAATGACATAAATAAAATTATAAAATTACATAAACAAAAACTTAATCCTCAAAAAGTTGAGACTAAAGTTTTAAATAATCAAAATTTTAATTCAGAAATTAAGCTAAGCATTTTAGTTAAATCAAAATTACACTTTAACACTATTATTATTATTCCATCAGAGAATCAGATTGATAAATGGAAAAATTTTTCTTCTAAAAAAGATATCAATTTTGACTACCCAATTCGAAGTTTAGAAAATGCAGATAAAAATATTTTTCAACAATGCTTAATTAAAGTTAAGGCTAAACATATTGATACTTCTATTAACTGTTTGTATTCGTGGGGATATAAATACACTAGAATAATGGCTCCCAAACAGCTAAAAAGCGGTCTTGTCGATTTGTCATCAAAATTTGTATTAGTGGTTGGATCAAAAGGATTATCAAAGAATAATAGATTAACCATAAAATCAGATCAGAGCACTGATTTAATGGATTATGCAAAAAAAACAGGGAACAGACCCTTTTTATTTATAGGCGAAGTTGTTAATGAAAAAAATTGGATGTACTGTATTAATTAGATTAATAACAAATAAATTTAAGTTCTATTAAAAGTTAACTGTTACTAAAGTTATATAATGATACCTATTAAAGTATTAGTTCCTTCAGGAGTTCTTGGTCTTGGTTTTGATTTAGAAGCTCTTAACAATGGTATTAAAAATAATCCAGACATTATTAGTATTGATGGAGGCTCTACAGATAGTGGTCCATATTCTTTAGGTTCAGGAACATCGAAATATTCACGTGCTGCTATAAAAGCAGAGTGGAAAAGTTTAATGATAGCGCGAGAGAAAGCCAATGTACCACTTGTAATTGGTTCTTGTGGCACGTGTGGAACTAATGGAATGGTTGATTGGATGGAAAATATTACCATTGAATTAGCTGAAGAATTAAATCAAAATATAAAAATTGCAAAATTATATTGTCAACAAGAAAAAAATTTTATTAAAAAAAATTTTCATTTAAGTAAGATTTTTCCTTTAAACCCTGCCCCTATGCTTAACGATTATTTAATTGAAGAAATGACAAATATCGTTGCGCTTGCAGGTGCCGAACAAATACAAGAATGCATAAACACAGGGGCTGAAATCATTCTAGCTGGCAGAACGACTGATACCGCAATTATTTCAGCTTTACCATTAATGAAAGGAGCTAATCCTGGTTCTTCCTGGCATGGAGCTAAAGTTGCAGAGTGTGGTGCGCTATGTACAACAAATCCAACATCTGGCGTTGTCATGGTAGAGTTTGATAAAACTGGATTTACTGTAGAGCCAATGTCTAAAAATGCCTCCTGTACTTCTGAAACAGTTGCCGCTCATATGCTTTATGAAAATGCCGATCCTTATATTTTACAGGAACCAGGTGGATATATGGACGTAACTTACTCAAAATATTATAATATTGATAAAAAAAAGGTTCGAGTTGAGGGTGCAAAATGGCATTCGTCAAAACAATATAGTGTTAAATTAGAAGGAGCTAAGATTGCAGGATATCAAGCTTCTTTATTAGTTTTATTAAGAGAAAAAAATTATGTGGAAAATGTAAAAAAATGGACAGATAAGTTATCAAATTTCTTAAAAAATGAAATTAATGAAAGAATGGCTATAGACACTTCTGAATATTCAATAGAATTTAGACACATAGGTCTAAATTCAACTTTGGGAGAGTTAGAAAAAAATATACGAAGTCCTGTTGAAGTTGGTGTTTTGTGTTTGATCACATCAAAAAATCAAATTTCTACAGAAATAGCAAAATTAATAAATCCATTTTTGTTACATTTTCCTCTTTCCTCTAATGAAGAACTTCCAACTTTTGCGTTTCCATTTTCTCCTGTTCATTCAGATAGAGGGTGTGTTTATGAATTTGCATTAAACCATATATTAGAATTAGATAATCCAATGGATGCATTTCAAATTAAAATATCAGAGGTATAACTTGTTAACTCTAGGTGAAAAAGTTAGAAAAATCAGATCTAAGAATGCAGGACCTTTTTGGATTACCATAGATATTTTTTGTGGCAATAAAAAAATATACAAAGAAGTTTGTAATAAATTAACAAATTCTGAAATAATAAATTTACTTATGATAAATGAACAACAACTAAAAAGATTTGAGATTGACGATTTAAACGTAATTAAATTTTCTTTTCCTAGGAAGATAATACAAGGAGATGTTTTCGATAGAGACATGCATGGGGCTCAACTGGCCATTTTACTCTCTGAAATGAAATTCTAATATGTATACCTAATATTGATACAAAAAAAAGAGACAAGTATTTTTTGAATTGGGTTTAAATAAGATTATTTGATGCATATATAACTCCTAAATATAAAAAAGGTAAACAAATGTTCAAATATATTAAACTCTCTTTATTCACATTATTTTTAGGTGTTGCATTTTCAAAATTTGCGTTCGCTGAAAGTTTCACAGTAGATATGTTAAACAAACTTGGAAAGGATAGAATGGTCTATTCTGAAAAGGTAATTTCTGTAAAAGTAAATGATGAAATAATATGGAAATCTGTAGATAAAGGTCATAATGTAGAATTTATAGGAATGCCGAAAGGTGCCTCTAAATATAAATCAAAAATTAGTAAAGATGCTAAATATAAATTTAGTGTACCTGGTGTATATTTATACCAATGTACACCTCATAAGGCTATGGGAATGATAGGTTTGGTTGTCGTAGGCAATGATAAAAGTAATTTAGACAAAATTAAAAAAGTTAAAGTTTATGGTAAATCAAAGAAATTATTAAAAACTTTACTAAAGTCTATAAGCTAATTTTGACATAATATTACTTTTGAAATAAAATAATAATAAATTTTAGTTATAACTAATGCCTTTGATATATTAATGGCTTGGGCATTAGTCATCATCTTTTGGGAGATTATTTATGACTAACTGTTTTCACTTAGCAATACCCGCAGGTAATATCAAAACAGCTTTAAAATTTTATTGTGACATTTTGGGCTGTAAAACTGGCAATCAAGAAGAAGGTCGGTGGATTGATATTAATTTTTGGGGTAATGAACTAACTCTTCACGAAACTAAATCAAAGCAATTTAGAGAGAGACACGATGTCGATATGGGTGACGTTTGTGTACCCCATTTTGGAGTACATTTAGAAGAAAATGATTTTGAGGAAGTTAAAAAAAGAATAGAAGCAAGTGACATTGATTACTTTGATAAACCATACAGAAGATTTATAGGGTCAAAATTTGAACAAGAGACTTTTTTTGTTGAAGACCCTAATGGAAATATCCTAGAAATTAAAACAATGTCAAATCCAGAAGTGCTATTTGAAACTGCATCTTAATATATTTGATATATTTAAATGAATTCTTAAAACATACATAATTAACATATCAAATTTTTGTAAATTTTTATTTTAATATTATTAAACTTAGAAAATGCCTGTATTAAAGAGAATAACAAGATACCCAATAAAAGGTCTTTCAGGAGAAAATATAGAAAAAATTCTATTAGAAAAAAATCAAGTTTTACCCGGTGACAGAGAATTTGCATTTGCTAGATCACATGTTATTTTTGATGAGTATAATCCTATATATTTAAGAAAGACTAATTTTTTAGCTCTAGTTAAAGATGAAAAATTAGCAGAACTAAAGACAAAATTTGATCATAAATCAAAAAGATTAATAATAAAAATTAAAGAAGAAAAAGTTTTAGACGAAACTCTTAATAATGAAATCAACCTTAATAAAGTTGAGAGTTTTTTTCAGAGACATCTTGGATTAAGTGAAAAAAATAAACCAAAGTTAGTTCAAGGAACTAAAAATGAAAATACTAAAGACTTTAAACATTCATTTTCAGATCTTCCAGATAAAGTCATATCAATTGTTAATCTAAATACAATCTATGATTTTGAAAAAAAAACTAATAAGAAAATTGATGCTTCAAGATTTAGGGCAAACTTGCTGATTGATGAATGTGAACCGTGGAAAGAATTTGATTGGATTGGCAAGACGATTAATATTGGTGAAACGGTTTTAGAAGTGTTTAGAAGAACACAAAGATGTGCGGCAACAAATGTAAATCCAGAAAATGCTACCAGAGATATGAATATACCTTATGAGATTAAAAAATATTTTGGTCACCTTGACTTGGGAGTTTATGCAAAGGTAAAAAAAACTGGAGTTATCTCAGTTAATAATGAGCTAATAATAAATTAATTTTTATTCCACTTATAATTTTTTTAAACTTCTATGGAGAATTAAATCAAATCAATTCAAGAAAAAAATAGATTTAAAGATATGGGGTATCTAAAATTCTTTTTTTTATCTACACTCTTTTTTTTAACTTTTCCATTATCCATTATATTTTGTCTAGTATTTTATGGATTACAGGAAACAAAACAATTCATTACAGTATTAATTAAAGATTATGTTCAAACAATTTTAATAATTTTTATTTTGTCATTATCAATATTGATATTTATTATTTACTATGTAATTTCACTATTTAATTAAATTAATGTATTTAGTACTTAAAACAATAAAGACATTAATTACTGTTTTATATATTTTGATTTTTTTAGTAATTTTTCTCTGTAAATATTCATATGCTCAAGAGATTCGTATAGGCGTAGCTTCAAACTTTTTAATGCCTATGAATGTTATCAAACAAAATTTTGAAAATGAAAATAAGACTAAAATTTATCTATCAAGTGGTTCAAGTGGAAGTTTATACTCTCAGATAATAAATGGGGCACCATTAGATATTTTTCTTTCAGCTAATCAAGATCTTCCAAAAAAACTCGAAAATTCAGCTAAAGGCGTCAAAGGAACAAGATTTACTTACGCAACTGGAAAGTTGCTTTTGTTTAGCACAAATAAATATCTTTTTGATTATACATTTCCAAATATAATTTTATCAGAAAAAATTAAATATGTTGGAATGGGAAATCCAAAATATGTGCCCTATGGCATAGCTGCTAAGGAAGTTTTGAAATCGCTCAAAGTTTTTAACAGATTAGAGAAAAAAATTATCTTAAGTAAAAATGTCAATCAAGTTTTTCTAATGAATTATTATGGAAATTTAGACATAGGTTTCATAGCAAAATCTGATTATATTATTAAAAATAAAAAAGGAAAAGTTTGGGACATACCTCAGGAGTTTTACTCACCTATAAATCAAGATGCAATTTTATTACGATATGGAGAAAAAAAACCAGAGGCAAAAATATTCTTAAAATTTTTATCTTCAAAGAAGGTAAAGGATAAATTGATTAGTTTTGGATATATTGTTAATTAAGTATTCTTAAATTATTAATTTTTTGAATTATAGAAGATTCATTTTCACCCCAGGATATTGTTCCTCTAAAATTACCTAAGGCATCAATCATGAATACGGTTGTCGTATGGTTAAGAGTATAATTACTATTTGTAGTTTTGATAGTTTCATAAAATACTCCCCAATTATCTGCAAATTCTTTTATTTCAATTTTATTACCTGTTACACCAATAATATTACCATCAAAATATTGAATATAATCTTTAAGATGCTCCTTATTATCTCTTTTTGGATCTAAAGTTACAAAAATTATATTTATTGAATCATCGTTCAATGTGACTTCTTTTGTAATTTGTGACAAATCGGCAAGTGTTGTAGGGCAAATCTCTGGGCAATTAGTGAATCCAAAAAATAATAAAGAAGGTTTATTTTTAAGTGTAGTACTTTTAAAAGCTTGTCCATTATGATCAATTAAATTAACTTTACTGATAATTTCTGATAATTTTTCTGGAGCATTTTTACGTGATAGATATTCTGCAAAAACAAAAGTAATAATTAAAATAATGACAAAAGAAGTAATTATTGATGAAAGTAGAATTAATTTTTTTTTTGCTAAATTCATTAGGAATCAATTTTATAATTTTAAAATAAATATTTATACATTTTTATAGAAGTTTGTCATTTTATGATTGACATACAGTAGGATAAGATATTATTGAAAATCTGGTTTTCTCTAGCTAAAAAAGGTAGTGACCAAGTAATTACTATAAAAGCTAATCCCCAAAAGACAAATAATAATAAATTTTTTCTATTCATTGTTTTTAAATTTTTGTAAATTTACTTAAAAATATAATAGGATATTTTTTAATAATTTAAAATATTTTGTATTAATACAGTTTCAATATGGAAGTCTAATGAAAATTTTTTATTATATAATTTTTTTACTGTTCGCCTCGCATAATAGTTATGCTCTTGAATACTCATGCATAGACAAAAAACATGGCGACTTTTCAAAAATGACTATAGATGGTGATTCTGTGAAATATGAAGATCAAAACGGAGAACCGTTAATATATAAGATAGTAGAAAATTCTGAAATTGCATTAATGGCTATTAGTAAGGTTTCGGCAGAAGAAAATCCAATACTTAATTACGTATTTATAATTAAAAATAAATCATTGGCATTCAATGCTAATTTAAGATCTATAAATGATAACTATAATGAAATATTTACAAAAAATAAAATTTTAAAATGTATTGGGAATAACGACCAAAAAAATTAAATTGAAAAGATAAGTTTAGTTAAATAAAAATCATGGATAAAATAAACAAAGAACAAATATCTATCAATGACTTTACAAAGTTAAATCTTGTTTTAGGAACGATTTTAGAAGCCTCCCAGAATGTAAAAGCAAAAAAACCTGCATATATTTTAAAAATTGATTTTGGGAAAGTCATTGGGGTAAAACAAACTTCAGCTCAGATTACTAATTATTCATTAGAAGAACTAGTTAAAAGACAAGTTGTGGCTGTTTGCAACTTACCTTCCAAAAAAATTGCTGGTTTTACTTCTGAAGTTCTTATACTTGGTGCAATCTCAGGTGAAGATGTTTATTTACTTCGGCCAGATATTAAACTTGAAAATGGTACATTAATTGGCTAGAGAAAAAAAAGATATTTCTAAAATGCTAGGAATTATTCCTAGTTTGCACACACCCTTTAATAAAAAAAATGAAATTGATATAGTTAGCTTAAGGAAACTGATTGATCATACTGTAGAATCTGGATGTGCTGGTATGCTTGTAGGAGCAGTTGCAGGAGAAAATGGAAGTCTATCTTTTGATGAAAAAAACATTCTATTAAATGAATGTGTAACTTATAACAATAATAGAGTTCCAATCATTATAAGTTGCACGGCAAAAAATCAAATTGAGAGAATTGATTTATCCAAAAATGCAAAAGAATTAGGGGCTGATTGGATATTATGTCAAGCACCTGAGAATATTTTTGGTGATGAATTAGTGCAATCTTTTCATGAAATCGCTGAAGTTGGGCCTGATAATCTTATGATACAAGATTTATCATGGACAGGTTATGGAATGAGTGATGAAGATATAATTTTATTAAATAAAAACGTTAACAAATTTAAAAGTTTGAAAATTGAAGTTCTTAATTCCGGTCCAAAATATACAAGAGTTTTCAATATTACTAACAACCAGTTACATCTGAGTGGTGGTTGGGCAATTATGGGTATGATTGAAGCTTTGAATAGAGGGGTACATGCCCTAATTCCTTCAACTATGGAGGTTATCTATAACAAAATCTATGAATTATATTTAGAAAATAAAATAGAAGACTCTAGAAGATTGTTTTCTCAGATTTTACCAATTTTATCTTTTACTCACCAACACATAGATATATCAATTAAATTTTCAAAGATGTTAAGAGTTGAAGAAGGAATTTTTAGTACCAGTATCTGTCGAGAACCAATTAAAAATTTCGATCAATTTCAGTTAGATGAAGCTGATTTGCATATAACCAAAATACTGGAATTACAAAACCATTTAAAAAAATAACTAAACTTTTTTTTATTTAGTCGTTTATTAATTTACAAAGTAATTATTATATATTCCTCCTTATTTAAATAGAGACCTAAGTGTCTCTATTTTTTTGTTGTTATTAATATTTATTAACAATATAAAGTAATTCTGATTTTCATATTGAGTTGTTTATGCAAAATAATGTTCTTTTTGGAATTACCCTTATGGTTATCACAACGTTTATGTTTTCAAGCATGGATGGAGTGTCTAGATATTTAGCTGAAAACAATAATGTTTTTACACTTGTTACAATGCGTTATTGGTTTATAGCATTTGTAATGATGGTCACATGTTTATCTATAAAAAATCGTGTATCAGATATCTTAAATACAAAGCAACCTTATATTCAATTCTCCAGGGGTGTAATTCTTTCTCTAAATAATTGCTTAGTTGTTTACACATTCACTTTATTAGGTTTAGTTGAAACTCATGCAATTATAGCGTGTTACCCATTGATAGTTGCAGGTTTATCAGTTCCGTTTCTTGGTGAAAGATTTGGCTGGAGGAGGTGGATGGCAATTTTTACAGGTTTCATAGGCGTAATAATAATTTTAAGACCAACTACAAATGTTATTTCAGAAGGGTCTATCTTTGCAATAATTGGAGCTATAATGTTTGCTATTTATCTTATTTTAACTAGATATGTTTCTAGGTCTGATACAGCAATAACAAGTTTTTTTTGGACGGGTATTGGTGGCACAGTAACAATGAGTTTAATAAGTCTTTTTATATGGGATGATATTTTAAAAGAAGATTACTTATGGCTCCTTATAATGTGTGTGTTAAGTGCAGGTTCTCATTTTATGATGGTCAAAACATTACAAGTAGCAGAAGCCTCTGTTGTACAACCTTTTTCTTATCTTCAATTAGTATTTGGGTCAATTATTGGTGTAACAATTTTTTCTGAAAGTATAGACCTAATGATTATTGTAGGTGCATTGGTAGTTATAGGATCAGGGCTTTTTACAACATGGCGCGGATATAAAATTAAACACAACATTTGATATATAAACTTTTTGACAATTCTTTTATTTAATGGATTCATTAATCTTTACAAGAGGTTTGATCATGCCAATTAAATTTAATGGAAAGACTTCAGTTAAACATCCAATACCAGAAACAATGAAAGCATGGGTTTTAGGAGATCCTGACGAGCTATCTTTAATTGACAAACCTATCGTTATGCCAGGTAAATCAGAAGTGCTTATTAAAATTGATGCGGTGGCCATCTGTGCGACAGATCTTGATGTTATTAGTCACGGGCCACCAGCTTTAATAGAGGGAGGTTTGCCATTTAATAAAAATTTTACACCTGGACATGAGTATATGGGAACGGTTGTGGCATTAGGCCCTTCGGTAGATGAATTTGATATTGGTGACAGGGACACTGTAGAAATCCACTCTGGTTGTGGTCAGTGCAAAAGATGCAGGATGGGAATGTATACCTCATGTCATAATTATGGTCTAAATTATGGAAATGTTAATAAAGGTCATAGAGCAAATGGTTTTACAACAGATGGTGGATTCAAACAATATGCTGTAAATAACATAAACACACTTATAAAAGTACCAGATAGTATGTCAGATGAAGAGGCTACCTTAGTAGTTACGGCAGGAACTACAATGTATGGTCTTACAGAATTAGGAGGATTAGTAGCTGGGGAAAGTTTAGTAGTAATAGGCCCTGGCCCAATAGGATTATTAGGTGTTGCAGTAGCAAAAGCTCTAGGGGCAGGGCCAGTAATATTAATTGGTACAAGAGAAAGTAGACTTGAAATAGGAAGACAACTTGGCGCAGATTACACGCTCAATGTAAAAAATGAAAAAGATATTGTTCAAAGTGTAAAAAGCATTGTAGGAGAAAAAGGTGCTGACTATGTAATTGAGTGTGCAGGTACAAAAGAAGCCTTGAATGATGCAATTATGATGACAAATAGAGGAAGAAAAATTTGTCTTGCAGCTTTCCCTCATAAACCAGTCGAAATTAATATTCCTCATATGGTTATTAATAATATTTACATGTTTGGAATAAGAGGTGAAGGAAAAAGCGCTACACATAGAGCAATGCAGTTTATGAAAGAAAAACGATTTGATGCAAAATTAGTTCATACTCATACTTTTAATTTATCTGATCTACCTACTGCTTTAAAGTATGCAAGAGAAAGAATTGATGATGCAATAAAAATAGTTATTAAACCGTGGAATTAAAAATATTGTAACTCTAGAATTTTATAGGAGAAAATAATGTGGGCTGTGACAAGATCAATCAAGTTTCAAAATAAATTGGCAAAAGAGGCTATAATAAATGCTTTAAAAAGTAGAAGCAAAGATATGTTTCAAGATGGAGACATGATAATTAGAGCTTTTACAAATGTTACTGAAAACTCAATAGAGATATTTCATCTTTTCAAAAATAAGGATTATGTAAACAAACAAAGAGCTGGATGGACTAATCAATTTTGGCAAGATATCCGAGAAATGGGAGGAACTGTGTCATTTACTGAAGGTGAATGTGAGGTTGAATATTCCTCCAGCATTAATTTAGATGATTTTAGTAAAATAAAATAAATTTACGTTTTTTGGCATGTTATTTGCAAATAGCGTATTGAAGGGAATAGCTTTTCTAAATCTCCACGATTATCCTAAATAGGTAAATAATTAAAGCTATTCCCAACTTATTTTTGAACTACTTTTCCAATAAATGGTAAGTGTCTATTATCTTGTGCATAATCGATTCCATAACCAACAACAAATTCGTCTGGAATATCAAATCCTACCCATCTACTTTCAATATCAGTTTCCCGTCGTGAAAATTTATTTAATAAGCAACACACTTCTAAACTTTTAGGTTTTCTACTTTTTAGTAACTTGATTACTTGATTAAGGGTGTGTCCAGTATCAATAATATCCTCTACCAAGAGTACATCTAAATTCTTAATATCTGTATTTAAGTCTGTCAAAATTCTAATATTATTTGAAGATTGCATAGAGTTTCCATAACTTGAGGCAGTCATAAAATCAACTTCAACAGGTATTTTAAGTTCCCTAACTAAATCTGCAATAAATACAAAAGAACCTCTTAATAATCCAACAACTAAAAGTTTTTTCGTCTCCTTGTAGAAAAGGTTGACCTCTTCGCCTAATTCAATAATACGTTTCTTTATTTCTTTTTCTGAAATTAATGTATCTACAGAATAAGGTGCTATATTTTTGTTCATTATTATTGCTCATGAAACTTTATTAAAACAAAATATACTTTATGATAATAATTGATATAAGAAAATAAAAATCATTCATTTGATAGGAGTAAAATTTGTTAACATTGGTGGCTTCGGCAATATTAAGTTTTATGATTTTTTTTCCATTAGTGGTAGCTACTTCTGTGTTTAAAGTCTTAAACGAAAAACAGTCATCTAAATTTCTTAGAATCTTTTTTCCAAAATACTATCTTTATGGTTTTGTTCTGAGCGCAATTGGTCTTTCCCTTTCAACATATTATGAAAATAAATTATCCATAATAATTTTTTTACTTATTACAGTTGGATTTGTTTTTTCGAGGCAAGTCTTGATGCCTATGATTAATAAATCGAAAGATTTGAAGGATGAAAGTAAGTTTAACAAATTACATAAGTTCTCAGTGTTTATAAATTTTCTTCAGATAATTGGATGTATTCTTTTGCTAGTGACCTATTTAAAATAATTATTAATTGAGGACTAATTTTTGTGAGAAAAAACGTCGTTATAATTGGTGGGGGACCTTCAGGGCTACTATTATCAAGACTTTTGTCGATAGATGGTATTGATAATATAGTTCTCGAAAAACAATCTGAAGAACATGTTATGGGTAGAATTAGAGCTGGAGTACTTGAGAGTGGTACAATTGAAATGCTCAAAAAAGCAGGAGTATCAGATAGGCTTGAAAAAGAAGGATTTAATCATGATGGTATTCAATTATCATTTAAAAATCACGGATTTAGAATAAATTTAAAACAATTGACGAATAAACATGTAACAGTTTATGGACAAACCGAAGTAACAAAAGATTTATATAGCAAAATAAAAAAAGAAAATGGTGACATAATAAATAATGCTGAGGATGTTTTACCACAAGATGTTCATACAGACGCTCCATTTGTTACATTTAAAAAAGATGGTGTGGAAAAGAAAATAAAATGTGATTTAGTGGCAGGCTGTGATGGGTTTCACGGAATAAGTAGAACTATAATACCCAAAGCAATAATAAAAAGTTTCGAACGAAAGTATCCTTTTGGATGGTTGGGTATATTATCAGAAACACCTCCTGTAAGTGAGGAACTAATATATGCAAATCATGGCAACGGTTTTGCTTTGGCTTCAATGAGAAATGAAAATTTAAGTAGATACTATATACAAACTCCGTTGAATGAAAAGATTGAGAATTGGACAGACCAAAAGTTTTGGGATGAGTTAAAAAAGAGACTGCCAACTGAAGCTGCTGATACTATTGTAACTGGAAGCTCCATTGAAAAGTCAATAGCTCCACTGAGGTCTTTTGTTTGTGAACCAATGAGTTGGAAGAAATTATTTTTAGTTGGTGACGCCGCACATATTGTACCTCCGACTGGTGCTAAAGGCCTAAACTTAGCAGTTTCAGACGTATACTATTTGCACGATGCTCTGAAAAAATATTACCAATCTCAAACAAATGAAGGTTTAAATAAGTATTCATACAATGCCCTTTCTAGGGTTTGGAAAGCAATACGGTTTAGCTGGTGGATGACTACAACTTTTCATAAATTTCCTGAACAATCCTCTTTTGATCAAAGAATACAAGATTCTGAAATAGAATATTTAGAAAATTCAGTTGCATCTCAGAAAGTTTTGGCAGAAAATTATGTTGGTTTACCTTACTAACCCTAATCATAAATAATTTGGTAAATTTAGGTAAAAATATGAATGTTAAATCGCTAGTTAGAAGAAATTATGCAAAACATCCTAGAATAGATTTTCCTGATTATAAATCTAGCACATTTAGAGCACCCAAAAATAAAAAAATTTCATTTTCATCTTCAAATACTGAGATCCTAGGACCAATCTTTAACAAAAATATTATCGGTAAACTAGATAACGATTTAACCTTAAATTTTTCTAGAAATAAAGTATCTCCACTTGGTCATAAAATCATTGTCTATGGAACTGTTTCTGATCAATTTTCAAATCCAATCAAAGGGGCACTGATAGAAATTTGGCAAGCAAATGCAGCCGGTAAATATTTACATGATAATGATGAAAACCCTGCACCAATCGACCCTAATTTCGCTGGTTGTGGAAGATGTTTAACTTCATCAAGTGGTTATTATGAATTTTTAACTATTCAACCTGGACCATATCCATATCTAAATCGAGGAATTGAATGGAGGCCAATGCATATTCATTTTTCTATATTTGGTAAAAGCTTTGGACAGAGATTAATAACGCAAATGTATTTTGAAGGAGATCCTCTCATCAAAATTTGCCCAATGGTGAATTCCATCGGAAATAAAAAAGCAAAAAATAGTTTAATTGGGGTTTTAGATACCTCTAGATCAAACACACAAAATCTATTGGCTTATAAATTTGATATCGTCTTGAGAGGAATAAAACAAACCTATTTTGAAAATAGAAAAGAGGGTCTCTAATTTGGAAAATGCTAAAGAAAATCTTGATGAAACCCCATTTCAAACCGCGGGTCCATTTCTTCATATAGGTTGTATGCCTAATGCCATAAAAATAAACAGAATTTATCAAAATGATTTGGGAGAAATCCCATTTATGAACAAGAAAGATGCCGATTTAATAACTATCGAAGGTTCAGTATTTGATGGCAATGGAGTTGCGTTAGATGATGTTATGATTGAAACTTGGCAATGTGATGAAAAAGGACAATTTACTGAAGAAAACGGATTTGCACGTCTGATGCCAAATCACTTAACAAAAAAGTTTACATTGAAAACTGTAAAACCTGGATCTTACATAGGTTATGATGGAAAAACTCATAGCCCCTATGTTTCATTATCAATTTCTTCAAGGGGTCTAAATATGACACTCAATACTCGAGTATATTTTGAAGATGATGAATTGAAAAACGATCCACTTCTGTCTATAATAGACGAAGTTAACAAAAAAAACTTAATTGCTAAAAAAATTAAAAAGAATAGTTATTTATTTGATATTTTTTTACAAGGCGATAAAGAAACAATTTTTTTAGACATATGAATTAAAATTTATGGCGGAGAATTTAGTTGGGCAGATCTAATTTTATGATGAATTATTATAAAAATTATAAAGAAGAACTAGAGGTTATAGAAGAAAAAAGTAAATCTTTTAAACCTAAACCATGGTGGGCTTATTTATTATTTTATTGTTATTTAATTTTTTATGGATACATTTTTTGGATGGAGCCATTAGATATTCCGTTATAATTTTTTTACTTTTCTTTTTGGGTGGTATTAGATGCAAGACAATGGAAAGTCAGCAATTTGGGAACCTGGTGAAGTAATTTATGAAGCTGGCAATGATGCGACTGAGGCATATTTAATTTTAGAAGGATATGTAAATATTGAAACAAAAGATGGCTTAAAGCTTAATAGACTTGGCATGGGAGAAATTTTTGGAGAAACATCCATTTTATTAAATGTTCCGAGAACTGTTACTGCTAAGGTTTGTGCTCAAAAGTTAGTTGCGAAAAAGATACCTAAGTCATATTTCACAAAAATGATAAAGTCTAATGTTGTTTTAAGTGCATTGATTAGAAAGACACAAATAAGACTTTTAGATTCAAATAGACAAAGCAATGAATTAGCAAACGAAATGTCGAATCTATTAGATCAATTTGACTCAAATAACCCTCCAAAGAAAAATGTTCTTGAAGAAAGAATGAAAAAAATTAGAACTAAAATTAATGAAATAAAAACTACTATTGATGATTGACCATTAATTCAAAATGAAATCTTTATAATTATTATTTTTTATGTTGTTACATACTTCAGTATATCTTGGAAGCCCACCTGCATAAGGCATAAAAACTCTTGGCTTTCCTGGAATATTTGCTCCTAAATACCAAGAATGTTTTACAGTTGGCAAGAGTGTTTTATTGGCTATTGAATTGACTTCATCTCCCCATTTTTCGGCAGAATTTATATCTGTTTCGATTGTTGAGTAGTCTTTTTTATTCATGTAATTAATACAATCACGAATCCATTCGACATGTTGTTCTATAGCCATTGGCATATTTGTTAAAACTGAAGGACTGCCTGGTCCTGTTATTGTAAACAAATTGGGAAATCCTGGAATTTGTAAGCCTAAAAAAGTTTTTGGGCCTTCTCTCCAAGCATCATTAAGTTTTAAATTATTTTTTCCTGTAATATTCATATTTATCAGAGGTCCAGTCATCGCATCATAACCGGTAGCAAAAACAATTATATCCATGGCATAATGATTATTCTTAGTTTTAATTCCAGTTTTGTTTATTAGCTCTATTGGTTCACTGCGAAGATCAACTAAATTAATGTTGTCTCTATTAAAGGTTTCAAAATAATTACTGTCGATAGGTGGACGTTTCCCAGCATAGGGATGGTCAATGTCTGACAATATTGAAGCAAACTTTTTATTTGAAACAGTTTCTCTAATTTTCTTTTTTATAAAATCAGATGCTGTTTTATTTGCTTCAATATCTGTAACCAAATCATTAAATACTGCCCTAAATTGAAGACCACCAATTTGCCAAGCTTTTTCATAAATTTCATTTAATTTTTCTGGATCTACATCAGCAACATTTCGCTTGCTGATTTCAAAGGGATGAGCATTAGGTGTGCGTTTAACTAGGTTTTTGTAAAAATCTGAATTTTCTTTTATATGTTTTTTAAATTCTGAGGTTAATGGTTTATTTCTAGCGGGAATGCTATAATTTGCAGTTCTTTGGAAAACAGTCAAATGTTTTGCTTCTTCAGCTATGACTGGAACAGCTTGTATACCAGTTGATCCAGTCCCAATTTGACCAACATTTTTACCAACAAATGAAACACCTTTTTTAGGCCAATTACCAGTGTGGTAGTATTTACCTTCAAAATCTTCTAGTCCTTTTATATTTGGTATATTAGTGTTTGATAAACATCCAACAGCAGTTATAAGAAATTTAGCTTTAAACTCAATTTTGTTGTTAGTAATTACATTCCATTTATTTTCGTTATTATTAAAACTTGCGCTAGTAACTTTTTGTTTGAAAAGAATGTCTTTTTTAAGATCAAATTTATTTGCAACAAAATTCATATATCTTCTAATCTCGGCGTGACCTGGATATCGTTCTGACCATGTCCACTCTTTAAGTAATTCATCAGAAAAATAATAAGAATAGGCGTGACTTTCTGTATCACATCTAGCACCAGGATATCTGTTCCAATACCATGTGCCACCTACATCATCTCCTGTTTCCAAAACTACACAATTAAGGTTAAGTTGATCACGAAGACAAATCAATTGGTATAATCCTGAAAAACCAGCCCCTATGATTATGGCGTCATAATCCTCATTATTTAATTTAATTTGGTTCATTAATAAATCTCTTGTAATTCAATAAATATGTTAAAAGAAAAAAATATGAACAGTCAAGACAACTTAGTGTATAAATAGCTTATTTAATAATTTTGGTTATATTATGGATCCTGTTACTCAAGGTGCATTCGGCGCAATTTTTGCTCAAACAATGTCTAATAAGAAAAAAATTTTAGTAGGATCAACAGTTGGTTGCCTTGCAGGTTTAGCACCTGATTTAGATATTTTTATTAGATCTGCGTCGGATCCTTTATTGAAATTAGAATATCATAGACAATTTACACACTCTATAATCTTCATACCTATTGGGGCTTTAATTGTAACTTTTTTTTCGAGAATGTTTTTCAGAAAATATTTGAGTTGGGGTGAAACATATCTGTTTAGCCTTTTTGGCTTCGCTACACATGGTTTATTAGACGCTTGTACAAGTTATGGGACGCAGCTTTTATGGCCATTTTCTGATGAAAGAATTTCTTGGAATTATATATCGGTAGTTGATCCTTTATTAAGTATTCCTGTAATTCTAGTTATAATTTTTGCAATAATTAAGAAAAATAAATTAATCACTTTTCTTGGTATTTTTTATATTTTCATTTATCTAACCTTTGGTGCCTCTCAAGAAAATCGTGCAGAACATGTTGGGGAATCAATTGCTAAGTTTAGAGGTCATCAGAGCAAAAATCTAACAGTAAAACCTAGTTTAGGAAATTTATTTTTATGGAAAACAATCTATGAGGATAGTGGTTTTTACTATGTTGATGCAGTAAGGTTGTTTTCTAAATCAGAGTATTGCGAAGGAATCACGATAAAAAAACTTAATCTGTCAAATGAATTTTTGTCACTTAATAAAACCAGTCAACAATATAAAGATATAAAAAGATTTGATTGGTTTTCTCAAGGTTATCTAGGAATAGGGATTGACAAAAATATAATAACAGATGTCAGATATTCAGCAGTTCCTAATGAAGTAGATGGCTTGTGGGGAATTAAAATAAACCCAAAAAAAGACGATTCCAAACACGTTGATTGGGTAGTTAATAGAAGTAATTATGCAAAAAAATGGAATAGATTTTTTAATTTGCTATTAGGAAAAAATTGTGAGGAACTTAACAATTAAAGTTAATGTCATTTAACTCGTTTAGATTTTTTGATTTAAAAATATTATTAATGAAATCATATAGTTTTTCAATCTCACTGGACTTTATATTTGCAAATTTTAAATTAGCTTCAAATTTCTTTTTTACTTCATTTAGGCTTAAAGGGTCACGTTTACCACCTCTTAAACATTCTTGTGAAGAAGAATAAATTGTCCCATCTTTCATAATTATCTGTATTTTACCAGTATAATTTCTTGGATATTCATCTTTTGGATTAATTTCGTAATTTACTTTAGATGCTAGTTTTATCACTTCCAAATTTTTTAAACATTTTTCTGTGAACTCTTTTAATCCTGCAGACCCATTAATTAATCCTATTGAAATACAATATGGGACTGAAAATTTTGCTCCATATGGAGAAGATGGATTCTGTTTTTCCTGCAATGGTTCCCATAATCTGTGGACTGTTCCCTCACCAACGCTAGCAATTATTTTTTCAATGTCTTCAAGATTACTAATTGTACCTTTTAATTTTATAGCACAATCAATAAAAGGTTGTGCCATTGTTCCACAAGCATATGGCTTTAAAGCGAGGTTTTTTGATTCCCATCTTTTTCCCAAATCTGAGATTATTTGCGAAAAATTTGGTTTAATATTTCTTACAGCAAAACTATTAAATACACCGTGTTGACCTTCAAATACAGTTCTTGGCCCTAAAAATCCAGATTTAGCAAAATTAGCAGATTGCAATCCACATCCCGCCGCCCATCCTGGGTGTAGACGTTTTGTAGACGTACCTTCAGCTAAATACTCTATAATTCCAGAAGCCATACTACCTACAATACCTAATCCAGAACTCATTTCATTTATAGTATTTCCAAGTAAAGATGAGACACCTATTGATGAACCAAAAGCTCCAAAAATTGCTGTTGGATGAAAACCCTGTCTATGGACTGCTGTAGGTGCAACCAAGGCTAGTCTACAAATTAATTCTGATCCAACAACCAATCCTTTTAAAAATTTTTGTCCATCTAAATTTTTAGCTTGTGCAGAAGATAAAATTGCCGGAACCATTACTGAACCTACGTGAACAGGTGTTCCTTCAAAAGTGTCATCAAAATCCTCACCATGAATTGCTGTTCCATTGATTATAGACGCATTAAATGGATTTACCTTTTTATTATGTCCAACTAATGTGCATTCTCCATGTTCCTGTAAAGCATTGATAAGACTTATGATATATGGCTCATTTTTAGCGGAAACCATAAGTCCAAAAGAGTCCATTACAATAAGTTGTAATTTATTTACTACTTCTTCTGGTATATCATTTATGTTAAGGTTATGAACCCAATCTGAAAATGTTTCAGCAACAGAAGTTTCAAAATTATTCATTTTACTGCATCTAATAAAATTATTTCTTTGAGAAGTATCTTGTCCAAAAAGGAGACGATAAACTTAAGAATGTGAGCATAAAAAATAACAAAACAACAGGACTCTCTAGTAATGCAAAAAAATTGTTATCATGAATAATCATAGATTGAGAAAAGCTTTCCTCCACTAATTTACCAAGTATTAACCCCATGACTAACGGGGCAGCTGAGAAACCATGCCGATCCATAAAATAACCTAACAACCCTGCAGCCAGCATTACCCAGACATCAAACATTGATGATGCAAAAGAATAAGAACCAATCATAGAAAATATAAATACAGCTGGCCAAAGTAGTTTTTTAGGAATAAATGCTACCAAAGAAAAGAATTTGGCACCAACTAAACCTATAAATAAGAAACCTAAGTTAGCAATTAACATAGCACCAAAAATTGCATACACAAATTCTGGAGTTTCACTTATTAAATAAGGACCAGGTCTAAAACCATGCATAATTAATGCAGCTAATATAAGAGCTGTTGATCCACTTCCAGGTATTCCTAGTGCAAGAGTAGGAACCATAGCTCCACCTGCAGCTGCATTATTAGCAGCTTCCGGTCCAACTATTCCTTCAGGTGAACCTTTACCAAATTTATCCTTATCTTTAGACCACCGTCTAGCTTCATTATAACCAATTATTGCTGCAACTGTAGAACCTTCAGCTGGAAGAATGCCTATAAAAGTTCCAATTCCTGATGATCTCAAGATTGTATATTTTAGTTTTTTTAACTCAAACAATGAAGGTAATCTTAGAGCTTTAGCTTGTATTCTTTCAACAACTGCATTTAGTTTTTCAGATTGCTTAAAGAGTTCGCTTACCGCGAACAAACCAATTAGAACGGGAACGAAATGAATGCCCTCTTCAAGATCTGGAATATCAAATGTAAATCTTTCGACACCAGTAGTTAAATGTATGCCTATGGTACCAATTAATACACCGACAAGACCTGAAATAAGATTTCTCAAAGAAGATTTTCCACTCATTGAAGCAAGCATCGAAAGTGCAAATACAGCAAGCCCAAAATATTCTGCAGGTCCAAATTCCAAAGCAAGTTTTGCTAAAAGAGGCGCTGCAAATATAAAAATTATTAAACTAAAAATTCCACCAAAAACACTAGATACGGCGGCTAAACCAAGAGCTCTTCCTGGTTCACCATTTTTTGCCATTGGGTATCCATCCAAAGCAGTTGCTACTGCAGGGGGGGCACCCGGAGCATTAATGAGTATAGCAGTAATTGAACCTCCAAAAGTTCCAGCGCAGTAAAGAGCAGCCATCATAGCAATTGCTGCGACTGGATCTAGAGAGATTGTAAAGGGGATCAGTAGGGCAATAGCCATAGGAGAGCTTAAACCTGGTAAGGCTCCAACTAAAACTCCGATTAACACGCCTGATAAAATTAGGAGGATGTTTTGAAATTCTAGTAATAATCCAATACCTTTGACGATGTCTTCCAAATTTTGATCCTCTCTAATTCTTTATGAGATCTAATAATCCTGGTTCAAAATGAACTCCAAGAATTACATTAAATAAAATTATTACAAATAACGGAAATCCAACAACATAAGATATTAATACTTTTAATCTTCTTTCTCCCCAATAGATTGGTAATGATATGCTAACTGCTATTATTGTTAGAGCAGCACCTAGAATTTGTGAAGAAGCTATGATTGCTGTCAAAATGACCATAGTCCCAATAGTTGAAATCTCCACAGGGTTTTTTCTTGAAGAATCAATATTTTTCCCACTTTTCTTCAAAAAAATATGTTCAAAGGGTATTATTAAAACCATCCCAAGAATAATTATAAGTAATATTTGAGGAAACATTTCTGGGGGAATATTATTTGAGAATAAGTCAGGGACTTTTTCAAATTTAGTCGTTTCAAACCACAAAAAAGCAATAATTAAAGACAAAATAATTGCAATTATTGTATCACTTGTATTTAATAATGCACCCAAAGAATTGGATGCATTTTCTTTATTCTTCATATCTTTAAAAACCTAAAATTTATTTTATTAAACCAAGTTCTTTAAGAGCAGATGCTGCAACTTTATATTCAGCTTTTAATTGTTTGTCCCAAACTTTCGTTCCGGCAACACTACCTTCAACAGTTAGTCCAGCACCAGCAAGATAACTAGCAAAAACGTCATGTTTCATTGCCTTAACCATAGCTTTAGAAATCTGATCTATAATTGGTTGTGGAGTAGAAGCTAATACAGCATAACCCCTTGTCGTTGAACATTTTGCCTTAATTCCTTTTTCATAAGTAGTAGGAACATTTGGATAGTCTTTAAGTCTGTCTTCAGCCATCACTGCAAGAGCCTTAAAGCTACCATCTGCAACTTGGTTAGCAGCTTCACTCACGTTAGGTAATGTAGCATCAATTTTACCTGCCATAAGTGCTTGTACCATTTGTGCGCCTGATCCAAATGGTACAACTTTGAACTTAATCCCAGCTTCTTT
Source organism: uncultured SAR116 cluster alpha proteobacterium (assembly GCA_902530325.1). GTDB lineage: Bacteria > Pseudomonadota > Alphaproteobacteria > Puniceispirillales > Marisalimonadaceae > Marisalimonas. The sequence continues at coordinate 59,219 of CACAAB010000001.1, read as the reverse complement.
TGCGAACTGTGCTAACCCTATATGTTCAGTTCCTCCAATCTGAGCAACCCCCCAATTTAATGGAGCTTTTTTAGAAGCAGCGACAAGCTCCTCTAAAGTATTAAACTTTCCTTTTCCTGATACAGTAATGAAGGTTGGGTCATCCATTGCTCTTGCAACTCCTACTATGTCGTCAATCTTCATATTAGATTTACCTCTAGCCATTGTGTAGAGATGAGATTGTGTTAAAGCCATGATTGTATATCCGTCGGCAGGTTTTGTTAAAACATAGTTTTGAGCTTTTGCTCCCGAACCACCTCTTTTAGCTACAATAGATATATCTGTTTTTAAATTTCTCCTTGTTCTAATAGATACCATTCTTGCGGTAGTGTCAGTTCCCCCACCATATTTAGCATGTATTACTAACTCTATCGGCTTACTAGGATATTTGTCAGCACTAGCAATAGATACTAAACCAATGGTACTAATTCCTGTAATAGCGACAACACCTAAACTTGCCTTTACAATACTTCTTCTTAAAGAATTCTTAAGTTGTGTCATATTTCTCTCCCAATTAAAAAAATTATAATTTAGTTTGCTATTGATTTTATAATAAATCAATAAGAGTTTCAGATATATTAATATAAACATATTAAGCAGAAATCTCTATTTCGCCTTTTAGTTGCGTTCTATGCATTACTCTTCTTGTATTTGGATCAAAGGCATCTCTTTTGTGAAGCACATTCAAGTTTTTCCACATAAGTAAATCACCCTTCTCCCATTTCTGTGTCCAAGTGTATTTTTCTTGTGTTGCATGTTCCCAAATTTCATCCAATAAATTTTCACTTTCCTCAATTTCTAACCCAATGATATAAGCATGAGGTCTTCTTCCAAGAAAGAGAAGTTTCTTGTTGGTACTTTTATCTGTAATTACCATTGGATGTCTGGCTCCAGGTGTCTCAGTTGGATTGTCAACCTCTGAGTACCCTTTTCTAAGCATACCAGCACTATTATGAGCAGAATCATGTATCAAGATTTTATCATCAATTTTTTCCTTAAGTTTATTTGATAATTCACTATACGCTAAGGCCATATTTGCAAAGTGGGTATTACCTTGATTTTCAGGTACTTCAAGAGCATATAAAATTCCAGCCTTTGGAGGTAGTTGTAGGTAAGTCATATCGGCATGCCAGACTGCTTCACCATCTCCTAAATTACCTATAGGAGTACCCTGTTTATTTTTAACATTAGAAATTACATTAATTTCAGGAAATTCTGGTAAAAATGTTATACCATATGGATTAGGGCCAGGAGGGTCGAGTTCACCAAAATATTTACTAAAATTTATTAATTTATGATCATCTAAATTTTGTTTTTTAAATACTAAGACGAGCCTTTCATCCCAAGATTGATTTATGAAATTAATTTGATCTTGAGTCAATTTATTACTGATGTCCAAATCTACAATCTCTCCACCCAAGCTCTTAACACTATTAATTAATTTCATTCCTTTTTTTCCTATTTAATTTACTTGTAAATTTCCTCTTTATTAATACTGTATTTTTCTACTTTATGTCTGTCAATTTCAAGATTCCAATTCTCAGATATCAATAGAAAACCATTCGTAAATTTTAGGGGATTTGACAAAATTCTTGCTTTTGGATCAATTTTTAAAAAACCGTTATATTCTCCAGCATTGTCAATTAAGTTTTTTGCAATCCTAGCTTCCATCCAACAATTAATTTCAGTACCAAGCCCGTCACCAAGTACAATTTTTAATCCTAATTTATGTGCATATTTTATGGCTTCAGTTAATTTTGTAATAGATAAAAATCTTTTCAACTTAAGTTTGCATAATCCTACGCCTTTTAATTTAGAAGCTTTTTCAATATCTTTAATACTACAAATAGGTTCGTCCAACATTATTGGGATGCGTGATAGTTTAGCGACCGCAGCGTTTGCATCCCAATCATTAGCATCACAAGGCTGCTCAAATAATTCTATGAAATCAGGCTTTAACCCTTGAACAAATTTACAACCGTCTTTTTTTGTGTACCCTCTATTAGCGTCTATTCTTAGGGTAGCTCTGCCATTCAAATAAGTTTGTATATTATTTATCTTTTTAATATCTGCATTAACGTCCTTTCCAACCTTAATTTTTATTGTTGTAAATCCTTGTTCAGTTACTTTGTCCAATTCATCTTTTATTTCAGATTCTTCCTCTGCATTAAATGAAGTTAATAATTTAAGTTTTAGAGAACTCTTATTATTTAAAATATTATTTTTTTCTAGCATCTCGATTGCTGTATAGATTGCACTTGAAGCAACAATACTTATAGAGGAATTAGATAAAATGATTTCTTTTGCTTCGTATAATTTTTTATTTAAAATTAATTTTGATATAACTTTGGCAAATGTCCATCCACCGTCTCTAGTTTCACTGCTGGAGCCTGGTGATATGTGCTGTTCACCCCATCCCTCATTTCCTTGATCATCTACAATATGAATCAACAACGGTTCAAAAGAATAGAAAGTATTATAGGATAATTTATAAGGCTTTATTAGAGGAACATCTAGTCTGTAAATCGTAACTTTTGAAACAATATTATCTCTAATAACCATAAAGAGCTTTCATAATTTTTAATAAAATATTAACAATAAGAAAAAATTATATAAGATATAATTTTAACGTAAACTTAATATAAAGGAGTGCTAATGCCAATTTATAGTTTAGGTGAAAAAAAACCTCAATTACCTGAAAATAACCTATATTGGGTTGCACCAGATGCACATGTTATAGGAAACGTTATTTTAGGGAGAGATGTTGGTGTATGGTTTGGATCAGTTTTAAGAGGTGATAATGACGTTATTAAGATTGGCGAAGAAACAAACATACAAGAAAACACTATAATTCACGTTGATCCTGATTGTCCTGTCACCATAGGTAATAATTGTACGATTGGACATAATGCAATTATACACGGTTGTACAATAGGTAATAATTCCTTAGTTGGGATGGGCGCAACAATACTTAATAATGCTAAGATAGGTAACAATTGTCTAGTAGGAGCTGGTGCACTCGTTACTGAAAATAAAGAATTTCCTGATGGTTCGTTAATTATTGGTTCACCGGCTAAAGCTGTAAAAGAGCTAAGCCAAGAGATGATTGATAACATGACGAAATCTTCAAAGCATTATGTAGCAAATTTCAAAAAGTTTGCAAAAGAAATGAGAGAAATTAGATAATCTTGTCGTCTTTAAAACCTTCAATCTCATCTTTAGTATAGCCTAAATCAGATAATATCTCAGTATTGTGTTCACCGAGTTTAGGTGCTCTTTTTATGTTAGCAGGTGTTTTGGAAAATTTCCAAGGAGTACCGTGTACTTTCATATTTTTGTTTAGTTCTGGGTACCATACTTCTGTTACATAATTGTTTTCTTTTATATTTGGATCATTAGATGCTTCAAGCATTGTATTAACATGGGTAGATATCATGTCAGCTTTTCTCAAGACTGATATCCAATTATCTCTGGTATCAGTTGAGAATAATTCAGCAAGTTTATCCAAAATTTCAGTTTTCTTTATTTCAGACTCAAATGCCAAACCAAGGTCAATAAGACCATTTTCTGTAAGAATATCAAAAAAGTTAAGAGCTTTCATTGCTTCTTGCCAGTCATCTGGGTCAAGTTGAAGTGCAAAAGGTTTACCATTAATATCGTTAAAACATGCAGCAATACCCGGCCTTTCTCTTGTTCCATTAATTCTAGCTCCAGTAATTGGTGGCCTGTTACTCCACATTGCTGTAGTCATAGTCCAACCAAGAAGTCTGAAAGCACTCCCAACTAAAGAAGTCTCTAACTTTTGACCTTTTCCTGTTTTCTGAGCATTTATATATGCTGCTAAAATTCCTCCAAAAGTTAGTATTGCACAGCTTTCATCTGCAACTGAGGCTACTCCTGTTCTTAAATTATTTCCAGGAATTGAATATGCTTCAGCTATTCCACTTAAAGCTTGTCCTACCGCGTCAGTTCCTGGTAAGTGTCCGTCTGGGGCATCAGGCCCATAAGCAGAAACAGAAGCGTAAACTATTTTAGGATTAATTTTGCTAAGAGTTTCATAATCAAAATTAAGTTTTTCAGCAACGCCTGGTCTAAAATTTTGACCAAACACATCGGCATCCTTTATTAAACTGTGAAGTATTTTTTGTCCGTTTTCTGATTTAAGATTGAGAGTTAAACTTTTAACACCTCTGTTATTAGTTTCAAAAAATGATCCTATCTCTCCTTCTAAAAAACCTGAGTTACGATTGTTATCACCTTTACCTGGCGTTTCAATTTTAATTACTTCAGCACCAAGATCTGCCATTAACATGTAGGGAACAGTTCCAGCTTGTGCTGTTGAACATGCAACTATTTTTAACCCAGAAAGAGCTCCATTTATTTCACTCATTTTGACCTCTAATTTTCCTCTAATTTCGGCATATTATATCTATCTTCTGGGTTAAGCCAGCCTTTGAAGTTTGGTTTTCTTTTTTCTGCAAAGGCTCTTCTACTTTCCATTCTATCCTCAGTGTCGCCGTGAAGATGTAGCTTTTCAGCAAGGTCTGCAATATTAGGATTTATTTTTGGTGCCATATGCTTCATCATATAAAGTGTGTTTACTCTTGCAGCAGGAGGGAGTGATAGCAGATGTTCTGCCATTGAATAAGCCTCACTCATAAGATCTTTAGCTTCCACTAAACGATTAATGAAACCAACTTGATGCATCCTTTCAGCAGAAATTCTATATCCAAAAGCCATTTCAGTTGCAACGGGATGTGGGAGGTTGCCATAATGTCCATGATTATAACCGCCAAGAAGCCATCTTTTTGCTTCTGACATTTCAAAAATTGCTTCTTTCACAGCAATCCTAAGATCTGTTCTCTCAACTAACATAAATCCACCACCCATCGCATATCCATTTACTGCTGCTATGACTGGCTTTTGAAGAGCACCTGTCTGAAATGGGTCAACTAAGTTTTCTTCTACAAATTCTTTTGGGGATCCTGGGATGCCTCTGTCAATAGACTCTTTCATATCTTCGCCTGCACAAAACCCTCTTCCAGTTCCTGTCAAAATTGCTACTTCTAGATCTTTATCCTCATGATATCTATTGAACGCTTCTGCCATACCTTTTCTTATAACGGTGCTTAAAGCATTTAATCTTTCTGGACGATTTAATCTGATAGTTATTATTTGGCCATTAATTTCAGTTTCAACAAAACTCATAGAGATGCTCCTAATATCTAAATCTTTGAAACCTAACATATATACTAAAAAATCTTGCAAGTCATGGATTATAAATCATAATAAATTTTAAATTTAAGAAAATTATTGTTGGGGGATACAATGAAAACTAGAGCTGCAGTTGCTGTAGAGGCGGGAAAACCGCTTGAAATTATGGATGTGGATTTAGAAGGGCCTCGTTACGGAGAAGTTCTAGTAGAAATAAGAGCAACAGGTATATGCCACACTGATGAGTTCACACTTTCTGGGGATGATCCTGAAGGACTTTTCCCAGCAATATTAGGGCACGAAGGAGCAGGAGTTGTAAGAGAAGTGGGTAAAGGCGTAACATCTCTTAAAGAAGGTGATCATATAATTCCTCTTTATACACCGGAATGCAGAGAGTGTGAGTATTGTTTGCATCCGAAAACTAATTTATGTCAGGCCATAAGAGTTACCCAAGGTAAGGGAGTAATGCCTGATGGCACTAGTAGATTTTCGATAAATGGGAAACCCATATTGCATTATATGGGAACATCTACTTTTTCAAATTACACTGTAGTTCCTGAAATTGCGCTTGCTAAAGTAAATAAAAAAGCTCCCTTTGATAAAATTTGTTATATCGGATGCGGTGTAACTACAGGTATTGGAGCCGTTATCAATACAGCAAAGGCAACTGCAGGTTGTAACGCAGTAGTTTTTGGCTTAGGTGGTATTGGTCTTAATGTTATTCAAGGTTTGAGAATGATAGGAGCAAACATGATTGTTGGTGTCGACATGAATAACAAAAAAGAATCTTGGGGAAAAAAGTTTGGTATGACACATTTTGTAAATCCATCAGAGATTGATGGTGATTTAGTTAATTACTTAGTTGATCTTACAGGTGGTGGTGCAGACTACTCTTTCGAATGTATTGGGAATGTGAATGTAATGAGACAAGCTTTAGAGTGCGCACATAAAGGCTGGGGAGAAAGTATAATAATTGGGGTTGCTGGAGCAGGGCAAGAAATTAAAACTAGACCTTTCCAACTAGTTACAGGTAGAAGCTGGAAAGGTACAGCTTTTGGTGGAGCAAGGGGAAGAACCGACGTTCCTAAAATTGTGGAGTGGTATCTTCAAGGCAAAATTGACATTGATCCAATGATTACTCATAATTTAAAATTAGAAGATATTAACAAAGGCTTTGATTTGATGCATGCTGGTGAGTCAATAAGATCAGTCGTAGTTTTTTAAATGAAAAATATATCTGAAGTATTTTCATTTGAGGGTAAACAATTAGTCTGTAGTCATCAGTCTCTGGTTAATAATTGTGAAATGACTTTTGCAGTTTTTATCCCTCCCAAAATAAAAAAACCTCCAGTCTTGTGGTATCTATCTGGTTTAACTTGTAGTCACTTAAACGTAATGGAAAAAGGTGAGTACAGAAAAAAAGCTGCTGAACTAGGCATAGCAATTATTTGTCCTGATACTAGTCCTAGAGGAGAAGATATACCCGACGAAAAAGACAATTGGCAATTTGGCAGTGGAGCTGGTTTTTATCTGGATGCAACAGAACCGCCATATGACAGAAATTATAATATGTACACTTATATAATTGAAGAACTTCCAAGTATTATTGAAAATAATTTCGATTTTGATATGTCTAGACAAAGTATTTTTGGTCACTCAATGGGTGGTCATGGAGCTATTGTAATGGCTTTAAGAAACCCAAAGAAATTTAAAAGTTGTTCTGCATTTGCTCCAATTGTCGAGCCATCGACAGCCAGCTGGTCTAGTGATGCCTTTAAAAAATATATTGGTTTAAATCAAAGTGATTGGCAAATGTATGATAGTGTAGCTTTAGTTAAAAATGGTTATCATTTTCCTGAAATTCTTGTTGATCAGGGAGATGCGGATAGTTTTTTAAAAGAAGGGTTAAGACCTTGGCTATTAGATGATGCATGTAAAGATACAAATATTAATTTAAAACTTAGAATGCACCCAAATTATGATCATTCATATTATTTTATATCAACCTTTATGTCAGATCATTTAATTTGGCATAGAGATAGAATATGAATTTATTTTTGTGGAATAGAATATGTAAGTGAAGCGTGGGCAACAGGCTCGTCAATATCTTCTGAATAAATTAAAACATCGCCTACACTTAAAGTTTTTCCTAATTTTAAAATTCTGGCTTTACTAGTTAAATTTTTCTCATTTGGTTTTCTTAAAAAATTTATTGAACAATTAGTTGTAACAGTAAGACTTTTTGGTCCTATAACGCTTAGTGTTGCTAAATAAAAAGTTACGTCTGCCAATAAAAACATAGTTGGGCCTGAAACTGTTGCCCCTGGTCTCAAATGTTCTTCAGTAATGTACATTAGCATTGAAAAAGACTGGTCGCTTACATTTAATATCTTGAAGTTTTTGCTTACTTGAGGAAATTCTTTATTTAAAAATTTATCAAGGCTTTCTTTTGTCATTAATTGTTGCATTATATTATGGTAACTTTCTTTTATCTAAAAGTCTCTGTGCCATAGTAGGAGCCGCTCCTAAATAATTAGATGGATCTATCATTTTTAACAAATCTTGTTCATTAAAAAATTTAGAAATTTCTTTGTTTTTTAATAATATATCTATGAATGATATGTTGTTTTTGATTGATTCCCTACAACAGTCATAAACTAAATCGTGTGCAATTTGTCTTCCCATTTTGGGTGCGAGGGCCATCATAACAGACTCTGCAACAATTAACCCATTAGTTTTATAAATGTTTTCCTTCATTTTTTCAGGTGAAACTTCTAAACCTTCCAAAAGATATTTAGCTGAGTTGAAAGATGAAGAAGCAACCAAAAAGGCATTAGGTATTACATGCCATTCTACATGCCATTGACCTGTAGCTCTTTCATGGTCAAGGACCATAGCATCTAGCATAGAAGAATGATGTTCTCTTAATAGTTTTGAACAAGCCAGCATTATCTCAGAAGAAATAGGATTTCTTTTTTGAGGCATTGTCGAAGAAGAACCTCGTCCGTGAAGATATGGTTCAGCCACTTCTTGTGTTTCTGTTTGCATCATTAACATCACATCATAAGCTATCTTACCAAGCGATGCGGCGACTATTGCAAGCCAACCAGTTACTTCACAAAAATTATCTCTAATAGAATGCCAACTTACGTCAGGTACATTCAGATCTAATTCTTCTGCAAGAGTTGACTGTGTCTTAAGACCATTATCTTCTCCCAAAGAAGCAAGTGTTCCTGCTGCTCCAAAAAATGAAACATTGAAAATACGTTTCTTTATTTCTTCTAGTCTTTTGTGATGCCTATCTATACCAGATAACCAAGTAGATGCCTTGTACCCAAAAGATATAGGTAAAGCATGTTGCAAATGTGTTCTACCAGCCATAGGTGTTTTAATGTGATATTCAACAATTTTTTCTAAAGCATCTGAAATTGACTTTAGGTCTTTAGATAATAATTCAAGACCCTTTCTAATTTGAAGGATATCTGCTGTGTCCATAATATCTTGTGTTGTAGCGCCCCAATGACAAAATTGTCCAAAGTTGCCTTCAACTTTTTCACTTAGTTGTTCTACTAGTGGAAGAATTGGATATCCAACTATAGATGTCCTTTTTTCAAGTTTCTTCCAATCAATTATATCTACTTTTGCTGCTTGGGTTATTTTTTCTCCAGCTTCTTTTGGTATAATATTCAACTTTGATTGTGATCTTGCTAAAGCCGCTTCCACATCTAAATAAAGTTGTGTAGTACTCTCGTCAGAAAATAAGAAATGCATTTCTTTAGTACCAAACATTTCTCCCCATATTTTTGAATTAGTAACTAATGCAGGCATTTATATATCCTATGATTTAATTTTGATACCAAGATGCAGTTCTTTTCTCAAGAAAACTATTTAGACCCTCTTTTGCTTCAGTAGTCATCCTTTTTTGAGAATGTTCAAAAACAAGTTCGTCAAATTTTTCATCTGACAACATTAAACCACTTTCAATTAAAGTTCTTCTTTTTGTAGCTTCCAATGCATCTGGAGCGCACATTAACAAGTCCTCAATAACAGGTTGAACAGCATTTTCAAGCTCACCCGTTTTACAAACTTGGTGAACTAAACCCATTTCCTTAGCCTGACTAGAGCTAAAACGCTCACATGTAAGAGCATATCTTCTAACGTTTCTTACGCCAATACTGGCGTTTAAATGAGGTATTATTATTCCTGCCATTACACCCCATCTAGCTTCAGAAATAGAAAAAATAGCGTCTTCACTAGCTATTACTATATCAGCTGCTGCGGCAATTCCAGTTCCACCTCCAAAGCATCCTCCATGTATCAAGGCTATTGTTGGCTTAGGGAACTTTGTAAGACCTTGAATCGCTGAAGCTGTTTTTCTTGAAACCTCTATATTTTCTTTTTGACTAAGTTTACCAATTTCTTTTAGCCATTGTAAGTCAGCTCCTGCTTGAAAATGTTTTCCTTTGCCTTTAATGAGCACTATTCTTACAGAGTTATTTTTATATAAAGATTCAAAGCTTTTGATTAATTCAATAATCATATTTCCGTTATATGCATTATTTCTTTCTGGACGGTTTAAAATAACTTCAGCAATTCCTCTTTCATTTACGCTTGTTAATACAATATTTTCACTCATTACTGATCCTTCTATTTTTATCACTTGAAATACAATTTTAATTTACAAGATCTAGTGCAGTTATTGATGCATCGTGAATTGAGAATGCCCTAAGTCTTATAAAGACATTAAATTTATTTTGTAAAATTTTACCAATTCTTTTTAAACATTTATCTCTTTTGTCAATATTTCTAGTCTCATTATCTCTAAACTTCAATTCACCAAATATTTTATAATTTGAGTAAATTATTTTACTCTTAACCCATATAATTTGACAGTTGTTTTTTTCAGCCTCTAACTCTTCTTGAATAATATCTATTATGCTTTTTTCTATTTCTTTAACTGCAGACATTTCAAAAATATTTTCTAAGGTTTCATCTATATGTAAAATTAAAGAAGGCATTTCAAAGTTTCTATCATTAAATATTTTATTAATTGATATTAATATAATTTTTATATTTAATAGTTTCAAATATCCTTAAAAATAAAGGTTCGGTAAATGGAAAATGAAGCGCTTGATATTAATCATTTAAATAAATGGTTAGGTAATATAGAGACTGTAACAGATTACCTTACACCAATTGTTGAACAGAGGTACAGAGCAACATTAAATATTGATCCAGGCGATCCCAAAATTGGGGAGGATGCAACCTCTGGTTTGCATTGGATGTTAGGTTGGGATTTAAAAAAAAATGACGAACTTGGTGTGGATTCTCATCCAGCTAGAGGTGATTTTTTGCCTCCAGTCCCACTTCCAAGAAGAATGTGGGCAGGGAGTCAGATCAAAGTAATAAAACCTTTAAGAGTAGGTGATAAAGTTATAAAAAAATCTAAGGTAGCTGACATAAAACTAAAGGAGGGTAGGACAGGACAGCTTTGTTTTGTTACTGCAGAGTATGAATTTTTAGTTAATGAAGAGGTAAGATTGCATGAACTTCATAATATTGTTTATAGAGATGTAACTAAAGCAGGTGGTGGTTCTGGTGTGTCAGACAAAATACCTGAAGATGCAGACTATACAGAAACTATTTTTATGCATCCAACAATATTGTTCCGTTATTCAGCGATTGGTTTTGTAGGTCATAGAATACATTATGACTATCCATATACTAAAAATGAAGAGAACTATCCTGATTTAATTGTTCATGGTCCCTTGCAAGCTACTTTTTTATTAAGGGCAGCTGAAAAGCTTAAAGGCAAGACTGTAACATCATTTAGTCATAAAGTTATGGCCCCTGTTTTTGCAAATAGTGATTATATAATTGGCGCAAAGGAAAACACTGATGGAAGCGTTAGTTGTTGGGGTGCTGTAGAGGGTTCAGGAATGACCATGCAAGCTGAAGCACATTTTGAATAGTTTTAGGGAAGGGGTAGATTATGTCGATTACAAAATTATTTGGTAGTTATGGATTTAATAGTACACTAGACAGTTTTAATGATGAAATGAAGTTTTTTGCAAAGATGTCTATTCTAGACTGGTGTGGAGTAGCATATGCAGCAAAACAAGAACCGGTTTCGAAAATAGTTTCTGAAATGGTTAAAGAAGAAAATGGCGTTAATCAAGCACGGGTGATTTCAACTGGATACAACGTTTCATCAAGAGGCGCAGCTTTAGCTAACGGAGCTACTGGTCATGCATTAGATTATGATGACACTCACTTTCTTTTTGTTGGCCATCCAACTTCAAGTGCATTACCAACTGCTTTAGCCTTAGGCGAAGAATTAGAATTATCTATAGAAGATTTATTACTTGCTTATATGTCTGGAGTTGAAGTCTCTACTAGAATTGGTCATATCTTAGGCTATTCTCATTATAATGCAGGTTTCCATCAAACTGCTACAAGTGGATCATTTGGTGCGACAATTGTTGCATCAAAATTACTAAATTTGAGCGAGGATCAGACAATAAATGCGCTTGGTTTGGTTTCAACGAGAGCATCTGGAATTAAATCCCAATTTGGTACGATGGGTAAACCGTATCACGCAGGAATGGCTGCATCAAATGGTATTGAGGCTGCCAAATTATCTAAACTTGGGTTTGTGTCAAGAGAAGATGGTATTGAGTGTGATCAAGGTTTTTTTCAAACTCATGGTTGGGATAAAAAAACTCCTACAAGAGCTGTAGAAAACTTAGGAACAGACTTCCTGTTTCCTGAAATTAAGTATAAATTTCATGCCTGTTGTCATGGTCTACATTCTTTCCTAGAAGCACTTGAGGAATTAAAACAAGAAAATAACTTTAATCCTGAATCAATTGAAGAGATTGCAATTGAAACTAATCCTTCTTGGCTCAAAGTGTGTAATATTCAAGAACCTAAAACTGGTTTGGAATCAAAATTTTCTTATAAATTAACAGCAGCCATGTCAATTTATGGCAGAGATACAGCCGACTTAGGGACCTACAACGATGATATTTGTTTTGATGAAAAAATAAATAATGTTAGGGACAAGGTAAGAGTCATACCTAATGACAAATTAACAAATACTCAGTCTTCAATTTCTATTAAAGATGGAACTAGAGATATAAAAAATAAACATGATTTATCAGACAAGATTGATCAAAATATTTTGGAAAATAAAATTGTTAACAAATCTGAGTCATTGCTATCAAAAAATAGATCTCATGAAATTTCTACAATCTTAAACTCGCCCTCTGAAAGTAAAGTTTCTTCTTTAGTAGATTGCTTGGTTAGCTAATGGAAAGACAAAATTCCGGAAAGGACTTAGAAGGTTTATTAGTCGTAACAGTTGAGCAAGCTGTGGCAGCCCCCTATACATCGTGCAGACTGGCAGATGCAGGTGCCAGAGTTATAAAAGTTGAAAGACCTGAAGGTGATTTTGCCAGAAACTATGATAGCAACGCACTTGGAAATAGCGCTTATTTTGTTTGGTTGAATAGAGGGAAGGAGTCAATTGCTTTAGATCTTAAAAACAGAGAGGATTTTAAAATTTTTGAGAATATTATTTCAAAATCCGATATTTTAATCCAAAATTTAGCACCAGGTGCATTTGACCGCCTTGGTTTAAATTTAGTTGAATTAAGAAAAAAATATCCATCTTTAATTACATGTTCTATTTCTGGATTTGGAGACGAAGGACCATATAAAAACCAAAAAGCTTATGATATGTTAATTCAAGCTGAAACTGGTGTTATTGATATAACTGGTCTTCCAGATAAAGCTGGGGTTGATGGAAGAGCAAAGGTTGGCCCTTCAGTCTGTGACATATCTGCAGGAATGACAGCTTATCAAGCAATTTTGCAAGCACTTATAAAGAGAAGTGTAAGTGGAAAAGGCAGACATATATCAGTGTCTATGTTTAATTCACTCGCAGATTGGATGAACCCTTTCTACCTTGGCTATGTTTATAATAAGAAAATTCCAAAAAGAAACGGTATGACCCATCCAATAATCGTTCCCTATGGTGCATATAATTGTAAAGATAATTTGACAATTTTAATTGCTATACAAAATGATAGAGAATGGGTGAAACTTTGTAAAATTGTATTAGACGACGAAACTATGGTTAATGACACTCGCTTTAGAACAAACTCAGATCGTGTCACTAATCGAGAATTAACAGAAAAAATTATTCAAGATAAATTCATAACTTTTGATCGCGAGGAGTTAATTGAAAAACTTGAAGAAGCAAGCGTTGCTTACGGAAGAATATCTGACATGGAACAATTAAAAAATCATCCCCAAAACAATTTTTTAGAAATTGAAACCAAAAACGGCAAAGTAAAGGTCTTAGGTCCAGGCGCAATACATGACAATCTTATACCAGAAGTGAATAAAATGCCTGATTTAGATGAGCATGGGAAAAAAATTAGAACTGAATTTAGTTCTTAAAAAATAGGAGATAAATTTGAGAAGTATTTTATTTTTACCAACTGATAAAATTGAAAGATTACCAAAGGCTATAGGATCAGGGGCCGATAAAGTTATTTTTGATTTAGAAGATGGTTTGGCCCATGAAAACAAAGCTATGGGAAGATCTAATTTTTCTGATTTGGCAAATAGAAATTATGACGGTCAAGCAGATAAGCTATTATTGCGCATTAATGCTTTAGATACTGAAGAGTATCAACATGATATAGAAATGTTAAGGTCTTTACCTTCTCTTCCATACTCTATTGCCATTCCTAAAATAGAGTCTGCTGATGAATGTAGGATTTTTTTAAAAGATCTTGGAACTAATATATTAATTTTACCTCAAATTGAAACGCCGCGTGGTATCGCAACTATTGAAAGTTGGGATTGTTCAAACATAGAGTTTTCTGGAATTGGATTTGGGTCAGCAGATTATTGTGCATCTACCGGTGGTGACATGGGTAAAGCCAGTTTAGCGTATGGAAGGGGTAAAATTATTAATGCTGCCGCATTATACAACACACTTGCTCTTGATGGTGTATGGTTAGATTTCAGAGATCCTGATGGATGTAGAGAAGAAACATTATACGTCAAAACTATGGGTTTCAAAGGACGTTTTGCTATACATCCAGATCAGATTAAACCTATTCATGATGCTTACAGACCTACTACAGAAGAACTTGAATGGGCAAAAGGTGTTTTAGAGGAAGCAAAAACATCAGGTTCTGGTGCTTTTAAATATCAGGGCAAAATGGTTGATGCACCTGTGTTAGCGGTTGCAAGACTGATTATATCAAGGGAGGATTAAATGGATGAAAATTCTTATGGAATTAAAAAAATAGGACCCCAAAGGTATAGGGAAGATCCAGGTAGATATTTTGAAGATTTTCAAGTAGGAGACGTTTATGAGCATTGGCCCGGTAGAACTGTAAGCGAAGCTGATAATATATGGTTTACAAATTTAACAATGAACACTCATCCTATTCACTTTGACGCAAATTACGCCTCTAAATCTGAGTTTGGAAAATATTTAGTTAACTCCGCTTTTACTTTAGCCCTTGTAACAGGGATGTGTGTTAGTGGAACTAGCCAAAAAGCAATAGCCAATTTGGGATGGGAAGAAATAAAAATACCTGCTCCAGTATTTGTTGGAGATACATTATACTCTGAGACGGAAGTTTTAGACAAAAGAGGATCAAAATCAAGACCTACACAGGGTATTGTGAAGGTTAGACACATTGGTAAAAATCAAGACAAAATTGTTGTAATGGACATGGTAAGATCTTTCCTAGTTGCTAAGCGTGGGCATAGTGTAGTTGATGAAATTATTAAAGAAGCAGCTAATTAGAGAATAATAATATGGATTTACCTTTATCAGGAGTCAAGGTAATTGCTTTTGAGCAATATGGAGCGGGACCATTTGGCACTCAATATTTAGCTGATTTAGGAGCAGAAGTAATTAAAATTGAACCAGCAGGTACAAGTGGTGATTATTTAAGAGCAATTGGTCCTTATTTTATAGATGGAGAAGATAGAAATTCTGCTTCCAGTATTTTTTTTCAAGCTCTCAATAGAAATAAAAAAAGTATAACTTTAGATATACTGTCAAATGATGGGAAAAAAATTCTTCAAAAATTAGTTGAGAATGCTGACGCAGTTTCTAACAATTTAAGAGGAGATGTTCCTGAAAAACTTGGAATAACCTATGATCAGCTTAAACAATATAATAAAGCAATTGTCTCAGCACATTGTTCTGCGTACGGAAGAGAGGGGCCAAGAAAAAATTGGCCAGGATATGATTATCTTATGCAAGCAGAGGCTGGTTATTTCTCATTGACAGGCGAACCTAATGGACCTCCCTCAAGATTTGGACTTTCAATAGTAGATTATATGTCTGGGTTGACCATGTCATTTGGACTAGTAAGTGCTATACTATCTGCAAGGGCTACTGGTATCGGAAGAGATGTAGATGTCAATTTGTTTGATACGGCCATGTTTAATCAAAGTTATATGGCAGCCTGGACACTCAACACTGATTTTAAAAGTGAGAGATTAGATAGATCAGCTCATCCAATTTTAGTTCCTTGTCAATTGTGTAAAACTAAAGATGGTTGGATTTACATAATGTGTAATAAGGAAAGTTTTTGGCCTGTTCTGTGTAAAAAACTAAATAGGAAAGATCTAATTGATAATCCAAAGTTCGTTGACTTTTCATCTAGGCAAAAACATAGAGACGAAATAACTAAAATTCTTGATGAAGAATTAATGAAAAAAAACACCTCTGAATGGTTGGACGAGTTTGGAGGAGTTGTTCCAGCTGCTCCAATTTTGAATTTAAAAGAGTCTTTAGAAAACCCATTTTTAAAAGATAGAAAAAATATCCAAAAATTAAAAACAAAAAGAGGGGTTGATATCAGTTTATTGAAAACACCAGTACATGTGACAGATAGCAGCTTTCAAGATAAAACTGCCCCAGAACTAGGCGAAGATACAGATGATGTACTTAAAGGGATCGGTTTTACTGGTGAACAAATAAGCACTTTTAAAAACAAAGGCATAATCTAAACAGAATTATATAACATATTAACTAATTAATTGGTTTTATTGCAATTAAGGGTTTACCTGAAAAGCATATCGTTATAGGTTGTGATTCTAAATATTTGGAGGAAATTTAATGAAATTAAACAAACTATCACTGTTAGGTGCAGCTAGCGCAGTTGCTCTAACTTTTGCAGCAGGAACCAATTTAGCTTTAGCTGATGGTCATGCTGTAAAACCTATTAAGATGCGTTGGGCTTCTGACCATTCTGGTCCGCCACATCCTGCAGCTATTGCAGAAATGTTTTTTGCAGAGCAGGTTGAGAAGAAAATTCCTGGAAGTAAAGTTCAGATTTATTGGGCTAAGTCACTTTATAACGTTCCAAAAGGAACTCAAGCTCTTACAAAAGGTAATCTTGAGATGATGACTGGTCAATTTGGTAAAACTTCGAGTGTTGAGCCATATGCTAATACTATTGTTGGTGCTGGAAAATTAACATCACCTGGTGCTATCAATGGCCTTGATGGAACAAAAACTTTTGCTCAATTAAAGAAAGTTTTTAATGACAAGCACGGGATAACTATTTTTGGTTCTGGACATCTAAGTATGTACATGGGTGCTGGTGCTGTTAAAAGTAGAATGTTAGTTCCTGCTGACTTTGCCGGTAAGAAGGTTAGAAGTATGGGACCTGCTGAAAATGCATTGTTAGGAGCCTTAGGTGCAAACCCTACTACAATGGCTTTTGGTGATGTTCCACCTGCTCTTCAAACAGGTGTTATTGATGGACTGCTAACAAGTTTAGGTGGATTTAATGCTACCAAAGAACAAGCTCCATATTTCACAGTTGCTGGAATTAATGGTATTGTTGGTGATTACTACTGGATTGGTGCATCAAATAAATGGTGGGCAACTCTTGATAAAAAACAACAGGCAGCTCTAACTGATATTATTATGAATGATTTTATTCCTTATCAAAAGGCTATTAACTTTTGTAATGATAAAAGATTAGTTGATAAGTTTAAAGTAACTGATAAAAGTGCACCTGGAATTTATGTGATGAGCCCTGAAGAAGCTGGAGTTCTTCAAGCAAAAGAAGGTGGTGCAACTAATAACTGGATTAAGTCCAAAGTTGATGCAACTGGAGACAAAATGGTTGACCAGTTCACTGCTGAAGCAAAAGCTTTAGTTGCAGCTAATCCAATGGGATCAAGTGCTCTAGAAAAGACTGATTGTACAGCGTTTGCTTCCGACTTTGCTAAATTTGCAAAAGGAACAGCCTTATACAAGAAAAAGTCAAGAAAATAAATAAATCTAAAAAGGCCTGACTTATGTCAGGCCTTTTTTATTTAGTTGATTATCATGGATAATTTTTACAAAATTTCAAACAAAATTCAGTCTTCCATCACTGCTATTTTAGGAAGGTGTTCTGCATTCCTAATGATAGCCGTCACACTCTTTGCGTTAGCTGAAATTATTAGAAGGTATATTTTTGGTGTTGTTTTTGAATGGGGCCAAGATGCTGTTATTTACATGATGGTTTCTTCAGTTGCCTTTTACATTTGCGTTACACAGATCAATAGGAATCATCTTGTAATGAGTGCTGTCTTGCAACTTTTAAATACAAAAGGTTTTCACAGAACAGTGGGTTTTTGTAAAATTTTTGTTTCTCTCTTTGTTTCTGTATTCACTGGTTCTTTAACATATACTGCGTATTCAACGGTTGAATATTCAATACAAATTGGTGAAAGAACTGAGAGTTTATTTTTCTTTATGTGGCCTTTTTATTTTATATTGGCTCTGGGTATGGGATTAATGTCTTTAGTAGCCTTTCTTCAATTTATTGAAGATATACATAGTTATATAAAGGGTGACCATTTTACTGCAGAAGTTGAAGCTGCTACTGATGTTTAATTCTAATAATACAGGAAATGTATAATGTGGGCTTTAGGAGGATCTTTATTTAGTCTATTATTTGCTGGTGCCCCAATAGGTATAGCTCTTGCTGGTGCTACAGGCCTTCTTGTACTGTTTGACGATTTTTTAACATATAGCACCTTATTTGAAGCTTTTTTTAGTTTTCTTACTAAATATACATTAGTAGCTATTCCATTTTTTATTTTTGCTGGTTTTTTAATGGAAAAAACTGGTTTAGTTGCAAGTCTTTTTAAATTTGCTGACTCAATAGTAGGATGGGTTCCAGGTGGCTTTGCTTATGCAACATTGCTTGCAGCTGTTTTATTTGGAGCAATTTCTGGTTCATCCACAGCAATGGCTGCTGCAATGAGTGTTATAGCTTATCCAGAATTAATTAAAAGAGGTTATCCAAAATGGATGGCAGCAGGAGTTATTGCCTCCGCAGGTGGAATAGCACTTCTTATTCCACCAAGTATAACTTTGATTCTGTTTGGTGTCATAACAGAAATGTCGATAGTTGATTTGTTTTTCGCAGGTATAATTCCTGGATTGATGTTGGCTATGAGTGATGCAGTTATAATTGTTAGTGTATCTCTTTTTATTAAATTACCTCGAGGAAAATTTGATTTATGTGAAGTTTGGAGGTGTTTTAAAGAAGCTCTACCTGCTTTGTTAATGCCTGTAATTATATTAGGTGGTTTATATGGAGGTTTATTCACTCCTACTGAAGCAGGTGCTGCCGCTGCTAGTTATGCCCTTTTTTATGGATTAATCTTTAAAAGAAAAACATTTGCGAAAGAATTAATGCCAACAACTCTAAGAACTATGAACCTAACTGCAGTTGTGTTTTTTCTATTGGGTTGTGTTGGAATCTTCCAATTTTATCTTGCAAATATGGGTTGGCCTCAAATGATTGCTGAATGGGCTGGTGAATTGGGTCTGAGTAAAACAGGATTTTTATTTGCACTTATGGGATCGTTATTGTTCTTATCCATGTTTCTAACAGGTGTAGCAATTTTAGTCTTAACAGTACCTATATATTTCCCTGTTGCTTTGGCTCTTGGTGTAGATCCTATTCATTTAGGAATTTTAACAGCATTATGCATAGAAATAGGAAGTGTTATCCCACCCGTTGGTTTAAATTTGTTTGCGGTTAGTGGAGTAACTGGCTTACCAGTTACAACCGTTATAAAAGGATCATTTCCTTTCTGTATTTCTGACACAGTTGTATTAATCATAGTGCTTCTATTTCCAGCTTTAGCACTTACACTTCCAGAACTATTAGTTGAATCTCACTTTAATTAAAGTTCTAAGAAGCCTTTTGCATAATTTAAAAGTTGATCGTCTTCTCCAAATCTGGCAACAAGTTGGCATCCAATTGGTAATTCTTGTTTACCCTTAAATAGGGGTAGGGTAATACATGGATTTCCGTTTAGAGACCAAGTTGTATTAAATATCGGTGATCCTGTATATTCTAATCCTCTTAGTGCTTCTCCAGGGGCGCTAGGTGTAATTATTAAGTCAGTTTCTTCAAATACAGTATCAATTTGATTTTTTAAAATTGACAATTCTTTTAGAGCTAATTGGTAATTTTTATTACTAACTTGATATCCATCATTAAGTCTGCCATTCCTCAATTGGTCACTTAATTGCTCATAATAATTAAATCTTTCATGAGATATTGATCTTTTAAATTCATATCCACTGATATCTAAATGTAGTGTATCAGATTTTGAAATTAGTTTGTCAATTTCTAAATCTATTACATTTAATTTGTTTGAACGAAGTGAATTAACAAAATGTTCAAAAGCTTCCTTTGTAGAATCATCAGTTTTTTCCCAGTGAGGTGTCCTAACAAATCCAATTTTAATTTTACTTAAATCTACTTTTTTTATTGAAACTAATTCTTCTTCGAGAAGGATTGATCGAAAAAGTGCAATATCATCTACTGACCTAGACATCAGTCCTAAAGTGTCAATTGATGGAGAGTTGGGTAGAATGCCTGATTTATCAAAATCACCATAGGATGGTTTATATCCAATAACTCCACAGTAAGCGGCAGGCCTTATTACCGATCCAGTTGTTTGAGTGCCAAAACAAACTGGTGCCATCATAGATGCTACAGCGGCAGCTGATCCAGAACTTGAGCCACCAGGTGTAAAATCTTTATTATGTGGGTTTGTTGTTAATCCAGGAGCTCTATGTCCTAATTCAGTAGATACAGTTTTGCCAATAAAAATACATCCTGATTGTTTTGCAACAGCTACTGAAGCAGCATCTCTCATAGGGACATTATTTTGATAAAAATTAGTTCCAAATCCAGTGGGTGTATTACTTGCATCAATAATATCTTTAATTCCGAATGGAATTCCAAGCTGTGATACATTATTTTCATTATCTAGCTGCTTGGCTTTTTCCAGAGCTCTTTCTTCATCCAAGTACACCCAAGCTTTTACAAGATCTTCTTTTTCACGAATTCTTTCGAAGCAACTTTGTACCCACTCATACCTTGATAATTTATTGTTACGAATTAGTTTAATTGCATCAGTTGCAGTTAATTCATAAGGATTTGTCATGGTGTTTTCTCATTTGATTTTAATAAGATATCTTAATGATTATTTTTTAGTTTTGTAAAATGAAATTTTAGTTTAACCTTTTCAATATATTTTGGGGAGAAATAAATGGAAAATATGACCGAAAAGTTCGCTGAGTTTTGTGCTGAAATTAGATACGAAAATTTATCTCCAGACGTTGTAAAAAGAACAAAATTGTTAATTCTTGATACTGTTGGAATAATAATACGAGCAAGACATGATGCAGAATCAACTGCTAGTTTAGTCGCAGCAATCGATAGATTAGAAATGAGTAATGGAAGTTGCCAAGTTTTTTCAGATAAAAATAGTTACTCTCCAAGTGCAGCAGCTCTACTTAATGGAACTTTAGCTCATTCTCTTGATTTTGATGACACTCATGCAGAAGCTTCTTTACATTCCAGTGCCCCAATACTTTCTGCCGCCTTGGCTGCAGCACAAATGAACAAATCATCAGGACAAGAGTTAATAACAGCATGTGTTGCTGGCTATGAAATACAAATAAGACTAGGATTAGCTGGAGGCTCGTCAGCACATTATAAAAAAGGATTTCATCCAACTGCTACATGTGGTGTGTTTGGTGCCGTAGCTTCAGCTGGCTATCTTATGGGCTTGACCAAAGATCAGTTTGTTTCTGCATTTGGAATAGCCCTAAGTCAATCAGCTGGATCTATGCAATTTTTAACAGATGGTGCTTGGACAAAAAGATCGCATGTAGGACAAGCAGCACAGAACGGTCTAAATTGTGCGACAATGGCGGCTGAAGGGTTCAAAGGTCCTTCTCAAGCTTTTGAGGGTCAGTGGGGTTATTTACATGCATATGCTTCAGGAGGAGATACAAAAAAAGCATTAGACGGTTTAGGAAATAAATTTGAAACACTAAACTTGGGAGTAAAACCGTATCCTTCTTGTAGATATAGTCATGCAGCAATTGATGGGATAATAGATCTAAAAAAAGAATTGGATTTCTCTATTGATGATTTAGATGATATTGATATTGGTCTGTCCGAAACAGCACTGAACATTATTGGATATCCATTAGAGGATAAACAAAATCCAAAAAGTATTGTTGATGGGCAATTTTCAATGCCTTTTTGTGCAGCCGTTGCGGCCAAAAGTGGTGGATTAAAGTGGGATGATTATAAAGATCATTTAAACAATAATGAAACACTTGCATTATGTAACAAAATAAAAGTAAATCCTGATAAAGATGCTGAGAAGTGCTGTCCAGAATTTATGAGTGCAAAGGTAAAAATGGTGGTAAAAGGAAAGACTTACGAAAAGTTTGTAAAGATTCCAAAAGGAGAACCAGAAAACTTTATGAAAGACGAAGAATTTATATCAAAGTTTAAAGGTTTAACAGAACCATATTTATCAAATAAAAGAGTTAACCAGTTGACAGATTTAATGCTTAAAATTGATCAAGCAAATAATGTCAATTCAATATTTGAGTATAGTCAGATAGATCTATAATAATTGTTTTAGGAGATATTAATGAATGAACATAAAATAATTGAAGTTGAAAATGAAAAATCAGACTCTGAAGATAATTTAATAATAGAAACTGTAAATAAATTCTTAGAAAAAGACGTTAAGCCTTATGTAAAAGAATTTGAGTCACAAGATAAATATCCACAAGATATTGCTGATAAAATGGCAGATTTAGGTCTCTTTGGCGCTACAATTTCTCCTGAGTATGGTGGTTTAGGTTTGTCAGCAGTTACTTACTCAAAAATAGTAGAAAATGTGTCTGCCGTGTGGATGTCAGTTTCTGGTATATTTAATTCTCATCTTATAATGTGTGCTGCTGTAGAAAGATTTGCCACTGAAGAGATGAAGAGATATTATCTTCCTAAGTTTGCAACTGGAGAAATAAGAGGCGGTATAGCACTGACGGAACCAGATTGTGGTACTGACCTTCAGTCAATAAAAACCAAAGCAAAAAAAGTTGGGAATGAATATATTATTGATGGTACAAAAACATGGATTACTAACTCAGTTCAAGGAACTATTTTAGCTGTTTTAGTAAAAACTGACCCAGATATAACACCAGCTCATAAAGGTATGAGTTTAATTCTTGTTGAAAAGAAAGATGGATTTGTATCAAGAAAACTCAAAAAATTGGGTTATAGGGGAATTGATACAGGAGAAGTTCAACTTGAAAATGTAAAAGTACCAACTTCTAACTTGATTGGTGAAATAGAAGGAAAAGGGCTCAAACAAATTTTGGCAGGCCTTGAATTAGGAAGAATTAATGTAGCTGCACGTGGCGTCGGTGTGGCTAGAGCCTCTCTCGAAGATTCAATAGAATATGCAAAAATAAGGAAGACATTTGGAAAACCAATAAGTGAACACCAAGCAATTCAAATTAAATTAGCTGAGATGGCAACGAAACTTGAAGCTTCTAGATTATTAACTGAACAAGCTGCAAAGGCATATGATTCTGGTAATAGATCAGATTTACAAGCTGGAATGGCAAAGCTTTTTGCCACTGAAACGGCGTTGTTTAACTCTATAGAAGCAATGAGAATTCATGGCGGATTTGGGTATTCACCGGAGTATAACATTGAAAGATATTATAGGGATGCTCCTTTGTTGGCTATTGGTGAGGGAACTAACGAGCTTCAAAAATTGATAATAGCTAAGCAACTTGTGTCTGAAGATTAAAATATCTTAGATATAAATATTCCAAAGGTAAAGAAGAGCACTCCTATTGTTAAACCAAAAATTGGTTTTTTTGGAAAAAATAAAAATATAATTATACCAATTAAAAAAGGTACTATTCTTTCAATCAATTCAGTTTCGGCCAACGCTCCTGTTGGGAAAATTATGATCCTAGTCATTAAAGCCGTCGTCATAGCAAATGCAATAGCATTGATCCATTTTGCAAAAAAACTATCTTTTTGTATTTTACTAGATAAAATTACTCCTAAAAATCTCCAAACAAAAATACCTGAACTAGCGACTAAAAGCATTATCCAAGGCATTATTTCAGGTATAATTATTGAATTCTCATACATTAACTTTATCCTTATTCAAAATATAACTGACCATTAAGCCAACGGAACCGCCAACTAATCCTGCAACAATCAAACTCCAATCACCAATATATGGAAACAAAAGGGGCCCGATAATCCCTCCAGTAACAACTGCTAATCTGTAATAAATTTCAATAGCTCTAAGCATTAAGATGGTTAAATATAATGGCATTATAAATACAGGAATAGAAACAATATCATTAGGTAAAAAATCATATAATTTGTAACCAATAATTGTTGTAGTTGAATTAAATATTACCAATGCCAAACTAAGACCCTGAAAAAATTTAAATAAATCTTTTTCGTCTATTTCATTTTTTACTTTGGTTAACTCAGCCCAACCAGTTGGACTAATGAGGTGAGCCCAAAATAATTTTGTAATAAAAGATAATTTATGTTTGTGAATATTCATTAATGTAAGGCCAGATAAGACTAAAAAAAATTGTCTCATGTTAGCTAACAAAACAGTAGTAAATAGCAAGAAGATTGGTGTGCCTATTGAAAAAAGAGACACAAAAATAACCATACCAGGCATGCTCCATAAAATTAAAACTGAACCTAAACATAGATATAGATCTAGTCCAGCTTCAGCAGCAAAAACACCATATCCAAACATTGCTGAGCTCATTCCTATCCCAGGGAAACCAAAGCCAGTAAAAATACCTTTTTTAAAAGGGCTATATTTTCTTTTCATAGACAAATTTTTCTTATTTAAACTTTTGCTACTAGATCAATCTCAACTGAAGCACCTACAGCAAGTCCAGTTACACCAATACATGTTCTAGCAGGAAGTTTGTTTTCATTGAAATAGGATTTATAAATTTTATTGACTTTGTCAAAGTCTTGAAAATTAACCAAATACACTCTTACGAAAGTTACTCTCTCGAGAGAAGAGCCACAATTATCTAAAACACTAATTAGATTTTTCATAACTTGATGTGTTTGTTTTTCAACATCATTACTTACTAGTACGTCAGGATTTTCTGGCAATGTTGGCATTTGTCCAGTAATAAAAATAAATTCACCAGCTTTAACAGCATGACTAAAGGGGCCAACTCTTTTAGGTCCATTTTCAAATACTAAATGTTCTATTTCCAATCGATTACTCCAATAAAGATTAATGTTGTCAAAAAGGCTAATTCAAATAAACTTTGCATTAACAGGGGGATTTTTCAATGAGATTTACAAACAAAACTGTGTTTATTACTGGAGCAGCAGGTGGAATTGGTCGTCAAACAGGTTTAAGTTTTGCAAAAGAAGGTGCAAATGTAGCTGTTTCAGATTTAGATTTTGATATGGCTAGCAGGGTGGCTAAAGAAATAAAATCTGCAGGTGGTAATGCTGAGCCATTTAAATTAGATGTAACAAATCAAAATGAAACTATTGAAAACATGAAAAATGCATATGAACATTTTGGAAGCTTAGATATTGCATTTTGTAATGCCGGAATAAGGGAGATTGTGTCTCCATTAGAATTGTCTATTGAAGAATGGAGAAAGGTTATTGATATAAATGTTACTGGGGTTTTTATAACTGCACAAACATTTGCAAAACACTGCATCGAAAAAAAAATAAAGGGTAATATTGTAATTACTTCTTCGACTTTAAGCGTAACTTCTGCGCCTAATAGGTGTGCTTATACTGCCTCTAAACATGCTACTGCCGGAATAACTAAGCAACTAGCAGTAGATCTAGCAAAGTATGATATTAGAGTAAATGCTATTGGACCAGGTGTTATTAGAACTCCATTAACAGAAAGATATTTTCAAGATGAAGAAGCTTCTCAAAAAGTAAGGAACTTGCACGCGATGAAACGTTGGGGAGAACCTAATGAAATTTCTAGTGCAGTTTTATATCTTGCAAGTGACGAAGCAAGTTTTTGTACTGGGACAAATTTAATCGTAGATGGGGGATGGACAGCAGGAAAAGACTGGTAGCTAACTAATTTTATTTAAGACTGGATGAAGGTATTTTAAAAATTCTTTTGGATTTTCACTCATTGGAAAATGGCCTACATTTTTCATTTTGATCATTTCGATACCAATAGTGTCAGCTAGAGATTTTGTTTCCTCTGGTGTTGCTGAGTAATCATATTCACCAGTTAATAAATAAATTGGACATTTTGAATTATCAATTTTTTTTATTTCATTGCCAATATTTCCGTCGAACTTATAAAAAAATAAATCTCCCTTAAAAATTCCAGGTCCACCTTGCATGTAATGCCACATCGTTTCAAACTTATCACTTTCAGGACTTGTTGGTGCCATCAAGCCATAAGCAATGCCTCCGCAAACTTCTCCTCCATGTACATCTTGTCTATGTAACCAACTGACATCGTAATAAGGATCCAAATGACCAGCACTTTGAAGCCCAATTAATGCTCTAAATTTATCTGGAAAATTTATTGCTAAATGAAGAATAATTCTTCCGCCTATAGAACACCCCATTACAACTGGCTTTACTAATTCCAAGCCATTTATAAAGCTCATAATTTGAGAAATATAAAAGTCCGTTGATAGTTTATAATTTCCAACTTTAGCATTTTCGGGTGGCGAGGATTTTCCATGCCAAGGCATATCAAATACAATAACCCTAAACTTTTCTAATATTTTTTTATCATTCAAAAGAGCTCTATATTGTCTACCATCCGATCCCGCAGTATGTAGGCAAACTAAAGGAATGCCTTGACCGGCTTCTTCCCAATATATCCTATAGTCAATACCATCAATTTTAAATTTTCCATATTGACCAGAAATAGGTTCTTTTTCAATTTTCATTTTTACTCTCCGCTGGTCTTAGGGAGGCCAGTAGTAATTTGAAGTATAGTAAGTGAGACATTAAAGGATGGAGATCTCCTTCAAATTTCAAAACTTTTCTTCGAAGCATTGCAATAATATCATGTGACCCCGGTTGAGGAGTATGTTGTAAAAATTTTATCCACTCGTTCTTAGGTGCAGTTAATTTAAAGACATAGCTTGGCATTACAAAAGGTCCTTCTTCTACATTTTTTACAACGCCTTTTTCAATATTTACTAAATATTCATGCTCAATAGTACTAATCATAAAACATGTATTTAGATATTGAGCCATCATAGAAAGTTGGCTTCGTTTTTCATTTTTCTCTATTAAAGATTTAAACATAAAATTCTCAAAACAAATTCAATAAAGTTTTACATAAAATTAAATTATTACCAATTAAAATTAAATTATTACCAATTAGATTTTTATTTTGATATGTTAATTAAAAATAAGATTGGAGGGTCTTGTGAACGGAGCAGAGAGTTTAGTTGGTACTTTATTAGAAGGTAATGTTGAGGTCTGTTTTACCAATCCTGGAACATCAGAAATGCATTTCGTTGCAGCTCTAGATAAATATCAAAATATGCGAAGTGTGTTATGTCTTTTTGAGGGTTGTGCTACTGGTGCTGCTGACGGTTACTTTAGAATGAAAAGGTCACCAGCATCAACTTTACTACATTTAGGTCCTGGTTTAGCAAATGGACTTGCAAATCTGCATAATGCAAAAAAAGCTAATTCAGGGGTTGTAAATATAGTAGGCGAGCACGCTCTTGATCATATAAAATTAAATGCTCCGTTAACTTCAGATATTGAAGGAATAGCGAGACCAGTTTCACATTGGGTAAAAACGAGTAAATCTTCAAAAGATATTGCAAAGGACGGAGCTGAAGCAATTGGACAAGCAAATATAAAACCTGGGAAAATTGCAACTCTAATCTTGCCTGGTGATACCGCATGGAATGAAGGAAGCAAAATTGAGTCTATGGAATTAAATATGAAATCTAAGATAGTTTCTTCTAAAATAATAGAGGAAGCAATTTTAGAACTTCAAGATGCAAAGAACCCTCTAATACTTGTTGGTGGTGAGGCTTTAGAAGAAAACAACCTTATTAAATTGGCAAAAGTAGCGGACAAAGTGGGCTGTCCAATTAAAACTGATTGGTTTAATGCTCGTTTAGATAAAGGTGCGGGAAGAATAAATTCAGTAAGAATACCGTACGTCGTTGATAAAGCAGTTGAAGTTCTTAAAGACTTTGACACCATTATAATAATAGGAGCTAGACGACCAGTCGCCTTTTTTGCATATCCAAATAAGCCTGGTGTCTTAACACAAGATTCTACTAAATTTTTTGAATTAGCTTCTATATCAGATGATATCACTACAGTTGTCGAAGAGTTATCAGATAGGATTGGAATATCAAATAATACTCCTAGTACTATTTCAAAATTTGATATTCCAGACATTCCTAAAGGTCCAATTAACCCAATGTCATTGGGAATGGTATTAGGTGCATTAATCCCAGAAAATGCGATCATAGTTGATGAATCTGTAACTACTGGAAGAGAATTCTTTTATCAAACTTCAGGATCACATCCACATACATGGCTGAATAACTGTGGAGGATCTATAGGATTTGGAATGCCTGTAGCAATTGGAGCGGCAATATCATCTCCAGATCAAAAAGTTATTTCATTAGAAGGTGATGGAAGCGCCATGTATACCGTCCAGTCTTTATGGACTATGGCAAGAGAAAATTTAGATATAGTTATCCTAATTTTTGCAAACCAAAGTTACAAGATCCTTCAAGGAGAATTAACAAACGTAGGTGTTGATAACCCAGGAAAATCGGCAATGGAAATGTTGTCTTTAAAAGATCCAGCATTAGATTGGGTCTCTATATCGAAGGGAATGGGAGTAGACGCCGTTAAAGTTGAAAACATTGAAGATTTAGTAAAATATTTTAAACATGGACTTAAAGAAAAAGGCCCATTTCTAATTGAAGTTTTGATTTAAATATTTTTAATGTAATAAATTTGAAATAAAAATTATTTACAAAGACAGAGTTTTGAGAATTCATTTAGTTTGAATTGATGAGATTAAGTTAGATTTTACCAAATGAAACTCAAAATTTTTAGCTTTCATGTTCTATTTTTATTTACAAAACTCTTTGCTACTGTAGTTAGATTAGATTAGTAAAATTAATCTAATAGGGTAAAGGTATTTTATTATAGAAACATTCATTATTATTGCGGTTTTATTCGCCGCTTTTCTACACGCTACTTGGAATTTTGTTTTAAAGGGATCTGAAGATAAATTCTTAAGTATGACTTCAGTGGTTCTAGGTCATATTCCATTTGCTATAATTGGTATTTTATTTTTTGGATTGCCGAACATAGATGGTTTGAAATTCATAATAGCTAGCTCTTTATTACATTTTTTTTATCAAGTTTTCCTTTTAAATGCATATAGATATGGAGAATTGTCAGAGATTTATCCTATAGCAAGAGGTTTATCTCCATTAATATAATAGTAAGTTTTTTGTTTTTTCACGAAGAAATTTCAAAACAAGAAATCTTTGGCATTTTTTTAATTTCATTTTCTTTGATAATTTATGGTTTGAAACAATTTCTACTTAAGAAATCTGAGGTTAAAGGCTTTGTTTTGGCTGTTGTTACAGGGTTTTTTATTGCTAGCTATTCTCTTGTGGATGGATACGGGGCAAGAGTTACACAAAATCCTGTAGGGTTTTATAGTGTAATGACTATAGCCAATGGATTTATCTTTTATGTTTTTGCGCGTTGTAAAGAAAAAGAAATTTTAAAAAGAATAATTCTTTCTGGGAAAATGTATTTTTTTATAGGTGGCACGGCATCTTATGCGGCTTATGCTATAGTTGTATGGGCATGTTTATATTTACCTATTGCTGTGGTCACATCTTTGAGAGAAACTTCTATCCTTTTTGCTGTTTTATTGGGAGTATTTTTCTTAAAAGAGAAGATAAATTTAACTAAAAGTTTATTAATATTAGGTTTATTTTTTGGGGTAATAATTTTAAGGCTGAACTGATTTTTTTACAAAGAAATGACTAAATTAATTTTGAAATACGTGATATTAAAAATTTTATAAAATGACATTTTTCAAGGTTTAATAATTGGATATATTAACTAACTCAAACGAAGTTGCACTAATAGTTAGCTTTGCTTTTTTTGTTGCTGGCGTTGTTAAAGGGGTAATTGGCATTGGTCTTCCAACAACAGCAATTACAATTATGACTTTTTTTGTTTCACCATTAATGGCATTAGGACTTAATCTAATACCAATGACCGTTGCAAACATTTGGCAGTTGAGTAAGGCAGATAATCCTAAAGAATTAGTAAAAAATTATAAATATTTCGCTACGTCGTTGGTAGTTTGTATCTTAATTACTTCTTTTTATGCAAATCAAATTGGAGACGATGTAGTTCGTCTCATTTTTGCGGTTGCAGTTCTTTTATTTGTTTGTCTGCAAGTTTTTGGTTTTAATTTTAAAATGAAACCTAATCATGACAATTTTTGGCAAGGTGGTCTTGGGGCATTAGGAGGTTTAGTAGGAGGTGCAGCATCAATATGGGCAGTTCCAGTAACTATGTATTTATTAATGAAAAATGTAAAACCTAAACAATTTGTTGATGTTAGTGGTTTTTTAATTACCATTGGGTGTATACCTGTATCAATTGGATATATTGCAACAGGTGTTTTTCAGCCTAATATGTTTATTTATGGAGCTCTTGGGTCAGTGGTTGCAGTAATAGGGTTTCAAATAGGAGAAAAGCTTAGAAATAAAGTAAATGCTAAAACATTTAAAAATTTGTTACTCATTTTTTTTAGTATATCAGCTATTAACATGATCATACGATCATTGTTAGAGTATAATATTTTAAATTAAATTATCTTAATCTCTACTTCTGATAGATCCTCAACTTTATATATTATGTGATCACCTTTATTAGGAGCACGAGTCTTAATCACGCTTCCGGTAATTATAACACTATCTTTTGGGATAGTTCTTCCCAATGAAGTTAATAGGTTCGAAACCCAAGATAATGACTTAAGTGGGTTAGCGTCCTTTATCATTGCGTCTTGGGGAATTTCATCATTCCAAAGTAATTGTGATCTAACAATATCTAGGTTTAATTTTTCCCAATTTGGAAGCTCTTTGCCCATAACTATACCAGAACACCAAGCATTATCTGTTATCATTGATAGTGGATTTATATTAGAATAATCCGCATTTCGATCTATAATTAATTCAAAAGTAGGTGACAGGGATTTTATAAATTCTCTAATATTATCTTTATTAAATGGTCCCATTTCAGGTTTCAAATCATCTGACAATGTTACAGCTATTTCGAATTCCAACCCTAATCCATGAAAGTTTTCTAATTCAAAGGTTGAAGGACTTGACTTGATTTCATTTGCAAAAATACCACCAGCAACAGGATGATCTATCCCACATAGTTGTTGCTGCACTTTGGAAGCTAAAGCAATTTTAAAACCACCCAAGCTACCTCTTCCAGAATTTTCTTGAAAGATTTTTTGTATTTTATAAGCTTCATCAAAATCTTTAGGCATTAATGTTTCTGGTAAGTTTTCATAGTTTTGTTTTGAATTATGTTGATCTAACATAAATTGTGCAATTTGCTCTAATCTATTCATAATTAATCCTTCACAAAAATCATGTAGAAATATCTTATAAAAAATTTATATTATTACAAACTATAGTTTGATATTATAGATATCTAAAATTACACCGAATTTATTGAGGCTTACTGTGTTAGACAACCAAATCATTAATATCAGAAGTGAAGTGGATAATTGGCTACATAGTTTCAATGAAGCTATTTCACAGCAAAAAAATAAAGATGAATCTATAAAAATTCTTTCCAATCTATTTTTTGAAGATAGTCATTGGAGAGACATTTTAGCCCTTACATGGAAGATACAAACTGTATCGGGAAAATCGAAAGTAATTGAAAATCTTTACAACAAAATAATGGACGTTTATGCCAAGAGTTTCCAAATTGACCAGCAAAGAACACTTCCTAGAGAAGTCATAAGAGCTGGAAAAAATGTTATAGAAGTTATTTTAAGATTCAAAACAAAGTTTGGAAATTGTGAGGGAGTAGTTCGTCTATTTGAAGATCAAGAAAGAAAGGGTTCTTTCAAAGCATGGAGTCTACTGACTGCCCTTAGTGATCTAAGTTCTTCTGATAAAAAAAATATTGAACAATATCAAAATATTTTAGAAGGACCTAATTGGTTAGATAAAAGAAATGAAGATAGACTTTATAAAAATAGGGAACCAGAAGTGATTGTTGTTGGAAGTGGTCAGGCTGGTCTTTCAATTGCAGCAAGGCTTAAACAACAAAATATAGACACACTTATTGTAGATAAAAATGAAAGAATAGGTGATAACTGGAGAAATAGATATCATTCTTTAAAATTGCATAATCAGACACATGTAAATCATTTACCATATATGCCTTTTCCTTCTACCTGGCCAACATATATTCCGAAAGATAAGTTGGCAGGTTGGTTTGAGTATTATGTTGAAAGTATGGAATTAAATGCATGGACTAATACAAAATTTATTGGGGCGGAATATTACGAAAATAAAAAGCACTGGAAAGTAAAACTCAAATTATCTGATGGCACTATTAAGATTATGAAGCCAAAGCATATTGTGATGGCTGTTGGTGTAAGTTCAGTTCCAAATCGCACCAAAATACCTGGTATAGATGACTATAAAGGTGAGGTTATTCATTCAGCAGATTATGATAATGGAAAACACTACAATGGGAAAAATGTTCTAGTTTACGGGACTGGAACAAGTGCACATGATGTTGCACAAGATCTCTATGTGCACGGAGCAAATGTAAAAATCGTACAACGCTCACCATCTATGGTAGTCAATGTGGAACCGAGCGCACAATTGCCATATCAATTATATAGTGAAGGTCCAAATACTGACGATTGTGATTTAATAACCATTTCAACACCTCTACAAGTACTCAAAAAGACACACCAGTTATTAACTGAAAAAACAAAGAGAATTGATAAACCGCTTTTGGATAAACTTACAAGAGTTGGCTTTAACCTTGAATATGGAGAAGAAAACTCTGGGTGGCAATTTAAATATTTAACAAGGGGCGGTGGTTATTATTTTAATGTAGGAGCATCAGATTTAATCGCAGATGGTAAGATAAAAGTTTTACAATTTTCAAATATTGTAAATTTTTCATCCTCTGGTATTGAAATGAAATCAGGTGAAAAGCTTGACATAGATTTGATGGTTACGGCTACTGGATATAAAGGCCAAGAATATGTTGTTGATGAATTATTTGGCAAATCAGTTGTAGACAAAATTGGTCCTATTTGGGGATTTGATGATGAAAGGCAAGAGTTGAGAAATATGTGGATGCAAACCAAACAGCCAGGACTTTGGTTTCATGCAGGAAGTTTAGCTCAGTGCAGAATTTTTTCTAAGTTTTTAGCTTTACAAATTAAAGCAACACTTGATGGTATTATTTAGTAAGAGTATAAATTTTTATGGACGGATTTTAGCGCCAGTTAATTTTTCATAGGTAAGAGCAACATTGCTCATATCAGCGTTTTCACCAAATTCATCGATAGTGTTTTTTAAAAGTTCTTGAGACAATTTTCCTAGAGGAATTTCAACTTTATTTGAATCAGCTATTTTAGTTGCTACTCCTGCATCCTTTTTCATTAAGCCAGTACTAAAACCCTGAACCATTTTACCAGAAAGAATATTATCAGGTAGTGTGATTTCAGTAGCATAGTTTCTACCTGAGCTTTTTTGAATAATTTCAACTGCTTTTTTTGGATCAACACCATCTTTGACAAGTAATGAAATAACTTCAAAAGTTGCCATCCTACAAATCAAATTAAGTAAGTTATTGCCAGCTTTAATTGAGTGTCCTGATCCTATTTTACCTGCATAGAAAATATTTGAACTTATATCATCCATTAAAGGTTTTATTTTTGCAAATTGGCTTTCTGTTCCACCTACCATTATCGCTATATTTCCTTGATTAGCCCCTTTTGGACCTCCACTTACAGGAGCATCAATAAAATTAATTTTTTTTGAATAAAGTGTTTTAGAAATTTGTCTTGTGATTTCTGGTTCTCCAGTGGACATATCAATTATGAAAGAATCCTTTGCAACTGTAGTAAGTAAGCCATTTTCACCATTAATGACTTTCTCTACGATAGCACTTGTTGGCAAACATAAAAAAATTCTAGATGTGTTTGAAGCTAGATCAGAGGGAGTAGAGCATGCTGTTGCCCCTCTATTTGTAAAATACTCTAAATTTTCTTGATCAAGATCGTGAACAAAAAGTTCATTATTTCTTAGTAACCTCTCAGCAAGTGGTTTGCCCATATTACCTAAACCAATGAAACCAACTTTCATTGAAGTTGTTACCTCCAACTAAAAAAATTTTTCTATAAATAATCTAATATAAAATTAGCAGAAGAGAAATAATATTATATCTTTATTAAGAATAAAGATTTAAAATTCTACATATACATTCTAGGAAAAAAATAATCGACAACTTCTCCGTTTGTAAAAACTGGTGTTTTAAAATTATTTTCAGAATATTCTATCATAACAACACCACAAGTAACTAAATTAGTTGGTAATTTATCATGACCTTTACTTGTTAGTTCATACATTAATAAATTTAATATTGGATTATGACCAATTATAACCACAGTACTAAATCCAAGTACTTTGGAAGCTAATTTTTTTTCAATCTGTTCTAATGATGTGTGATATAAATCTTCTTCAACGAATAAATTATTATCTTTATCATCCCAATTTAAAAAGATATTTTCGTAAGTTAATTTTGCTCTTAATGCAGGTGAGATTAAAAACAAATCTGGTTTATTTATTCTTTTTTTTAGTTCTTTAGAAATAACTCTACAAGAATTATAACCTCTTTTATTCAAACCCCTTTGAAGATCATTAACATTAACACTCCAATCAGATTTAGCATGACGTATTAAAATTAATTTAGACATATATGAATATAATTTTATCCAAAAGTACCAAGAATATTTTTTTTAAAACAATCACGGTTACTTATTTTATCATACCAACTTTTTAAGTTTAAAAGATTTGGGCGTTCAATAGGTAAAGAAAGGTATCTATAAGAAGCAGCGCCCATTATAATATCTGACATACCAAATTTATTATTTAAAATATATTCATGATCTTCTAAAAATTTATCAAAAATTTCAAACTTTTTATTTAATAAAATAATATTTTTATCAATCAGTTCTTGATCACGATCTTCTGGTGGATTTCTAACTAACCCCCAAAATATAGGTGTCATATTTAGTTGCAAATCAGTTGTTTGAAATTCCATCCATGACTCAGCAATTGCAATATCTTCGTCTTTAGAAATTTCATATACATCTGTATATTTTCTATATAAGTATCTCACAATCGCATTTGACTGCTTAATTATAGATCCGTTGTGATCTAAAGTTGGGACGATAAGTTGCGGATTTATTTTTTCATAATTTTCTACGTTAACTTTTCCAAACTTTCCATGCTCATCATGCCATTTAAATTCAAGATTAAGTTCGCAAAGAGTCCATGAAACCTTTTGGACGTTTATTGAATTTCTTCTACCATATAATTGTATCAAAAAATTTATCCTATTTATTTCATTACAGATAGTGGAGTGGAACTTAAGTTCTGAACAAGTATAGAATTCCTATCTACAAGTTTTGCGACTGTTGGAGCAATATTTTCTAACCACTCTTTGCTTTCATAAACAGCCTTGTAAAGTTTTACTTTTTCATCTTGATTTTCAAATCTTCTAATCCAGACATATTTATTTCCTTTTTGTTCAGAATTCATTACACGTTCACCATTCTCTAAAGCGAATTGGTCTGAACTATCCATTACAAAACTGCCATGTATAACCATACCTTTTTCTACTTGAAAAGGCATTATAGTTTTCTCCATAAACGAAACCCATTCATTCATTTTTCCAGGAGCAATTTGATAAATTCTTAATTCAAAAAAAGCACTCATTACAAAACCTCTTAAAAGTAAATAAAATTAAACACTATATAATTAAATTTAAATATTCAAATTTTCATTTATATTATCATCAGTAGTTTTTTAAGGAGAGCTGAATGGATTACTCAAAGGGATGTTTTATTGGACGAATATGGGACAATTGGAAAAATGGACCATGTTTAATTAAAATAAAAGATGGAAATGTATATGACATTACATCCAAAGAGATCCCCACTGTAAGAGATTTGCTTGAATTAGAAGATATAAAAAAATATTTAAATAACGTTCAAGGTGTAAAATTAATTTCAGTTGAAGAATTGTTTGAATTAAGCTTTAAAAAAAATTCAGAATATCACCTACTTGCCCCCTGTGATTTTCAAGCAATTAAAGCATGCGGTGTAACATTTGCTAAATCAATGGTTGAAAGAGTAATTGAAGAAAGAGCAGCAGGTGATCCTAAAAAAGCAGAAAGTCTTAGAAATCATATTGGTGGATTGATTGGTGACAGTCTGCAAAATATTATTCCTGGGTCAGAAAAAGCTATTGAAGTTAAAAATGCACTTATTAAAGAAGGTTTATGGTCACAATACTTAGAGGTTGGAATTGGTAAAGATGCTGAAGTTTTTACTAAAGCTCAGACTTTATCATCAGTTGGTTTTGGATCAGAAGTGGGTCTAAATCCCATTTCAAATTGGAATAATCCTGAACCAGAAATCGTTTTAGCGGTTAACAGCAAAGGCATAATCAAAGGAGCTACTCTTGGTAACGATGTTAACTTAAGAGATGTTGAAGGGCGTTCGGCTCTTCTTTTGGGCAAAGCTAAAGACAATAACGCCTCTTGTTCAATTGGACCCTTTATAAGAATTTTTGATGATACTTATTCACTAGATGATATGAAATCAGCTCATATTACATTAAAAGTAGAAGGCGAAGAAGGGTATATATTAAATGGTTCAAGCTCTATGTCAGAAATAAGCAGAGATCCAGAAGATTTGGTAAATCAAACAATTGGAAGACATCATCAATATCCAGATGGTTTTATGTTATTTTTAGGAACCCTATTTGCCCCAACTGAAGATAGAGACGTCGTAGGTGAGGGATTTACTCATAAAATTGGTGATAAGGTAACTATTTCAGAGCCTAATTTGGGCGAATTAGTAAATTATGTGAATTTATCCACAGCTTGTCCACAGTGGGAGTTTGGCATATCTTCAATGATTAAAAATTTAAGTCAAAGAGGTTTGGTATAAATTAAATTTTAGGAATTCATTATGAAAGAAGTATTAAAAGGATCCTTAGAGGGCATAAAAGTAATAGATTTTTCAACTCTCTTACCTGGACCACTTGCAAGCTTGTTCTTATCAGAAACAGGAGCAGAGGTAATTAAGATTGAAAAACCTGGTGTTGGTGATGAAATAAGATTGTCTAATCCTCAATGGGGTGAACAAAGTGTGTCTTTTTCTTTGCTTAATAGAGGTAAAAAAAGTTTATCTCTTGATTTAAAAGATCCTAAAAATCTTAAAATCTTGATACCAATTTTAAAAGAAGCTGACATTATAATTGAACAATTCAGGCCTGGCGTAATGAAAAGACTGGGATTAGATTACGAAAGTATAAAAAAAATTAACCAAGACATAATTTATGTCTCTATCACAGGTTATGGTCAATATGGACCAAAAAGTATGGTTGCTGGCCATGATCTTAACTATATAGGTAATGCAGGTCTTCTGAGTATAAGCATGGGTAGAGAAAATGATACCGTTGTACCGCCAGCACTTGTAGCAGATATAGCGGGCGGATCTTATCCGGCTGTAATTAATATCTTATTAGCATTAAGAAAAAGGGACTTAAATAAAGAAGGCTCATATATTGATCTATCTATGACAGAAAATCTTTTTCCTTTTATGTTTTGGGGTTTAGGTTCTGGGTTTGCTCATAACAAATGGCCAGGCAATAGTGATGGAGTTTTATCAGGAGGTTCTCCTAGATATAATATCTACAAAACAAGTGATGGAAGTTATGTAGCTGCAGCGCCTTTAGAGGATAGATTTTGGAATAAGTTTTGTGAGGCAATAGAACTCCCAAAAAAATTTATTAAAGTGCAGAATGATCAAGAGAAGGTCATTGAAGAAATTAGAAAAATTATTGGACAAAAAGAAAAAAATTACTGGATTGATGTATTTAACAAAGCAGATTGTTGCTGCTCAATTGTTAAATCAATTGAAGAAGCAATCAATGACAACCACTTTAAAGTTAGAAAGATTTTTGAAAACAAAATCATAAATAATTTAGGTCAAGAAATTCCTGCTCTTCCTATACCTGTAGATATGCAATTTAGAAAAGACCAAAAAAGAGCCTCTGCTCCAAGTCTTGGAGATATTAATGATCAATTTTTCTAATTAAAAAATCATTAACTTGACGTTATTAATACATGTTGTCAAAATAGTTGAATAGTGAGTTGTAAGATTTAGCTCTCGGAGATTTATAATGAAAAGATTAAATAATTTAGAATCTTACTGGATGCCATTTACGGCTAATAGGGATTTCAAGAAAGATCCCAGAATGGTTGTTGCAGCTGATGGTATGTATTACAAAAGTGAAACTGGGCAAGATATTTTAGATAGTGCAGCCGGATTGTGGTGTGTTAATGCAGGACATAATAGACCAGAAATAACATCTGCTATTTCTGAGCAAGCAGCAACTTTGGATTTTGCTCCAAGTTTTCAATATGGTCATCCAAAATCTTTTGAACTTGCAAGTCGTGTCGCTGATATATTTCCAAAAGGTTTAGACCATGTTTTTTTTACAAACTCTGGTTCTGAAGCTGTTGATAGTACTCTTAAAATAGCTTTAGCTTATCATCGTGCTAGAGGCAAAGGAACTAAGACAAGATTAATTGGTCGGGAAAGAGGCTACCATGGTGTCGGATTTGGTGGAATTTCAGTTGGTGGAATGCCAAGAAACAGACAATATTTTGGATCATTGCTAACGGGCGTAGATCATATATCCCATACATTTCTTCCAGAAAAGAATAGATTTTCTAAAGGTTCACCTGAACATGGTGACTATTTGGCAGATACATTAGAAGACATTATTGCACTTCATGATGCATCCAATATTGCTTCTGTGATTGTAGAGCCTGTAGCAGGTTCTACTGGAGTTTTACCGCCTCCAAAAAATTATTTAAAAAGACTAAGAGAAATATGTGATAAACACGACATTTTATTAATTTTTGATGAAGTTATAACTGGTTTTGGGCGCCTTGGAAAAGCAACAGCTTCTGAGTATTTTGGAGTTACTCCTGATATTATTTCTTGTGCGAAGGCAATCACTAATGGAATTATTCCTATGGGTGCTGCTGTAGTGTCTAAGGAGATTTATGATACCATGATGGACGAAGCAGATATGCCCATAGAACTTTTTCATGGATATACATATTCAGGACATCCTATTGCATCAGCCGCTGGTCTTGCTGCACTAGATATTTATAGAGATGAGGACTTGTTCAATAAGGCTGGTAAAACAGCTAAATATTTAGAGAATATCGTTCACCAGCTTAAAAATGATAAAAATGTAATTGATATAAGAAATTTAGGTTTAGTAGCTGCAATAGAAGTTGCTCCAAGGCCAGGATCTGTAGGCGCTAGAGGATATGAAGCTATGAAAAAAGCTTGGCATAAGGGTTTAATGCTAAGAGTGACAGGAGATACACTTGCATTCTCTCCTCCTTTAATTGCAGAAAATCATGATATAGACAAAATTTTTGAAATTGTTCAATCTGTTTTAAAAGAATTAGACTAAATTTTTCATGCTATTAATTGGCACCTTGATAAAGACATCTCCACTGTCCTCTGCGGGTGGTAGGTTACCAGCTCTCATATTTACTTGAATTGATGGTATTATGAGTTTAGGCATATTTAATGTTTTGTCTCTTGCCTCTCTTACTTTAACAAACTCATCTTCTCCAATTGAAGTCTTTACATGAATATTCTTTTTTTTCTGCTCACCCACCGTTGTAACCCACTCTACTTTTCGTGAAGTCGGTGGATAATCATGGCAAACAAAAATTAAGGTATCCTCTGGATAGCTCAAAATTTTTTGAATCGATCTATAAAGTTCACGAGCGTCCCCACCAGGAAAATCAGCTCTGGCACTACCAAGATCTGGCATAAATAAGGTGTCTCCTACAAAAATAGAATTTCCAATCACATGTGCGGTACAAGCTGGTGTATGGCCTGGAGTATTGATTACTCTACATTTTATACTTCCAATTTTGTATTCATCATTATCTTTAAATAATCTATCAAACTGACTACCATCCTTTTGAAATTCTGTCCCAGCATTAAATGTTTTACCAAAAATATTTTGTATATCGGAGATTTTTTCAGATATACCAATTTTCCCACCTAATTTTTTCTGGATATAGGGAGATGCAGACAAGTGATCTGCGTGAACGTGTGTTTCGATAAGCCACTCAAGATCTAATTTCATCTTCTCAATAAAAGAAATAATTTTTTCTGCATTATAATAATCTATTGTACCTGATGAAAAATCAAAATCTAAAACACTATCTATTACGGCGCATTTTTTTGAAGTCATGTCATAAACGACATAACTGATAGTGGATGTTTCCTCATCAAAAAAACCTTTAATTTTGAAATTTTTATCTAATCTTGTCTCAATCATTTTTAAACCTTAAACTATTTGTGGAACTGGCCTTTTAGTAGCTTCATTTTTAATTAAAATTGACTCCAAACTTTTTGCAATCTCAGATAAATCTATATCTTTTCCAGCGGGCGCAATTAATTGAATTCCGAAGGGCATTTGTTGATGATCTAATCCACATGGCAATGCCCAAACACAAGGGATTGCCATTGTGGTTGCATAGCTAAGTGATAACCACCTCATATAAGTTGGCATTTTCTCTCCATTAATTTCATCAACAAATAATTGTTTATGCGGATATGGAGAAACTGATGCAGCAGGACAAATCAGAACATCATATTCATTAAAAAAATTACGAAAGTTTCTGTAAATTTTTGTTTGCATCACATGAGCCCATGATACATCTGAAAGAGAGTACTTTAATCCTCTTTCAACATTATCAATTACATTTGGCCCCAACAAATCTTTTGAATTATCGAATCTTTCTTTATGTGACGCAACATAGTTAAATCCTCGTATGACTTCAAAGCAATTATGCACATCTAAAAAATCTGGTTCAGCTTGCTCTGACTTTAGAAAATTACTTTTAAAAGTACTTACCTTATCAAGAAAAATTGATTTAATCTCATTGTCTACTGGAGCACATCCAAGATCAGCTGAGTATGCCATTTTTATATTTGATAGGTCTGCCCCAATCAATTCTTGAGGCATTGAAATACTATCAAAACTTGAGAACGGATCTATTCTATTTAAATTTGCTTGAGCTTGTAATAGTAAATAAGTGTCCGACACACTTCTGCCCATTGGGCCTTGAACTGAAAAAGGGTTCAAACCTACAGCAGCTTCAGTTGCCGGTACCAAACCCGGAGAAGGCCTAAAACCATTAACACCACAAAACCCAGCAGGGGTCCTGAGGCTTCCTCCATAATCACTACCATTAGCCAATGGCATCATGTTACAGGCTAAAGCTGCAGCGCTTCCACCAGAAGAACCTGCAGGAGTTTTTGTTAGATCAAATGGATTAGAAGTAGCACCATATACAAAATTTTTTGTATTACCACCTGCACCAAATTCTGGTGTGTTTGTCTTACAAAAAATTATTGCACCTTCACCTCTAATATCCTCAACTATAGTGTCATCACTTTCAGGAATTCTATTTTCATAGATTTTAGACCCAGATGTTGAGCGGAGATTTTTAACAATATTTAAATCTTTTATGCCAACGGGTAAACCATGAAGTAAACCTAGTTCTGATCCAGACATTACATCATCTTCAGCTTTTTTTGCCTGTTTTAGAACATCTGCATTATTAATTGCTACAACTGCATTTATAGAAGGGTTTAATTTTTCTATTTGCTCAATACAACTCTTTGTTAGCTCTAATGGTGAAAGTTTTTTGTTTCCAATTAACCTTCTTGCTTCTATAGCATCTAGATCACATGGCCTTGACATATTTTCTCCTCTTAATATGAAGAAGATCACATTTTATTTGACTTACGTAAAGCTTGAATGAACAAAAAGGGTCAATAATACAATAAATTAATTGTTTATTGAGAATTACTATCAATTAGTGTAATAATTATCTCATGAATAATAAAGAAAAATTAAGGAAAGCTGGTCTAAGACCTACTAAACAGAGGATGATAATTGCAGACATCCTTTTAGATGGTATTAATAGACATTTTACTGCTGAAAATCTACAAAACGAAATAAATTCTTCGGGTAATTCAATGTCTATAGCTACAATTTATAATTGTCTTAAAAAATTTAGAAATTGTGGTCTTATTAAACAAGTTGAATCTTCCAAAGACACAGCTATTTTTGACACAAACATAAATCAGCACCATCATTTTTTAGACGAAGAAACGGGTGAATTAATTGATATTGAAAATGATGAAGTTAACTTACGCAAGCTTCCAAAAATTCCTCAAGGTTATCTTAATAACGGTGTTGAGGTATTAATAAAAATTAAGAAGCAAATTTGATTTTTTTACTTTAAAATCGTTCTAAACTACTTGACATAAATAAGCTCACTTCATATTTTTAAATATATACAATTTAATAAGATTTCAGAAAGGATTCCTAATGGATGATATCGGCAAATGTCCAGTGATGCACGGTTCAGTCACAACAAACAGTGGTGTAAGCACAACTAATCGTGACTGGTGGCCTAACCAACTTAACCTAAGTATACTTCATCAAAACGATAAGAGATCAAATCCAATGAGTTTGGATTTTAATTACAGAGAAGAATTCAAAAAACTTGATTATCAGGCTTTAAAAAAAGATTTACATGATTTGATGACAGACTCTCAGGAATGGTGGCCGGCTGATTATGGTCATTATGGTCCTTTCTTTATTAGAATGACATGGCATGCCGCTGGAACATACAGAACCAGTGACGGACGTGGAGGCGGGGGAACTGGTGACCAAAGATTTGCCCCACTAAATAGCTGGCCTGACAATGGTAACCTTGATAAGGCAAGAAGGTTATTGTGGCCAATCAAGCAAAAATATGGAAATAAAATTAGTTGGGCTGATCTTTTTATTTTAACTGGAAATGTTGCCATTGAGTCTATGGGCGGAAAAACATTTGGTTTTAGTGGAGGACGAGCAGATATCTGGTCTCCACCCGAGGATATTTACTGGGGACAAGAAAACGAATGGTTAGAAAACAAAAGATATACAGGCGATCGTGAATTAGAAATGCCTCTTGGCGCGGTTCAGATGGGATTAATTTATGTTAATCCCCAAGGTCCAGACGGAAATCCTGATCCTTTAGCAAGTGCAAGGGATATTCGTGAGACATTCGCAAGAATGGCAATGAATGACGAAGAAACAGTTGCTCTTACTGCTGGTGGTCATACATTTGGAAAAGCACATGGCGCATCTGACCCAGATAAGTATGTTGGTGCTGAGCCAGAAGGTGCACCAATAGAACAAATGGGTTTTGGGTGGCAGAACTCTTATGGTACAGGATTTGGTAGCGACACTATAACAAGTGGAATTGAAGGTGCTTGGACTGCAAACCCTACAAAATGGGATAATGGCTATTTTGACTTGCTATTTGGATACGAGTGGGAATTAGTAAAAAGTCCTGCAGGAGCCTTTCAATGGCATCCAATAAATCCTAAAGAAGAAGACATGGCGCCAGATGCTCATGATGGGTCAAAAAAAGTTACAACAATGATGACAACTGCTGACATGGCCATGAGGGAAGATCCTGCTTACAAAGTTATTTCAAAGAGATTTCATGAAAATCCAGATCAATTCCAGGATGCATTTGCTAGAGCATGGTTTAAATTACTACATCGTGATATGGGACCAAAGACTCGTTATCTTGGACCTGAAGTTCCCGAAGAAGAGTTGATCTGGCAAGACCCAGTCCCTGCTGGGAACAAAAGCTATGATATCAGCGCAGTCAAATCTCTAATTTCAGATAGTGGATTGTCTACAAAGCAAATGGTTGAGACAGCATGGGCAAGTGCTTCTACTTTTAGAGGGACAGATATGCGTGGCGGAGCTAATGGTGCTCGTATTCGTCTGGAACCTCAAAGAAGTTGGGAGGTAAATAAACCAAACGAACTATCCAAAATTCTAGATGTATATAAATCAATATCTGAAAAAACTGGTGCATCTATTGCTGATGTAATTGTTCTTGCTGGAAATGTCGGAATTGAAAAAGCATCAGGACAAAGTCTAGATTTCACACCAGGAAGAGGAGATGCAACCCAAGAAAAAACAGACGTTGACTCATTTGTGGTTCTTGAGCCAGTTGTTGATGGATTTAGAAATTATCAAAAAGAAGACTATGGTATTAGTCCTGAAGAAATGTTGCTTGATAAAGCTCAGATAATGGGTTTAACCGCACCAGAAATGACTGTTCTTATTGGGGGACTAAGATCTCTTGGTATTAGTGCAGATGGTCATGGCGTTTTCTCAAAAGATACAAGTAAATTATCTAATGATTATTTTGTAAATCTTCTTGATATGGGTATTGAGTGGAAGCCAATAAACAGCAATACTTATCAAGGTGTAAGCAGGTCAACTTCAGAAAAAATTAATACTGCCACTCGTGTGGATTTAGCTTTTGGTTCAAACTCTCAACTAAGAGCAATTTCTGAAGTATATGCATGTAGTGACTCTCATGAGAAGTTCATTAATGACTTTATTGCAGCTTGGAATAAGGTTATGAATATGGATAGGTTTGATTTGTTATAATCAGATATATAATGATTTTTCAAGGAGGCGATTTGATTATGTTAAATCGCCTTTTTTTATGAGCGTGGATGTATTGCTTTATGTAATCTCAAAAGTTCTGCTTCGTTTACATCTGTATATCTTTGGGTGGTTGAAAGGCTGGAGTGGCCTAACAATTGTTGTATAGCTCTTAAATCTGCCCCACCAGATAATAAATGAGTGGCGAATGC
This sequence comes from uncultured SAR116 cluster alpha proteobacterium, assembly GCA_902530325.1. Classification (GTDB taxonomy): domain Bacteria; phylum Pseudomonadota; class Alphaproteobacteria; order Puniceispirillales; family Marisalimonadaceae; genus Marisalimonas. The sequence goes on along the minus strand of CACAAB010000001.1, from coordinate 14,408 downwards.
ATGTCGTAAAGCATGAGGAGTAGTATGGGATGGTAAGCCCAATTCATATCTCAGATTTTCTACTCTTCTTTGAATAATTCTTGGAGATAATTCTCCTCCTCGTTTTCCCAAAAAAAGTGGCTCATCCCCATTAGTATCAAATGGACAATGATCTATATATTCCCTAACTCCTTCACAAATAATTGGTAAAAGAGGTACATCTCGATATTTGTTACCTTTACCTTTTACTCTTAACCACTCCCCATTGGGTGCGTCTTTTCTTTTTAGGGATAACGCCTCACTTATTCTTAAACCTGAGCCATACAATAGAAGTAAAACTGCCCTGTCACGCAGATTAATCCAATGATCAGATTCATTATTCATAATTGATTCAAAAGCCTGTGCTAATAGATTTGACTCTATGGACTTTGGAAATGATCTTTTAAGTTTTGGACTTTTAAAGATGGATATATCGAGTGAAGAAATAATTTTATCTCGTATAAGGAATTTGTAAAAATTTTTTAAACTAGATACTTTTCTAGCGACTGTTGGTTTAGATAATTGTCTTTCAGATAAAACTGACAAAAATTCTCTAAAAATATATTTATCTGGTGATAAAAATTCATAATTTTTGTCAGTACAAAAATTTGAAAATTCTAACACGTCTCTTTTATAAGCATCTAAGGTATGTTCCCCATAACCACGAATTGTTTCTAGATATTTTATCCAGGACAAAATTGTATCATTTTCATTTTTAGAAATACTATTTTTACTCAATTCTTCCATATGTATTACAAAATTGATTGTTCTGTTTTTTTCCAATCGGATAGAAAATCTGATAAGCCTTTATCAGTTAAAGGATGGTTATACATAGATTTTAAAAATTTTGGTGGTACTGTAGCAACATCTGCACCTAACTTTGCAGAATCTACAATGTCTTGAACACTTCTTATTGATGCTGCAAGAACTTTAGTATCAAATCCATGAATATCATAGATCTCAGTAATTTCAGATATTAAGTTCATGCCATCAGCACCAATGTCATCTAATCTACCTATAAAAGGAGATATAAAAGTTGCGCCTGCTTTAGCAGCTAATAAGGCTTGAGCAGCACTAAAACATAAGGTGACATTAACCATAATACCATCGTCAGAAAATGCTTTACACGCTCTTAACCCGTCAAATGTTAGAGGGACTTTAATTGCAACATTTTGAGCAATTGAAGAGAGTTTTTTACCTTCTAATAACATGCTATCAAAATCTGTTGCGGTAACCTCTGCGCTCACAGGTCCTGACACTTCATTACAAATTTCTTCAATAGTACTAATTATATTTCTGCCAGATTTAGCTATTAAAGACGGGTTAGTAGTAACTCCATCAATTAATTTAGTAATATTTAACGACTTAATTTCCTCTATTTCAGCAGTGTCTATAAATAATTGCATCTCTTATCCTTTGAACTTTCTTGAAGTTGAAACATATTAATAATCATAATTATAATACACTATTTAAAAAATATAACTATATTTAGCTTTAAACTTATTTCATAAAGATAGTAAATGAAAAATGTAAATTCAAAAGAAGTATCTGTCTTAGTTAGTGGACCTTTCAACGAACCATTTGACTACGTTTTAGATGATGAAAATATCAATTTAAGTGTTGGTCAAATCGTATTGGTTCCTTTTGGAAAAAGAAAAATTGTTGGTATAATCATTGGTGATGGTACAAAAACCATACCTGAAAGAAAGTTGAAAACAATTCTTCAAGTTTATGATCTTAAACCAATACCAAAGCCTTCAATTGAATTAATGAACTTTTTAGCGAGTTGGTATTGTGTATTTAAAGGACTAGTTTTAAAAATGATATTATCTCCGATAGAAGCTATTACTTCTCCGGATTATGAAAAAGTTTATAAAAGTAATTTTATAAATGAATTAAAAGAAATCAAAATTACTAACAAACATAAATTAGTTTTAGATTTTCTATCAAATTTAAATAATGGAAAGACACAATTTGATATTATTAAAAATACAGGTGTTTCAAAAGCAATTTTGAAAGATATGGTCCAAAAACACTTAATCTTAGAAAGGAAAGTCTTCAAAAAAGTCAATTTATATTCTAATTTTTTAAAAAATTCTGAAAAAAATAAAAAAAATTATGAATTTTTAAATTTAGAACAAAAACTTGCAGTCGATAGAATTAATACTTCTATTATAAATTCAAAATCAGATTGTTTTTTACTTGATGGGGTCCCTGGTTCTGGTAAAACTGAAACTTACTTTGAAACAGTTAGAACTTGTTTAGATCAGGGTAAGCAAGCACTAATTTTACTCCCAGAAATAGTTTTGACACCAGATTGGGAAAAAAGATTTTTTGAAAAATTTTCTTTTGCTCCACTTGTTTGGAACTCTGAAATAACAAAGAAAAAAAAGAAAAATATTTGGTCATCTGCATTAAGTGGATCAGCTAAAGTTATAGTAGGAGCAAGATCGGCGTTAATGATACCTATTTTGAATTTAGGTTTAGTTATAGTTGATGAAGAACACGAGCAAGCTTTTAAACAAGAAGAAAACATTCGGTACAATGCTAGAGATATGGCTATCTACAGATCTAAAAGATCTTCAGCTCCTATAGTTTTAGCCTCTGCAACACCATCATTAGAAACATTTTACAATGCAAAAAATGGTAAATATATTCATTTAACTTTACCAAAAAGAGCAACTGGTGCAACTCTTCCTCATATCAAACTTATTGATTTAAGTGCTTCCCCACCAGAAAAAGGAAAATGGCTTTCTCCCATACTAGTAGGTGAAATACAGAGCAAATTAAAAAATAAAGAACAAAGTTTATTATTTTTAAACAGAAGAGGTTATGCTCCATTATCAATTTGCAATTCTTGTGGGGATAAAATTAAGTGTGTTAATTGTGATACCTGGCTAGTTGAGCACAGATCAAAAAATATATTAGTTTGTCACCATTGTGGATATTCAAGAATATTTGAAAACATCTGCAAGAAATGTGGTGTTGAAGGTCAGATTAAAGCTTGTGGTCCTGGAGTTGAGCGTATCGAAGAAGAAATTAAAGAAACTTTTCCGCAGGCAAGATTGATAGTTTTATCTAGTGATACTATGAATAATCATAAAATACTTAATGAAACAGTTGAAATAATAAAAAATAATAAAGTAGATATTATTATTGGAACACAGATGATTGCTAAAGGTCATGATTTTCCAAATTTAAAATTGGTTGGTATTGTCGATAGCGATGTTGGATTGTCTGGTGGTGATTTGAGAGCATCGGAGAGAACTTTTCAGGTTTTACAACAAGTTTCTGGAAGATCAGGCAGACACTCAAAAAAAGAAGGAGATAAAGGTGTTGTTCTTATTCAGACTTATGATAGTAAAAATCCAATTATAAATGCTATTGCCAAAAATAATCGAAATGAATTTTTTGATAAAGAGTTAATGTCAAGACAATATGCTAATATGCCGCCTTATGGTAGGTTAGCATCTATAATATTGTCATCGAGATTAGAAAGAAAATTAGAAAATTTTTCATCAGAATTATTGAAATTAGCTCCATTATTCAAAAATGTTAAGATTTTTGGACCTGCTCCAGCACCAATATATTTTTTGAGAGGTAGATTTAGAAGAAGATTTTTAATAAAAGCTGATAAAAATGTGAATATTCAAGATGTAATTTTGAATTGGACAAGAAAAATCAATACACCAAACCATGTTAAATTAACTATAGATATTGACCCATTTTCTTTTATGTAAAATTAATTTAATTTGATGTCCTTGTTACTTGCAATGATATTAATGCTGTGGTAGCAATCCATATTATTTTATTTACTTAAAAGGAAGTATTAAGATGAGCGTTTCATCTGGTTTGTCAGGTAGATATGCTAAAGCTATATACGAATTAGCTGAAGAAAAAAAGATTTTAACAAAGATAGTTGATGATTTTATGAAACTAAAAAAGTTGCTTGAAGAAAGTGATTCCTTGTCTAATTTTGTCAAGTCACCCGCTATTTCTAAATATGATAAACAAAACTCAATACTTAAAATTTTAAATAAAGCTAAAGCCCAAAAATTAACTACTAAATTTTTTGGAACATTGGCAAATAATGGAAGATTAATATTAATCAATGAAGTAATAGATGACTTTTTATCAGAAGTATCTAGAATTAGGGGTGAAGTTAAAGCTGAAGTCACATCATCATTTGCACTTGATCAGAATCAACAAAAAAAAGTTGTATCAGCGATTTCTGAAGCAACAGGTATAAAGAAAATAATTTTATCAACAAGCGTCGATGAAGGTCTTATTGGTGGTCTTATTGTTAAAATAGGTTCAAAAATGATAGATAACTCATTACAAACTAAATTAAATAGACTTGAAATAGCTATGAGAGGTACAAACTAATGGATATTCGTGCAGCAGAAATATCAACAATATTAAAAGATCAGATTGAAAATTTTGGCGCAGATGCTGAAGTTACTGAAGTTGGTAAAGTTTTATCAGTAGGTGATGGTATTGCTCGTGTTTACGGACTTGATCAGATCCAAGCAGGAGAAATGGTAGAATTTCCTGGTGGTATTGCTGGTATGGCTTTGAACTTAGAAAGAGATAATGTCGGTGTAGTTATATTCGGAAGTGATAAAACAATTAGAGAAGGAGATATTGTAAAAAGAACTGGTTCTATTGTTGATGTTCCGATAGGTAAAGGCCTTTTAGGAAGAGTTGTTGATGCACTTGGTAATCCCATAGATGGTAAAGGTGCTCTTAAAAACATCAAAAGATCAAGAGTTGAGACAAAAGCTCCAGGTATTATGCCAAGAGAATCAGTGAGCGAACCTATGCAAACTGGATTAAAAGCAATCGATTCGCTTATTCCTGTGGGAAGAGGTCAAAGAGAGCTTATTATTGGAGATAGGCAAACAGGTAAAACAGCTATTGCAATAGACACCTTTCTAAATCAAAAGAGTACTAACGATAAAGCTGGTAAAGACGATACTAAAAAACTGTTTTGTATTTATGTAGCAGTTGGTCAAAAAAGATCTACAGTTGCGCAAATTGTTAAAACTTTGGAAGAAAGAGGGGCGTTGGAATATTCGATTGTTGTAGCAGCTACTGCGTCTGATCCGGCTCCTATGCAATTTCTTGCACCTTACTCTGCTGCTGCTATGGGAGAATTTTTTAGAGACAATGGAATGCATGCAGTTGTTGTTTATGACGATTTATCAAAACAAGCGGTTGCCTACAGACAAATGTCTCTTCTTCTAAGGAGACCCCCAGGAAGAGAAGCTTATCCTGGTGACGTGTTTTATCTACATTCTCGCTTGCTTGAAAGAGCTGCAAAATTAAACGGAGATAATGGATCTGGATCTCTAACAGCCCTTCCAATAATTGAAACACAAGGTGGTGACGTTTCCGCATTTATTCCAACTAATGTTATTTCAATTACAGATGGTCAAATCTTTTTAGAAACTGAACTTTTTTATAAAGGTATTAGGCCAGCTGTTAATGTAGGTTTATCTGTTTCTAGGGTTGGATCAGCTGCTCAGATTAAAGCCATGAAACAAGTTGCTGGAACTATCAAGCTAGACCTAGCACAATATCGAGAAATGGCTGCTTTCGCACAATTTGCATCTGATATGGATGCATCAACAAGACAACTTTTATCAAGGGGAGAAAGGTTAACTGAATTACTAAAGCAACCTCAATATTCTCCAATGGATGTTGAAGAACAGGTAGCCGTTATTTTTGCTGGAGTGAAAGGATATTTAGATCAAATTCCAACACCAAAAATTGGTGAGTTCGAACAGTCACTTATCCAAACACTAAATGCCAAGGGCTCTAATGTTTTAGAATCAATAAGAAAAGATAAAGCTATTTCAGATGATACTGAAAGGGCTCTTAAAGATACACTAGACGAATTAGTAAAGAATTTTGCTTAGATAATTTGAATAAGTAAGGATTAGGTTAATGCCTTCTTTAAAAGATCTTAAAAATAGAATTGGTTCGGTCAAGTCTACACAAAAAATTACATCAGCAATGAAGATGGTTGCTGCTGCTAAATTACGTAAGGCTCAAGAGCAAGCATTAGCTTCGAGGCCATACACTTCTCTTATGGACAGTGTTGTATCTAAAATTTCTTCTAAAGCAATTGGAAACTCTATATATCTACTAAGTGGCAAGGAAGAAATTAAAACTCATTTATTAGTTGTTTTTTCTGCAGATAGAGGATTATGCGGTGGTTTTAATGGATCAATTACAAGAACAGTTAGGTTTGAAATTAAAAAACTAAAAGACGATGGCATAAATGTTAAGTTACTTATGGTTGGAAAAAAATCTGCTGATGCACTCAACAGAGAATTTGGTGACTTGTTTGTTGAAAAAATAGATGGAAATTCAGCAAAACCTAATTATACAGATGCCGAAGTTTTAGCAAAAAAAATAATTGATTTATTTGATAATAATGAATTTGGTGTATGTAGAGTAATTTTTAATAAATTTGTTTCTGCAATTACCCAAGAAGTAACTTTTAAATCTCTTATACCAGTAGAAGTTAAAAATGATGAGATCGATGAAAATGATTCTAGTTCAATATACGAATTTGAACCAAGCGAAGAAGAAATATTGAATGATCTATTACCTCGTAATTTAGCTACACAATTGTATAGTTCTCAAATTGAAAGTACAGCAAGTGAACTAGCTGCTAGAATGACTGCAATGGATAATGCTACTAGGAATGCTGGAGAGATGATAGATAATTTAACTCTACAATATAATAGAACAAGACAAGCTGTTATTACCAAAGAATTAATTGAAATTATATCAGGTGCAGAAGCCTTATAATATAAATATGGAGAAACATTATGGCAAAAAAACTGTCCACTAAACAAAATGGCAACATATCTCAGGTTATTGGAGCTGTGGTTGATGTTGAATTTGATGAAGATCTTCCTCAAATATTAGATGCTCTTCAGGTAGATAATAATGGACAAAAACTAATTTTAGAAGTAGCGCAGCATCTTGGTGAAAACGAAGTAAGAACAATAGCTATGGATAGTACGGACGGTTTAGTTCGTGGAATGGACGTTGTTCAAACAGGTGCGCCAATTACAGTTCCTGTTGGGCCAGAAACTTTAGGAAGAATTCTTAATGTAATTGGTGATCCTGTAGATGATGGTAAGCCAGTAAAGTCCAAAACAACATTACCTATTCATAGAGATGCTCCAGAATATGTTGATCAATCCACTTCTGCTGACATTTTAGTAACAGGAATAAAAGTGGTTGATCTTTTAGCGCCTTATGCAAAAGGAGGTAAAATTGGACTTTTTGGTGGTGCTGGTGTTGGTAAGACAGTTTTAATTATGGAGCTTATAAATAACGTAGCTAAAGCACATGGTGGATATTCTGTTTTTGCGGGTGTTGGTGAAAGAACTAGAGAAGGTAATGATCTTTTCCATGAAATGGTAGAATCTGGAGTTATAGTTCCGGATGGCCCGGGCTCCAAAGCAGCACTTGTATATGGTCAAATGAATGAGCCTCCAGGAGCTAGAGCAAGAGTGGCTTTAACAGGATTAACGTTAGCTGAATATTTTAGAGATCAAGAAGGTCAGGATGTTCTGTTTTTCGTTGATAATATTTTTAGATTTACTCAGGCTGGATCTGAGGTTTCTGCTTTACTAGGAAGAATACCATCTGCTGTAGGATATCAACCAACTTTGGCTACAGATATGGGAGCACTTCAAGAAAGAATCACGACTACAACAAAAGGATCTATTACTTCAGTGCAAGCAATATATGTTCCCGCAGATGACTTAACTGATCCCGCTCCTGCTACATCATTTGCTCACTTAGACGCTACTACTGTTTTATCAAGACAGATAGCAGAAATAGGAATTTATCCTGCGGTCGATCCATTAGACTCAACTTCAAGAATGCTAGATCCTAGAATTGTTGGTGAAGAGCATTATGAGGTTGCAAGAAAAGTTCAAGAAGTTCTTCAACAATATAAATCGTTACAAGATATCATTGCGATTTTAGGTATGGATGAATTATCTGAAGAAGATAAACTGGTAGTTAGTAGAGCTAGAAAAATTCAAAGATTTTTATCTCAACCATTCCACGTTGCTGAAGTTTTCACTGGTTCGCCAGGTGTTTTAGTGCCTTTAGAAGATACTATAAAAGGATTTAAGGGAATTGCTGATGGTGACTATGATGATTTACCAGAAGCTTCTTTTTATATGGTAGGTACTATCGAAGAAGCAATAGAAAAAGCGAAGAAACTAACAAAAGATGCTGCATAGTGTTTTAAACGTTTTCAGATGAGGTAAAAATGGTAGACACAACTAATTTAGAGATAGTGACACCCTCAGCTATAATTGTATCTGAACCTGTGGAAATGGTTGTCGTACCAGGATCAGATGGACAAATTGGTGCCCTTCCAAGACATTCTAAAGTTATATCCACTCTAGATAGAGGTTTAGTTGAAATTTTTAGTGATAATAAAATTTCGTCGCAATTAATGATAGATGGAGGGATAGCTGAAATAAATGAAACATCAGTTACAATATTAGCAGAAAGAGCTGAAAGGGTTGATAAAGCAAATAAACAAGTTCTTGAAGAAAAACTTCTAGCTTTTCAGTCCCAAGAAAATGATAACGATCAAAATATTGTAGATCTTGCAATGAAAAATTCTTCTTTTATTAAGGCAGTTTTAGATAAAATAGGTTAATTTATTTTTTCAAGATTTTTTCTATATCAGAACTTATATATAAAAGATAATCATCTTTATTTGTTGTCGCGTTTAACATTATTCCAATTGGCTTTTTGTTTTCAAAAAAAGGTATAGAAATACTACAACCATTCATATAGTTAGCTAAAGTTGTGTTTCTTAACGATATTAAATTTACTTCATCATAGAACTCACTATCTTTACATTTTTCTACTAAAGGTGGTTTTATTGTTACAGTTGGCATAAGTAAAAAATTATTTTTTAAAAAATTATTAAATTTTTCTATTAAATTTGCTCTAATTTTTTGTAATAAATTATATTCAACAGCTATAACTTCATTTGCTCTTTCTATTCGCCTTAATACGTTTGGATCAATTAAATGTTTTTTTTCATCATACAAATAAAAATATTCTGTTGCACATTCTACTGATGCAAACTGCCATATTGGTACTTTTTTGTATGAATCTAGAATTGGTAAATTCATTTCAATGACTTCGTATCCGCTTTCAATAATTTTTTTCTTAGCTAAGTCAAAAGCAACTTTAATTTCAGTATCAATATTTTCAAATCCAAAATTAGAAGGAATTATTAATTTTGGATTTTTATTTTGTAATTTCGCTTGTTTAGTATTTACTTTTCTTCTCATTGCATAGTAGCCAAGTTTACAAAGTTCAACGTTTTTTGCCATTAATCCAACACTATCTAGGCTAGAGGAGAGGGTAAGGACCCCATCTCTTGATATTCTGTCTTGTGTAGGTTTAAAGCCTGTAATTCCTGTGAAGGCAGCTGGTATTCTCGTTGATCCTCCAGTATCTGTCCCAATAGCAATGTCAGACAAATCTAAGGCAACTGAGACAGCTCCACCAGATGTTGATCCACCTGGCACAGCGCCAGGATGTAAAGGGTTATCCGGAGTTCCATAATGAGGATTCATACCCAAACCTGAGTAGGCAAGTTCAGTCATATTTGTATGTCCAAGAAGTAAACCTCCAGCTTTTCTTATATTAGAGATACATTCTGCATCACTTAAAGAAACGTCGGGGTTCAGAAACTTAGTTCCTCCTCTTGTATGATACCCCTTAACATCAAATAAATCTTTTACAGATATTATGAAACCTTTTAATAATCCATCTTTAAGTTTACTTATTTCATTAAGCTGTACTTCAAAATCTTTTTCAAAAAGCTCAGTAAATATATTTTCAAATTTTTGGGAGTTATCTCTAAATTTCGTCAGAATTTCAAAAACTTTATTAACAAGTTTTTCGTTATTTGAGTTAATCTCTTTTTTCATAATAATTAATTAGAGTTTGATGCGTTAAAGTTATTTATCATGGGAATAAATATTTCATTAATTTTTCTGTAAACATTTTTCTTAAATGAAATTGCTTTTTTAGGTAATAATTCTGGGTGAAGCCAAACCCAGTTTTTAAACTCAGGATAATGAGTATTAATATCTATTTCTATATCCTCACCTATAAAATGTAATAAGATCCACTTTTGGGTTTGCCCTCTGTACTTTCCTTCCCAAAGATTGTCTGCCAATGGTAAAGGAATATCATAATTCAACCATTCTGGATATTCACTAACATACTCAACATTAATTATACTAGTCTCTTCTTTTAATTCTCGATATCCAGCTTCAATAGGTAGTTCTCCTTTATCTATACCTCCTTGTGGTAATTGCCATGCTTCAGCTTTGTTATCAAGTCTTTGTCCACAAAATACGTTTCCATCTTTATTGAAAACCATTAATCCAACACAAGCGCGATAAGGTCTTTCTAAAAGAGGAATATTATTTTTTATTATATTCAATTGCTAAAACTACTAAATTTATTCTGGATTGGTTTTTTTATCATTTTGGCTGTAGAAGTTGTTTTCTTTTTATTACTAAATAAATTAATTCCTCTTATAAGGTCAACCGCTCTAGATATTTGATTATCTTGTAGAAGTTTTTCAACTGGAGTTAATTCTGGTTTGTTAGCATTATCTTTTTTTGTATCTTTTTCTTTTTTGTCCAAGGCTCCTCTTAAATTTTCTTCTCGCCTATTTTCTGGTATTTCTTTAGTTAACTCAGTTATACCAGCTTCTACAATGATATCAGGTTCAATACCTTTGGCTTGTATTGATATACCACTTGGTGTGTAATATCTTGCTGTTGTAAGTCTCATCGCTCCATTACCTGCTAAAGGAATTATAGATTGAACTGATCCTTTACCAAAACTACGAGTACCAACTATTATTGCTCTTGAATGGTCTTTTAATGCTCCTGCTACAATTTCGCTGGCAGATGCTGATCCACTGTTGATAAGAACTATCATAGGTTTGCCGTCAATTATATCACCTTTTTTTGCAAAAATTCTTGAAGTATCATCATCTTTTCTTCCTTGGGTTGATACTATTTCCCCTTGGTTTAAGAAAGAGTCAGTAACTGAAATTGATTGGTTTAAAAGACCTCCTGGATTATTTCTTAAATCTAGTATTAGACCCTGAAATTTCTCTCCAAGTTCCTTTTTAATTTCATCTATTGATTTTTCTAGACCAGAAGTTGTTGTGTCAGAGAAAGTGGTTAAACGTACGTAACCTATATTTTTAATAATGTTATGTCTAACAGATCTTATTTTTATAACGTCTCTAATTATTTCAATTTCAAAAGGATCTTTTTTATCACGGACAACAGTTATAACTACCTTGCTTCCAACAGGCCCTCGAAGTTGTGATACTGCATCATTTATCGAAAGTCCTCTAATTGACTCTCCATTTATACCAATAATTAAATCACCCGACTTCATACCTGCGTTAGCAGCTGGAGTATCGTCTATGGGTGAGACAACTTTTACCACTCCATCTTCCATAGTTATTTCAATGCCCAAGCCACCAAATTTTCCTTTGGTCTTTACCTGCATATCTTTATATGATTCCGGACTCAAATAAGAGGAGTGTGGATCAAGAGATTGAAGCATTCCTGAAATTGCAGATTCAATTAGTTTCTTATCAGTAACTTCTTCTACGTATTGTTCCTGTACTCTTTGAAAAACATCACCAAAAAGATTTAGCTGTTTATAGGTTTCTTGACGATTTTCAGCTCTAACTATATTTTGCTCACTCAAACATATATAAAAAAACAAAAAAAATGCTAAAAAAACATTAATCTTATAATTTATCTTATAAATAGAGATTTTTTTAATCATTTGATTAGGCCTTAATTTGAGTTGAAAGCATAGTGTAATAATATAGAATATATTTAGTTCATCAACTACAGAAAAATCTAATTATTACGTTATTTTATTAAAAGTGATTTACCGCTCATATTTTTAGGTGATTTGATAGAAATAAGTTCTAAAATTGTTGGAGCAATATCAGCTAATCTTCCATCTCTTAACTTATAATTCTTATTTTTAGAAACGAGAACCAAAGGAACTTTATTACATGTATGTGAAGTATGTGGTAAGTTCGTTATTTCATCAAACATAGTTTCGCAGTTTCCATGGTCTGCGGTTAATAACATTAGACCATCATATTTAATTATTGTATCTTTTATGTTTCCAATTGCTGTATCAACAGTTTCAACTGCTTTAATTGCTGCTTTTAAATTACCTGTATGTCCAACCATATCAGGATTTGCAAAATTAATAACAATTAGATCATAAGTTTTATTTTTTATAGAAGATATTAATTTAGCCTCAACTTTCTCCGCGGACATTTCAGGTTGTAAATCATAGGTAGATATTTTAGGTGAAGGTATCATTACCCTAGTTTCGCCAGGGTAAACTGTCTCCTTTCCTCCATTAAAAAAGAAAGTAACATGAGGATATTTTTCTGTTTCAGCTAGTCTCAGTTGTTTTAAATTAGCTCTCGAAATGACCTCTCCAAGTGAATCCTTAATATTTTCTTTTACAAAAATAGAATTCATAAATTTTGATAATTCTGTTGAATATTCTGTCATTCCAAGATTATTTGATAAAATTGGTGTGTTAATATCTTTTTCAAATTCTGTAAATGTTGGATCTAGTAATGCTGTTAATAATTCTCTAACTCGGTCTGCCCGAAAGTTTACCATGATTAAGCTATCACCATCTTCAAAACCTTTATAATTTCCAATCAGAGTTGGTGAAATAAATTCATCAGTTTCACTATTTTTATACGCTTCTTCTAATCCTTCTGATGCATTAGAAAACTTTCTGTCATATTTCCCGTATGCAACAAGATCAAAAGCCTTTTTTACTCTTTCCCATCTGTTATCCCTATCCATTGAGTAGTATCTACCTACAAGTGAGGCTATCTTAATATTTTTTGGGAGGGACATTTCAAATTTTTTTATATGCTGGCCTAATTGTTTTGGAGAACAATCTCGTCCATCTGAAAAAATGTGTATCCAAGTTTTACAATTATTTTTTTTTAGAAGTTTTGACATTTCAATAATATGGCTTGAATGAGAATGCACTCCACCATCACTACACAAACCGAGCAGATGGACAGTCTTATTTTTATTATGATTTGACAAAAAATTCTGAAAATTGTTATTTTTTTCTATCTCATTATTGTCAAAAGCTTTGTTTATCTTTGGTAGAGTTTGTAGTACCACTCTTCCAGAACCAAGGTTCATATGGCCAACCTCAGAGTTTCCTACTTGACCTATGGGCAGACCAACATCTTCACCAGAAGCATCTAGGGTTGAATATGGAAATGTTTTAGTTAAAAAATCTACATTTGGAGTTTTAGCTAATGCTACAGCATTATTTTCAGTATTTTCATTAATCCCCCAGCCATCCATTATACATAAAACGATTGGTTTTTTTTGTTTATTTTCCATCAATTAAATCCATTAAGAAATTCTTATTTATGGTAAGGATGACCTTGAATAATAGTTTCTATTCTGTAAATCTGTTCAGCAATCATCATTTTAACCATTTGATGTGGCCAAGTAAGTTTACCAAAAGCAATAATTTTATCTGCTGTTTTTTTTATTTTCACACCATTTCCAAATGCACCGCCAATCGCAAAATTCACACTTGTTATATTATTATTGCTCCAACTTAATATTAATTTTGCTAGGTCTGAACTAGACAAATTTTCACCTTCTTCATCTAATAAGATCAGTTTACCGTTTTTAGGTGTTGAATTAATTAACTTATCAGCTTCTTCATCTAATTTTTTTTCTTTACTTTTTGTTTTTACTTCATATTGTTTTAATTCAATATTTTTAATTCTATTAAGATATTTTCTAGTAATCAAGTCTTCGTCATTACTTTTAATTTTACCAATTGTTGAAATTCTATATTTCATTTTATTTTTTTACTGCGTCACTTGATATATTATCTTGTTTTTTTTCCCACATTTTTTCTAAGCTATAAAAATCTCTTACTTCTGGTCGAAAAATATGAACTAAAATATCATTTGCATCAATTAAAACCCAATCTCCATTTGACATACCTTCAGGAGACGATAAGCGTAGGCCTATATCTTTATATTTTTTCGTTAGGTTGTTTGCCAAAGCAGTAACTTGTCTGACAGTATTTCCACTTACTACTATCATATAATCTGCAATGCTACTTCTTCCAATTAGATCAATGCTAACAATATCTATCCCTTTATCATCTTCTAGTGATTTTAATGTAAATTTTAATAATTCTTTAGAAGATAAACTTTTTGTTTTTATCATTGCATAATCCCATTAAGTGTAAGT